>DATHVS010000001.1:0-2475 GCA_035461195.1 Nocardioidaceae bacterium
GGGCAGGCACGCCGAGATCATCCCCGAGCTGGAACAACTCGTCGTCGACGAGCCGCTGCACGAGGGTTGGTGGTCGCGGCTGATGCTCGCGCTCTACCGTGCGGGCCGGCAGGGGGATGCCCTGGCGGCGGCTCGCCGCGCCCGGAGCACCCTGGCCGACGAGCTGGGCATCGATCCAGGACCGGAGCTGATCCGCCTGGAGGGGGCCATCCTCGCCCAGGATCGAAGCCTCGACGCGGCGCCTGCGACGCCGGCATCCCCCGGGCTGCGCCGAGGAACACCCGTCATGTGTCCCTACAAAGGCCTCGCCGCGTACCGGCCAGAGGAGGCTGCGTACTTCCACGGCAGGTCGAAGCTGACGCGCGCGCTGGTGGCCACGCTGGTCGACTCCGAGCTACTGGTGGTGTCGGGCCCGAGCGGCGCGGGCAAGTCCTCCGTCGTACTTGCCGGCCTGCTGCCCGCCCTCGCGGCTGGTGCACTGCCGGGCAGCGACAGCTGGCGGCAGAAAGTCATCGTCCCAGGAGCCAACCCGGTGGACGCTCTGGCAGCGCTGCCCAGCCACGACGCGGAGTCCCCAAGCATTCTCGTGGTCGATCAGTTCGAGGAGCTGTGGACCACCGGCTCGGTTGCCGCCGAACGCCGAGCCTTTTTCGACACCCTCCTGAGCCTGCTCGACGACGGTGAAATCGCGCGCCTCGTCGTCGTCCTGCGTGCCGACCACCTCGGAAGGCTCGCCGAACACGGCAGGTTCGCCGAACGAACTGCTCGCGAGGTGGTTCTCGTGCCACCGCTGTCGGAACTGGAACTTCGCGAGGTAGTCCACGCCCCGGCCGAAACCGCGGGTCTGAAGGTCGAGCCGGAGCTTGCCGACGCGATAGTCGGCGACGTCCTGGGCCAGCCAGGTGCGCTGCCCTTGCTGTCGACAGCGCTCGTGGGAACATGGGAACGGCGACGAGGAGACGTCCTGACCCTAGCCGGGTACCTGGGCGCTGGAGGCGTGGACGGAGCGCTCGCCCGCAGCGCCGAAGCCACCTACACCTCCCTTGACGCGGAGGCCCGGCAGCGGGTCCAGCCGATGTTGGTGCGACTCGCCGGGGAGGGCGAGCAGGGGGTCCCGGTACGCCGTCGCGTCAGTCGAGAAGAGTTTGGTCTCGACGGTCCGGACGGAGAGGCTCGCCGCCAAGTCGTCGATGCCTTCGTCGGCCAGCGGCTCCTTACCGCGGACCAGGACACCGTCGAGGTGGCCCACGAGGCGCTGTTCTCAGCCTGGCCACGGCTGGCGGCGTGGCTGGCCGACGATGCCGCCGGCCGTGCGATCCGCAACCACCTCGTCCCAACCGCACGAGAGTGGCATCAGCGTGGCCGCCCCACCGACGAGCTGTACCGGGGCACGCGGCTCGCCACCGCTTTGGACTGGCGCACCACGAGCGAGCCGGAACTGACCAGTGTGGAAAAGGACTTCTTGGAAGCCTCGGAGGCGCTCGCCGAAACGGAGCTGCGCGCGGCGCGTGAACGGGCCATCCGAGAGGCCGCGGGCCGGCGCCGGACCCGCTGGCTAGCGGCGGCGCTCGGCGTCGCACTCGTCGGCTCGATCGTCGCCGGAGTCGTCGCCCTCGACCAACGGGCCGACGCCCAACGAGAGGCCGAGGTCGCCGTATCTCGTGAGCTGGCCGCCGCTGCCATCGCCAACCTGGACATCGACCCAGAGCTCAGCACGCTGCTCGCGTTGGAGGCTGTCCAGACGACTCGTGAGTCGGGCGAAGCTGTCCTGCGCGAGGCCGAAGAGGCTCTGCACCGCTCGGTCAGCAGCCTCCGGCTGGTGCTTGCCGTCCCGCAGGGCGGCTATGGTCTGGCGGTCAGCCCGGACGGAACGCGGTTCGCCGCCGGCGGCGACGGCGCCGACAGTCCCGTGACGGTGTGGGACCTCGAGACCGGAGAACAGCAACTACAGCTCTCCGGGCACGACGGTCACGCAGGAGCTGGGGGATTCAGCCCGGATGGAAGCCTTTTCGCCACGACGCACGACAGCACCGTGCGGCTGTGGGATGCCGTCACCGGCGAGCAGCTCCCTCGGATCCTACGCGGCCACGAAGGCATTGTGAACAAACCAGTGTTCAGCCCCGACGCCAGATGGGTGGCCGCCGGCGGAGAGGATTCGACCGTACGCATCTGGGACGTCGCTCAAGGCACCGAGGAATGGACGTTGACAGGCCATGAGCTCCCGGCGTACGGGGTCGCGTTCAGCCCCGACGGTGCCCGCCTGGCGACCGCCAGCGATGACGGCACTGCCAAGATCTGGGACCTTGCCACCGGCGAGACCCTCGTCACGTTGGGAGGCCACCGGTGGGGTGTGACCGGGGTGGATTTCAGCCCCGACGGCTCCCGGATCGCCACTTCCAGCATCGACGGGTCAGTCCGTATCTGGGATCCAGCGGCCGGCGCACATCTGCGGACCTTCGTGGCGCCCGTCGATCT
>DATHVS010000002.1:0-25988 GCA_035461195.1 Nocardioidaceae bacterium
GACCTCGAGCTCGACCTCATCGAGCTGTTCACCGACGTGGCCGAGCTCGCGGGGGACCTCGGCGTCGGGATCGGCATCTTCATCGACGAGATGCAGGACATCTCCCCGGTCGAGCTCGCCGCCCTCTGCGGAGCCGTCCACGAGATCAGCCAGCAGGGCGCTCCCCTCGTCGTCGTCGGCGCCGGTCTGCCGCACCTGCCGGTCCTGCTCTCGGCGAGCAAGTCCTACGCCGAGCGCCTCTTCCGGTACGTCGTGGTGGACCGCCTGCCCCGGGAGATGTCCGACCGGGCCCTCCTCGTCCCGGCGAGCACCGAGGACGTCGACTACGAGCCCGACGCGCTCGACGAGCTGTACCGCCTCACCGACGGCTACCCCTACTTCGTGCAGGCCTACGGCAAGGTCACCTGGGACGTCGCGGTCGAGTCCCCGATCCGGACCTCCGACGTCTCCGAGGCCGCGCCCGAGGCGGAGAGCGAGCTCGCGGTGGGCTTCTTCGGCGCCCGCTACGACCGGGCCACCCCCGCCGAGCGCGACTACATGCGGGCCATGGCCGAGCTCGGTGCCGACAGCAACGACCAGGCGGTCACCACCGCCCAGGTCGCCGACACCCTCGGTCGCAAGCCGCAGAGTCTCTCCCCGGCGCGCGACGGGCTGATCAAGAAGGGGCTCGTGTACTCCTCCGAGAGGGGCACCGTCGCCTTCACGGTCCCCCACTTCGGGAAGTTCCTGCGGGCCCAGCACGTCTGAGCCGCTCCGTGGCGGTGCTCGGCACGCGGGCCCGGGGATGTCACCATGGGGGCATGCACAGCAGCGGGCGTCCGCAGGTGGTGGCGCACCGCGGCTCCAGCCAGATGAATGCGGAGCACACCCTGGGCGCGTACGTCGCCGCCCTGGACGAGGGGGCCGAGGGTCTGGAGGCCGACGTACGCCTGACCGCTGACGGGCACCTCGTCTGCGTCCACGACCGCAGGGTCGACCGGGTGGCGAACGCGCGAGGCCTGGTCTCGACGATGGAGCTCGCCCAGCTCGACGAGCTCGACTTCGCGTCGTGGAAGAACCCGTGGGCCGACCTCGACGACGAGGCGCCGGAGGTGGACCAGGAGGCCCGCAAGGTCCTCACCCTGCGCCGGCTGATCGAGGCGGTGGCCGACTACGACCGGCCGGTGGAGCTGGCGATCGAGACCAAGCACCCCACCCGCTACGGCGGCCTCGTGGAGCGGCGGCTCGTCGAGCTGCTGGACTCCTACGGATGGACCCGCAAGGGGGCGCCGGTGCGGGTGATGAGCTTCTCCTACAGCGCGATCAACCGGGTCAAGAAGCTCGCCCCCGACCTCGACGTCGTGATGCTCGTCGATCGCCTCTACAGCTGGGAGCTCACTCGCAACCTCGCCGGTGAGGACTGGATCGCGGGCCCGGGCATCGACCTGCTCCGCGACAACCCGCGCTTCCGGCGGAGGCTCGCCCGCAGCAGCCGACGGGTCCACGTCTGGGTGGTGAACGACCCCGAGGACATCGACCTGTGCCTGGAGCTGGGCGTGGAGGCGATCATCACCGACACACCTGCCAAGGCACTCCTGCACCTCCAGGGGCAGGTGTAGACCGGACCCGCGCCTGTGTTTGGGTAGTGCGCAAAACGGGCAGCATCCCGCCCGGAGGCCTGCATGGAAGGGGGTGGGGGCGTGTCGACACGCTCCCCGCGACAGGAGCATGCGCCCACTACGGTGCGCGTGCCGTTTGCCGCGTCCTCGGTCGCCGTCGCACGCCATCGGCTGAAGACCTGGATGCGCGAGCAGGGCCTCCCCCGCGACGTGATCGAGGACGGCCGGGTCGTCATCTCCGAGCTGGTCGGCAACTCCGTGCGCCATGCTCAGCCCCTCTCCGACGGCACGATCCTGGTCACCTGGGCCCTGGACCGGAAGGGCATCCGCATCTCCGTCACCGACGGCGGAAGCACCTCCCGGCCGCGCACCGTCCGCGCCTCCGCCTCGGCGCTCTCCGGACGGGGCATGGCGATCGTCGAGGCGCTCGCCGTCGACTGGTGGTCCGAGCACTCCCGCTCGCGCTCCACCACCCACGCGCTGCTTGCTGCCCGCTGACGACCGTGCGGGGTCCGCCCGCCGTCGCTGAAGTAGCCTTCCCGCCATGGGTAAGAAGTCGCGCGTCAAAGCCAGGTCCGAAGCGGTCACCGCTCCGGGGGCGGTCGGCCCCCGACAGCCGTGTCCCTGCGGCTCGGGCAAGAGGTACAAGGCCTGCCACGGGGACCCGTCCGGAGTCGTCCACACGTTCGTGAGCCGCCCGTTCGAGGGCCTCGCGAGCGAGTGCGACCTGATCGCCCTGCGCGAGCTGGTGCCCGCCGCCACCGCCCCGCTGCGCCTGGCCGACAGTGTGCAGACCGACCGGTCGGTGCTGCTGTGCACCCTGCTGCCGATGGCCGCGCCGGCGCTCGTCCGTGAGGACGGCACGGTCTGGCTCGCCCTGCAGGTGCAGCACCAGTTCGGCGACCCGAGCCGCGACCTCGCCGCCGTCCTCGAGCGGGCCCTCGATGCGGAGCCGGGCTCGATGGTCGGCCTGACCGAGCCCCCGGGCGAGGGCTCCCGCCTGCAGGACATGGTGGCCGACGAACCGCTCGACATCACCGTGCACGAGAGCTTCGAGTTCTGGATCTCCGACCTCGACGACGAGGGCGGCGCCCTGAGCGCGTCGCTAGAGAGCGCCAACGCGACAGCCAACCCCACCCGGCGGCTCGAGTCGGTCGAGGCGGCGTACTGGACGAACGTGGGCACCAAGGAGCACCTACGCTGGGTCATGCCCCACGACGAGGAGCGGCTGCTCTCCGCACTCGCGCGGCTGCACGTCCGGGGCAAGGACGTCGTGGCCGAGGGCTCCCGGCTCGTCGGGATGTTCCGCGTCCACGGAGTCCTCGTGCCCGTGTGGGACCTGCCGGTCGGCACCGGCGCCGAGGTGCTCGAGAAGCCGGCAGCTCAGTTCGCGCTGGACCTCGACGAGGCCCTCGCGGACGAGTCGCCGCTGACCTCCGAGGAGCGGGCAGCGCGGGCCGGCCTGGCCAACCGGCAGCTCACCATCCGCTGACGCGTGTGGGCCGGTGAGGAGTGCCGGTTCGTGGCCCGGAAGGGCTACGGTGGTCACGGATCAGTCATGCTGACTAGACCGATACGGGCCATTCCGGTGTGACCTACGGCATATTCTGCGGATCGAGTTGTCCTGGGGTCCCCAGGGTCGTATCTTGGTCGATGCCCGGTCGTTGTTGTATCCCCCGTCAGCAACGGCCGGGCTTTCCATTTCCCTTTCCATGTGCACTTCCCGGGCTGTCTCGCACGGCGTCGCCGTAGCGGCCCCTGGGTGCTCTCGCTGGCAGGCTACGGCCATGACCGTCACCCGCTCCGTCATGCTGTTCCTCATCGCCGCGATCGCGGAGATCGGCGGCGCGTGGATGGTGTGGCAGGCCGTGCGCGAGCAGCGAGGATGGCTGTGGGCGGGGGTCGGCGTCGTCGCGCTCGGCCTCTACGGCTTCGTCGCGACGTTTCAGCCGGACCCGAACTTCGGCCGGATCCTCGCCGCGTACGGCGGCGTGTTCGTGGCCGGGTCCCTGGCGTGGGGCGTGGTCATGGACGGGTTCCGGCCCGACAGGTACGACATCACCGGCGCCCTGATCTGTCTGCTCGGGGTCACGGTGATCATGTACTCCCCGCGCGCGACCTGACCGACCCGCGCAACGGGCCCGACGCTACAGCGCGTCGCGGCTGATCGGGCAGGACATGCAGCGCGGCCCTCCCCGCCCCGAGCCGAGCTCGGAGCCGGCGATAGCGACCACCTCGATGCCGGCCTCCTCGAGACGGCTGTTGGTCTCGACGTTGCGCTCGTAGGCCACCGCGACGCGGGGGGCGATCGCGAGGGTGTTGTTGCCGTCGTCCCACTGCTCGCGCTCGGCGGTGACCGGGTCGAGGCCGGTGTCGATCTGGTGGAGGGTGTCGATGCTCATCGCCTTGGCCGCGGCGACGAGGAACGGCTCCGGCTCGGTGACGTTCAGGACCAGCTCGTGGTCGTTCTCCCCGTCGCGGTCCTTCACGGTCACCGTGTAGGCCTGGAGCTGGTCGGCGACGTTGGGGTACATCACGATCTTGTCGACGTCGACCATCGTGCAGACGGTGTCGAGGTGCATGGTGGCCCGCTCCTGGGCGATCGGCACCGCGAGGACGGTGTGCGCCAGGTCCTCGTGGAGGACCTGCCGCGCGAGCCGTTCGGCGCCCGCGGGGGTGGTGCGCTCGCCCACGCCGATCGCGATCACGCCCGGCGCGAGGAGGAGTACGTCGCCGCCCTCGACGTGCTCGCGCTGCCAGCCGTGGATCGTCGGGGTCCCCCGGAAGCGAGGGTGGTCGCGGTAGATCAGGTCGGTCAGCTGGGTCTCGCGCTCGCGCGCGGGCATCGCCAGCGACGTGATCGCGACCCGGTCCTGGATCCAGACGCTCGAGTCGCGGGTGAACAGGAGGTTGGGCAGCGGGTCGATGAGGAAGTCGTCGCTGGCGAGGAGGCTGGTGACCAGGCCGAACCCACCGCGCACCTCGTCGTTGCGGACCCCGGCGGTGAGGAAGGCCGCGAGCTCCTCGGGCGTCTGGTCGTGCAGGGCCGTGGTGAGGTACCGCCGCAGCGTGTCACCGAGGTGCAGGCTCGACATGGCGCCGGCGATGGCGTGCTCACGGGCCTCGCCGTCCTGGAGGGTCTCGATGAGCAGGTCCGTCAGGTAGAGCACCTCGACGTCGCGGTCGCGCAGCGCCTGGGCGAAGGCGTCGTGCTCCTCCTGAGCCCGGCTGACCCAGGGGATGCCGTCGAAGAGGAGCTTGTCGTTGTTGCGGGGGGTGAGCCGCTTCAGCTCCGGTCCCGGCCGGTGCAGCATGACCGTGTGCAGGCGACCGACCTCGCTGGTGGCGCCGTGGTTGACCTCGTTGCTGCCCTGGATCGTCATGGGGCGAAGCGTAACGTCCTCGACCGGTCAGCCGACCAGGTCGTAGAGGGTCAGCCCGGCGAGCACCAGGCACACCGCCGCGCCGACGTAGTGGAGCACCGACAGCCGCATGTGCTTGAGCAGGAGACGGCCGGCGACGACGGCCAGGCCCGAGACGGTCAGAAGCGCTCCCCAGGCGCCGACGAAGACGCTCAGCGGCTCGCCGTACTTCGCGACGAGGCTGATGGTCAGCAGCTGCGACAGGTCGCCCCACTCGGCGGCGAAGAGGAGCAGGAAGGACGCCCCGACGGCCCGGAGGCCGGTCCTCGCCTCGGTGGCCTTCGCGGCGTACTCCTCCTCGGCCTCGACCTCCTCCTCCTCGGCCCGGGGCGCGGACCGGAACAGCAGCACCGCGCCGAGCAGGAAGATCGCGACCGCGACACCGCGGACCAGGGCCTCCGGCAGGAGGGTGGCCAGCTGTCCCGCGGTCACGGCGATGAGCACCTGGAGGAAGAAGGCGAGCCCGACGCCGAGCCACACCAGCAGCGCGCGGTACCGGGTGGACAGCACAAGGGTGGCGATGAAGGTCTTGTCCGGCAGCTCGACGACGAAGATCGCCATGAACGTGAGCGCGATGACGGCGAGGTCCACGAGAGGGTCGGCTCCTGGTCGGTCGGGTCAGAGGAGGCCGCGGGCGGCGGCCACGGCTTCGGCGAGGACGTCCTTGAGCGGTCGACCGGTCGCCTCGGCGACGGTCACGAGGTCGTCGTACTCCGGCTGGGCGTTGACCGCGGCGCCGTCGAGCAGCGCGAGCTTCACGCGCACGTCGTGACCGCCGACCTCGACGATCCGCATCTCGCGGGCGAGGGCGTGCTTGCCGACAGCGATCTCGCGGATGCCGATGGTGGAGGTCTGCCGGAAGATCTCGGCGCGGACCGCCGGGGCCCGGTCCTCGGTGACGAGCACGTGGAGCGTGTGAGCGGGCCGGCCCTTCTTCATGAGGATGGGCGAGAGCCACGCGTCGCCGGCGCCCGCGTCGAGGAGGGCCGCGAGGACATTGGGCCACAGGCGGGGGTCGAGGTCGTCGACGTTGGTCTCCACGAGCAGCGGTCGGTGCGTGCCGTGCGGGGAGGTGGCGGAGGTTCCGACGAAGAGGCGCAGCACGTTCGCGTGCCCCTCGGGGTCGCGACCGCCCGCGCCCACGCCGATCTCCTCCACGGTCATGGCGGGCTGGGGCCCGAAGCCGGTGGCGTTCGCGGTCAGCAGCGCCGCGCCTGTGGGCGTGCAGAGCTCCATGGGCGGCGCGGAGGCAGGTCCGGCGTACGACGGACGCCCCCGGAGCAGCGCGGCGACGGCCGGAGGTGGCACCGGCATCGTGCCGTGGTCGCCGCGGACCGAGCCGGATCCCACCGCGACCGGGGAGACGACGAGGTCGGTGAGGCCGAGGTGCTCGAGGCCGGCGGACACCCCGACGACGTCGGCGATCGCGTCGAGTGCGCCCAGCTCGTGGAAGTGCACCTCGTCCGGGGTCGTGCCGTGCACCTCGGCCTCGGCGGCGGCGAGCCGCTCGAACGTGGCGTGTGCCCGGACGCGAACCCGCTCGGCGAGGTCGGCCGTTACGAGGAGGGAGGCGACGTCTCGCCAGGTGCGGCGGGTCGTGCTGTCGGTGACCTCGACGTGGCACCGGGTCGCGGCGAAGCCGTTGCGGGTGACCTGCTCGGGACGCAGCGCGACGTGCTCGGGTGCGACGGCGGCCACCGCGTCGGCCACCACCCCCACCGGCACCCCGGCTCCGACCAGGGCACCGAGGAGCATGTCGCCGCTCGCGCCGGAGGAGGCGTCGACCCAGGCGATCGCCTCCGGTCCGTGGCTCACCGGGCGTTCCGGGCGACCCGGGCGGCGAACACGCCGGCGCCGAACCCGTTGTCGATGTTGACGACCGTGACTCCGGGGGCGCAGGAGTTCAGCATCCCGAGCAGTGCGGCGACCCCGCCGAAGGAGGCGCCGTAGCCGACGCTCGTGGGAACGGCGACGAGCGGCACCCCGGTGAGCCCGCCGACGACGCTCGGCAGGGCGCCCTCCATGCCGGCCACGACGACCAGGCAGTTGGCGCTCACGAGCTCGTCCCGGACGGAGAGGACCCGGTGCAGGCCGGCGACGCCCACGTCGTTGACCGTTCTCACGCCGGCGCCGAAGACCCGGGCGGTGAGGGCGGCCTCGGCGGCGACCGGCGCGTCCGACGTACCGGCGGAGACGACCGCGACCGTGCCTTGCGCCACCGGGAGCGGCCCCACGGTGACGGCGCGTGCCACCTCGTCGAGCACGGCCTCGGGCACCTGCGCGACCACCGCCTCGATCACGGGTTCGCTCAACCGGGTCGCGAGCACCGCCCGCTCCGGGTGCGTCTCACGCAGGGTGTGCAGGATCTCGACGACCTGGGTGGGCGTCTTCATGGCGCCGTAGACGACCTCGGGATCCCCTGTGCGTCCGGCCCTGTCGGTGTCGAGGCGGGCGAAGCCGAGGTCGGCGACGCCCTCCGTCGCGGGGCGGTTCACACGCTGGTCGGTCATGGGGGCGAATGTATCTCCCCTAGAGTTGACGGCGTGCCGCCACCACCGCCGGGGGTGCCCCCCGCCCGTTACGCCTACCTCGGCCCCGAGGGGACCTTCACCGAGCAGGCCCTGCGCTCCGTGCCCGCCGCTGCGCGGGCCGAGCTCCAGCCCTGCGCGACTGTGACGCTCGCGCTCGACGCGGTGCGAGCCGGGGAGGCCGACGGAGCAGTCGTGCCGATCGAGAACTCCGTCGAGGGCTCGGTCCCTGTCACTCTCGACGAGCTCGCCACCGGTGAGCCGCTGATGATCACTCGCGAGATGACCGTGCCGATCGCGTTCTCGCTGCTCGCCCGCCCCGGCACGGCTCCCGAGGACATCAAGGTCGTCGCCACCCACCCTCACGCCGCTGCGCAGACCCGCCGCTGGATGGCGCTGCACCTGCCGAGGGTCGAGGTGGTCCACACCTCGTCGACCGCTGCGGCCGCCGCCGCCGTTGCCGACCCCGCCTCGACCTGGGACGCCGCGATCGCGGCACCGCTGGCCGCCGACCACTACCGTCTGGCCGTCCTCGGCGAGGGCATCGGCGACAACGCCGACGCGATCACGCGGTTCGTCCTCGTCTCCCGGCCCGGGATACCCGCACCCCGCAGCGGGCGCGACAAGACCTCTCTGGTGGCGTTCATGCGCGAGGACCACCCCGGCGCGCTCCTGGAGATCCTCGAGCAGCTCACCATGCGCGGGGTCAACATGACCCGCATCGAGTCCCGGCCCACCGGCGCGGCGCTGGGCAACTACTGCTTCTCCATCGACTGCGAGGGCCACATCGACGACGCCCGGGTCGGCGAGGCCCTCATGGGTCTGCACCGGGTCTGCGCCGACGTCCGGTTCCTCGGCTCCTACGAGCGCCACGACGGCGTCGCCCCGACCGTGCGACGCGGCACCTCGGACGCCGAGTTCGCCGAGGCGACGTCCTGGCTCGCGCGCCTACGCCGCGGCGGCTGACCTCCCCGGCTAGTCTCGGGCTCGATGAACGAAACCGTGCTCCTCGCCCTGGTGGTTGTCCTGCTCGTGACCTCCGTCGCGGCCCTGGTGGTCGCGCTCCTCGCCCTGCGCCGCTCGCAGGCCGGCCACTCCCGTCGTACGTCGACACGGCACCGCGCCGAGGACCTGCCGACCGACGTCGAGGGTCTGCGCGGGGAGGTGCAGGCGCTGCGGATGGAGTCGGCGCAGGCGTTGAGGCACCTCGCGGTCGTCCGCTACGACGCGTTCGGGGACATGGGCGGGCACCTGTCGTGGTCCATGGCGCTCCTCGACGACAGCGGTGACGGGGTCGTGCTGACCTCGATCCACGGTCGGAGCGAGGCACGCACCTACGCCAAGAACGTCACCGGCTGGTCCTCCGAGCAGCAGCTGTCGCCGGAGGAGGCCGAGGCGGTCAAGTTCGCGAAGAACGCCGCCTGACCGCGCTCAGCGGCAGGCCTCGGCGATGGCGGACTCGACGCTCTGGTGCACCCCGGCGTTGGTGGCGACGATGTCACCGGCGTCACGGAACTCCAGTCTCCACCCGGTCAGCTCGGCGCTGATCCGCCATGTGCGGCCACCCGTGCCGCGCCCGGTGTAGACGTTGCCCTCGTGCACGAACTCGATCGGGGTCGAGCCGGTGGCGCGCCCGTTCGAGCGCCGGGGTGCATCCCGGCGACCGCCGCGGAGCCGGTACGACGGGGCGACGGGGTGCGGCGACCACCAGGAGGGGCCGCCGTCGTCCCAGGTCTGGTCGGCCGGGGCGGAGGCACGCGACATCGCCTTCGCCGCGTCGGCCGCGGACGCGTCGGGCGGGACCACCAGAAGGACGAGATCGTGGCTGCGCAGGCTCACCGTCACCGTGCCGGCGTCCCGGTCCGGGGACGCGACGATCTCGACGACCTGGCCGTCCACCTCCGCCAGCGGCGGCACCCTGGCCCAGTCCGACCCGGAGTGCACGACGCGGCGTGCAGGGCCGAGGTCGTCGGGGAGGCCCGCAAGGAGGAACGGCAGCTCGACGCCGAGGTCCCGCGACCGCGGCCACCAGGCGCCGTGGAGCCGGCCGGGAGCCACCTCGGGGGCAAGGGAGAGACGCACGGGAGGGCGCCGGGGCGCAGCGACTTCGGACGGGTGGTCGGACTCGAACGACGTCGACATGACGTCCGCCTCTCAGGCCCGCAAGAGGGGGTGGCCGGGGCGGACACCTCCTGAGCAGGTGAGGTCAGCCTACTCCGGCTCCGTGAGGGAGCTGCCCCGAATGCGAGTTGCCTCAGCCGGCGGCGTAGGCGCGCTCGAGCTCGGCGATGTCGAGCTTCTTCATCTCCAGCATGGCCCGCATCGCCGCCTCCACCTTCGCCTGGTCGGGGCCGGTGACCAGCTCGACCCAGCGGGTCGGGACGATCTGCCAGGACAGGCCGTACTTGTCCTTGAGCCAGCCGCACTGGACCTCCTGGCCGCCGTCGGCGGTGAGCGTCTCCCAGAGCCGGTCGATCTCGGCCTGGTCCTCGCACCGGACCTCGAAGGAGACTGCCTCGGTGAAGGGGAACTGGGGGCCCCCGTTGATCGCGACGTACTCCTGGCCGAGGAGCTGGAAGCTGACCACCATCACCGTGCCCGGCTCACCCGGTCCGGCCTCGCCGTAGTTGACGACGTCGATGATCTTGGAGTCCTCGAAGAGGGAGACGTAGAACTCGGCGGCCTCGAGGGCCTCGGTGTCGAACCACAGGTTCGGGACGATCCTCTGCATGGTGTGCTCCTCTCGTGCGGAGTGGCTGTCCTAGGAGTTCCGACCTCTGCCGACGCCGGAACTCATCGGGCGGGCAGTTCGCGCGCAGGGGCCGCCGGCCGTCACACGAAGCTCGCAGGCCCCGACGTCCACGGTCACCGTCGCGAGCGTGGCGTGTCGTAGGACGGGGTCGAGGTCGGCGTCCGGGTGGGCGCAGACGCTCCCCTCCTCGGCGTGGTGGTCCATCGCGGCGACCACCTCCTCCGAGGACACCGGGGTCCGTCCCCGGAGCGCCTCGAGAAGGGTCGTACGCCGGATGTCGCTGCCCGGCCCGATCGTGGAGGCCAGGCAGCCCGGGGCGCCCTCCTCGGAGACGAAGTGGTTGGTGCGCACGAGCAGGCCGTCCTCGGGCCGCACGACCCCGGGCCCGCCAGGGAACAGCTCGACCGACGCGGAGCGTCCGCCGGTGTCGACGACGGTGATCGACGTGGAGGCCGAGGTGGACGCCTCGAGGGCCTGGGCCACCGCGTCGTCGGCGTCCTGAGCGGTGTCGAGGATCTGCCGGCTCAGCAGGTGTACGGGGAAGCCGACCCCGTGGACCTCCGCGAGCGCGTCGTCGCCGTGGCGGAGCATGTTGAACAGCACACCGACCCCGCGGGAGCTGACCCCGATCTTCCCCAGGACGCCGTACTCGGTGAGCGTGCGCACGACATGGCCCTCGGGGTGCGGGACGGTCCACACGAACCAGTCGTCGGCCATCGCGTTGTACCAGTCCCAGGTCTGGACCGCGACCGGCACGCCGCCCGGGGGCAGGGCCACCACCGTCGAGCACTCGGCCACGAGGCCGGTGGGGTCGGCCACCGCGAGCAGCTCGGTCCGCGCGTTGAGCATCGCCACCTCGTGCACGGGGACCCGAGCGCCCTCGGCGATCCCGGCGATCTCGTCCGCGGCGGCAGGAGCGAGCGCGGCGATCGTGGCCCAGGCCCGCTCCGCCCAGGGGTCGACCTCGAACGGCCGTGTCGCGCGGGCCGCGAAGAGCCGGCGGTACGCCGCGACGGTGCGCGCGATCTCCGCCCGATGACGCTCACCGAGCTCCCGGCCACGGTCGGCCGGCCCGAGGACGGAGGAGGTGAATGTCCGCACAGTGCTCACCCCGCCACGGTAGCGACGTGGGCGATTAGCATGCGCTGCCATGAACGTCCTGACCCCCGTCGCGGTCCGCGTCGGCCGGCTCGGTTGGCTCCCGAGGTACCTGAAGCAGATCGTCGCCCTCGACAAGGCGATCCACCGGCTCTCCGGGGGCCGTTTCGGCCTCCTGTCCGTCGCCGGGCTGCCCCAGCTGATGCTCACCGTGAAGGGACGCAGGAGCGGGGCGCCGAGGACCACGCCGCTGCTGTGCGTCCCCCACGAGGGGGCCTTCCTCGTGGCCGGGTCGAACTGGGGGGACGAGAAGCTTCCCGTCTGGGTCCTCAACCTCCGCGCCAACCCCGACGCCGAGATCAGCCACAAGGGCCGTGACGTCGCGGTGCACGCCCGGGAGGTGGCCGGCGAGGAGCGTGAGCGGCTCTGGCAGGTGATGAACCGGACCTGGCCGAACTACGACAAGTACGCCGAGCGCACCGACCGGACGATCCCGGTCTTCGTCCTCACGTCGCGGTAGGGCGCCTCAGCGGGGGACGCGGACCAGGAGCTTGCCGTGGATGCACTCGGCCCGGAGCTCGCGGCCCGGCCCGATGGGGTCGCCGTCGAGCTGGCGGGCGGTGGCGTGGCCGGTGCGAAGCACGACCTTCTTGCCCGTCATCCGGTTCAGCTCCTCATCGACGTGGCGCCGCTTGCTGAGCACGCGCCACAGCAGCGGGATCCAGCTGAGGAACCGGCGCGGGGACACGATGACGACGTCGAGCACGCCGTCGTCGATGGTGGCGTCCGGCAGGAGCGGGATACCTGCGGTGAGGTAGCCGACGTTGCCGACCACGACGGTCAGCGCCCGGTGCTTGGTGAAGGGCCCGTCGTCGACCGAGATCTCCACGCGGAACGACGGGGAGCGCAGCTGCCGCAGCCCGGAGACGAAGTAGGCGAGCCAGCCGATCTTCGCCTTGATCGCGTCGTCGGCGCCCTCCATGATCGCGGCGTCGAAGCCCATGCCGCCCATGACCATGTAGTGCTCGTCGTCGCCGATGCCGTCACCGGCGACCGCCACGAGGTCGATGGCGCGGTCCTGGCCGTTGAGGGCCACGTCGACCGCCGCCTGGAGGTAGAGCGGGATGCCGAGGTTGCGGGCGAGCAGGTTGCCGGTGCCCGCGGGGATCACGCCCACAGGGACGCCGGTGCCGGCGAGCTCCGCGCACACCGTCCGGACCGTCCCGTCGCCGCCGCACACCAGCACGAGGTCGGCGCCCTCGACCGCCGCGGCCTCGGCCATCGACCTCCCCGGGTCGTCGATCTCGGTCTCGTGCCACCTGGGGGCGCTCCAGCCGGACTCCCGGGCCTGCTCCTCGACCATGGTCCTGAACGCGTCCACGTCGTCGACCTTGATGGGGTTGAGCACGACGGCGAGCCGCTTGGTCCGCGGGACCGGGCTGACGAGCTCCTCGACGACCTTCAGCCGCGGGGCCGGGTGGTAGACCATGAGCCCGACGAGGACCCAGAAGATCCCGACCGCGAAGCCGGCGACCACGTCGGAGATGCTGTGGACGCCGAGGAGGATCCTGTCGAGACCCACGAGGAGAACCAGGAAGACCCAGACCCCGACCAGCAGCTGCCTCAGCGAGCGGCGGCGCACGAAGATCAGGGTGAGCACGGTGGCCACGCCCATCATCGCGGCGATCCCCGACGCATGTCCTGACGGGAAGGCGTAGGTGTCGAGGGTGCGCAGCGGCTCCTCCCACACGGGCCTGTCGCGCCGCAGCCACTGCTTCATCAGGTAGGTCGTCAGCGACGCCGCCAGCATCACCCCGGCTGTCCACAGCGCGGCGCGCGCGTGGCGGCGAACGAGGAGCACGAGCACCAGCACCGCGGTGAGGATCGCGAGTGGCTCGGCCTTGAAGGCGATATCGATCGCGTACAGCACGTCGTACGCAAGCTGGTTCTGCGCGGTCCAGCCGTAGGGGCTGCCGCCCACGGCGCGGTCGAGGTCGACCAGCGGCTGCCACTGGAGCCTGACCATGACCGCGAGGGTCCCCAGGGTCACGAGGCACGCGGCGGCGCCGATGAGCAGGCGGGGCCTGCTGAGGGTGCGAACGGGCACGGTGCTCCAGCTTCGGGTGCGCGTCGGGTCGACGGGGACGTGTTGTGTCAGTCGTCAAGTATGACGACTCGGGTCATTACCCTCACACCGCGTGCGCGAACCGCACCAGCTCGGTGACCTCCGCCTCGAAAGCCGCGACGAGCCGCTCGGGGTCGGGGATGTGCTCGGAGTCGACGCGGAAACCGACCTGGACGTCCCCGGCGTAGCTGAAGATGCTGATGCCGAGTGTCTGGTCACCGGACTCGGGTGGCCAGCTGAGGACCCGGGCGATCCGGGCGCCGGCGAGGTACCTCGGCTCCCGGGGACCCGGGACGTTCGTGGTCACCCCGATCGCCTTCCCCGCGAAGAAGTCCACGAAGAACCGTTCGAGCTCGGGGCCGCTGCGGCCGATGCTCTTGATGAGCTCGAAGGTGAGGAACACCTCCGGAGAGTGCTTGATGACGTCCATGCGGCGCTTGGTCTCCGCGATCCGGGCGAACGGCGCCTCCACGCTCAGGGGCAGCTCCAGCAGCACCAGGGCGAACTGGTTCCCGAGGTCGCGCGGCAACGGCTTGTCCAGTGGCCGCACGTTGACCGGGACCATCGTGCCGACGTCCTCGGGCACCCCGCCGCGCTCGAGCGTGTAGGTGCGCAGCGCCCCCGCGACGGCGGCGACGAGGACGTCGTTGACGGTCGCGCCGGACGCCCGGCCCACGCGCTTCACGTCCTCGAGCGGGAACGTCTCGCACCAGGCGACGCGCTTCTCGACACCGGGTGTGCCGCTGAACGGCGTGTGCGGGTGCGGCCCGAGCAGGAGCTTGTTGGCGATCGCCCAGGTCCGCTCGGCCTGGGTGAAGGCATCGCCGATGAGGTGCGGGGCGAGCACGCGGGGCGCATCCCGGAGCAGGTGCCCGCCGGCGGACGCGAGTGCTGCCGCGGCGGAGCCGGCCGCCGTGACGACCTGGAGCGCGCCCTCGACGATCCCCATCGGCGGCGCCGCGGCCAACCCCTCGTCCTCGGGCGCGAGGTCACCATCGGGGGTGTCGTCGGTCAGGGCGAGCAGGACCCGAGCGAGGGCGATCCCGTCGGCGAGGGCGTGGTGGAAGCGGCAGAACACCACCGCCCCGCCGTCGTACCCGTCGAGGAGGTGTATCTCCCACAGCGGCTTCCCGCGGTCGAGGGGCCGAGAGAGGTGAGGTGCGACGTAGCGCTGGACCGCCTCCTCGCCATCGCCGTCGAGGCGGGCGCGGATCAGGTGCCGCTCCACGTCGAAGTCGGGGTCGTCCTCCCAGTGCGGCGGGCCGACGTGGGTGGCGGGCATGACGGGGCGCTGCCGGAAGACCGGGTAGCGATCGATCATCCGCTTCTTGTTGACCTCGATGAGCCGGTCCCAGTCGACCGGGCCGTCGAGGAACATCAGGCTGTCGACGACCATCAGGTTGTTGGCCCGGTCCATGTTGAGCCAGATCGTGTCGACCGGCCCGATCGTCCGCTTGCTCATTCCCGTCCCCTCCCTCGGGGCTGCGCCCCTGCGCGAAGCCTGACACCGGCGAGCGGGGGACCGGCAGGGTCGCAGGTCCCGGAACCGTGGTCCGAACGGTTGCCGGAAATCGGTGTGCACCCGGCAGATATCCTCGTGAGGTGATCGATCCTCGACTGCTCCGTGAAGACCCAGACCGCGTCCGCGAAGGCCAGGTCAAGCGCGGCCTGGCTCCCGACGTGGTCGACCAGGCGATCGCTGCTGACGAACGTCGCCGGTCCTCGATCGCGGATTTCGAGAAGCTCCGCGCCGAGCAGAAGGCGCTCGGCAAGCAGATCCCGCGGGCCGAGGGCGACGAGAAGGCCGAGCTGCTCGCCCGGACCAGGACGTTGGCCGCCGCGGTCAAGGAGGCCGAGGCTGCGCAGGCGGAGGCGGAGGCGGCCTACCGCGCGCTCGTGATGTCGATCCCGAACGTCGCCGCCGACGAGGCCCCGGCCGGTGGCGAGGACGACTTCGTGGTCCTCGAGCACGTGGGCACGCCCCGCGACTTCGCCGCCGAGGGTTTCGAGCCCAAGGACCACGTCGAGCTCGGCCGGACCCTCGGCGCGATCGACACCGAGCGCGGAGCGAAGGTGTCGGGGGCCCGCTTCTACTACCTCACCGGTGTCGGCGCCGACCTCGAGCTCGCGCTGGTCAACATGGCGATGGACCAGGCCCGCGACGCCGGCTTCACGACGATGATCCCGCCCGCCCTGGTCAAGCCCCGGGCGATGGAGGGCACCGGCTTCCTCGGCCAGGCCGCCGACGACGTGTACCGCATCGAGGGCGACGAGATGTACCTCGTCGGGACCTCGGAGGTGCCGCTCGCGGCGTACCACTCCGACGAGATCCTCGACAGCTCGACTTTGCCGCTGCGCTACGCCGCGTTCAGCCCCTGCTACCGCAAGGAGGCAGGCTCCTACGGCAAGGACACCCGCGGCATCATCCGCGTGCACTGGTTCGACAAGGTGGAGATGTTCTCCTACACGACGATCGAGGAGTCCTTCGACGAGCACCAGCGGCTGCTGGGCTGGGAGAAGGAGTGGCTCGGGAAGCTGGAGCTGGCCTACCGGGTCATCGACACCGCGGCCGGCGACCTCGGCCTGTCCGCGCAGCGGAAGTTCGACTGCGAGGCGTGGATCCCCACGCAGGGCAAGTACCGCGAGCTGACCTCGACCTCGAACTGCACGGACTTCCAGGCCCGCCGCCTGGACGTGCGGGCCCGTTTCGAGGACGGCGTGAAGCCGGTGGCCACCCTCAACGGCACGCTCGTGGCCATCCCACGCGCGATCGTGGCGATCCTCGAGACCCACCAGCAGGCCGACGGCTCGGTCCGGGTGCCGAAGGCCCTGCAGCCCTACCTGCAGGGCCGTGACGTCCTGGAGCCGGTCGCCAAGTGACATTCCAGCCGAAGCTCGTCGCGCTCGACATCGACGGCACGATCCTCATCCCGCACCCCGAGAACGGCTTCAGCGCCGACGGGGTGACCCCGGCCGTGCGCGAGGCGATCGACCGCGCGTACGACGCGGGCGCCCACGTCGTGCTCGCCAGCGGTCGGGCGCCGCTGAGCATGAGCGAGGTGCTCCGCCACCTCGACATGCCCCGCGAGATCGGCTCGCACGTCCTCGGAGTGGCCTCGAACGGCGCGGTGACCTTCGCCTTCCCGCCGTTGAAGGTGGTCTCCGAGGTGACCTTCGACGCGCGCGAGGCGGTCGAGCAGGTCCTGACCCACGTGCCGGACGCAGCCGTGGCGGTCGAGGAGCACGGCGTCGGCTACCGGGTGAACCGCCACTTCCCCTCCGGCGAGCTCGACGGGGAGATGATCCTCACCCCTATCGAGGAGATGATCGCCAAGGAGGTCAGCCGTGTGATCATCCGTGACCCCGACTCGACCTCCGAGGACTTCGTCTCGCTGGCCCACCAGCTCGGCCTGCAGGGCACGAACTACTTCATCGGCTGGACCGCCTGGCTCGACCTCGCACCCGAGGGGGTGTCCAAGGCCAGCGGCCTGGCGGAGGTGGCCGACCGGCTCGGCATCGCACGGGAGGACGTGCTCGCCATCGGCGACGGCCGCAACGACATCGAGATGCTCGAGTGGGCCGGTCGCGGCGTCGCCATGGGGCAGGGGCCCGACGAGGTCAAGGCGATCGCCGACGACGTGACGGCGAGTGTGTACGACGACGGGGCGGCGCTCGAGATCAACCGCTGGTTCTGACATGAGCGACGAGCAGATCCGCCTGGTGGCCACCGACCTCGACGGGACGCTGCTGCACACCGACGGGACGGTCACCGCCCGCACCCGGGAGGTGCTGAACGCCGTCGAGGAGCTGGGGGTCACCGTCGTGTTCGTGACGGGCCGCCCGGTCCGCTGGATGGACGCGCTGTGGGAGCACGTCGGCGGCCACGGGCTGGCCATCGTCTCGAACGGCGGCATCCTCTACGACGTGCGCGACCACGCGGTGAAGATGGCGCGGACCATCCCCGTGGACGCCGGTCTCGAGGTCGCCAAGAGGCTCCGGGACGCGATCCCGGGGACGACGTTCGCGATGGAGCGGATCGAGGGGTTCGCCAAGGAGTCGGGCTTCATGTCCCGCATCCCACCGCCGCCCGACCTGCGGGTGGGGCCGGCCGAGGAGATCCTCGACGACCAGGTGGTGAAGCTGCTGGCTCGTCACGAGGACGCCGAGCCCGAGGAGTTCTGGGCGGAGGTCGAGTCGCACGTCGGCCACCTCGTGACGACCACGTGGTCCTCGCTCGGCGCTCTGGTGGAGATGAGCGCGGTCGGGGTGAGCAAGGCCAGCACGCTGGAGCTGGTGTGCGCCGAGCGCGGCATCGACGCCTCGCAGGTCGTCGCGTTCGGCGACATGCCCAACGACCTCGCGATGCTGGAGTGGGCCGGCACGTCGTACGCCATGGCGAACGCCCACTCGGCGGTGCTCGACCTGGCCGGGAAGGTGGCTCCCTCCAACGAGGAGGATGGTGTCGCCGCGGTGCTCAGCGAGCTCTTCGGCCTCTGAACTCCCCCTGCGGGGATGCGCGTGGCCCCTTCCGCTTCCGGGCGATTCGCGCCACACTCGGGCAGACGAGATGTGACCCAGCTCACGGAGGATGTCATGACGGAGCAGGACCCGGTGACGGCCACCCGCACAGCACTCACCTCCCTGGCCGCGGCGGTGCTGCGGATCCGCAACGAGTACGGCGACACGCTCGGCGTACGCCGTCTGACCTCGGACGTCGACCGGCTGCAGGCCGACCTCGACGAGCTCGGGTCCCCGGCTCCGGGCGTCCGCCCGCCGGTGGCCCCGGAGGAGCGGATCCCGATCCCTGACGAGCCCTACGACGAGAGCATGTGGCACGACGCCCAGACCGAGGCGCAGCACGCGCAGTAGGGAGCAGGGCATGACGACGGGGGTCCAGACCGATGGCCGCGCCCAGATCGACGAGCGAACCCTGCGCCAGGACAACTGGTGGCTACCCCCACTGGTCACGTTCGTGGTCTTCTCCGCGTTCGTGGTCTACGCGACCTGGCGAGCCTTCTCCGGGGAGAACTACTACGCCTCGCCGTACCTCTCGCCCTTCTACTCGCCGTGCATGGGCGCCCAGTGCGTGGAGGGCTCGGCCGACTTCGGGCGCCCCTTCGGCTTCTGGCCCTACTCCCCGGCCCTGATCATCCTGATCATCCCGCTCGGCTTCCGGCTGACCTGCTACTACTACCGCAAGGCTTACTACCGGGCGTTCTGGCTGGCCCCGCCCGCGTGCGCGGTGGCCGAGCCGCACACGAAGTACTCCGGCGAGAGCCGCTTCCCGCTGATCTTCCAGAACAGCCACCGCTGGTTCCTGATCCTGTCGGGGGTGATCGCGGCGGTGCTGACGTACGACGTGATCCTGGCCTTCCGCAACGCCGACCACGAGTGGGGCCACATGGGCCTCGGCACGGTCATCCTCGGCATCAACGCGGCGCTGCTGTGGCTCTACACCCTGTCCTGCCACTCCTGCCGCCACCTCATCGGCGGTCGGCTGCGGCACTTCTCGAAGCACCCGGTGCGCTACCGGGCGTGGACGTGGGTCACACGGCTGAACCGGGACCACCCGAAGTACGCCTGGCTCTCGCTGTTCTCGGTGGCCCTGGCCGACCTGTACGTCTACCTGCTCGCCACCGGCGCCATCACCGACGTGAGGTTCTTCTGAATGCCTGACACCAGCAGACACCCCATGACGGGCAACCGGATGGACGACGGCTCCGCCACGGGCTTCGAGACCCACGAGTACGACGTGGTGGTGATCGGCGCGGGCGGGGCCGGGCTGCGCGCGGCGATCGCGGCCCACGACGCGGGAGCCCGGGTGGCCATCGTCTGCAAGTCCCTCCTCGGCAAGGCCCACACCGTCATGGCCGAGGGTGGGATCGCCGCGGCCATGGGCAACGTGTACGGCGAGGACGGCTGGCAGGTGCACTTCCGGGACACCATGCGCGGCGGGAAGATGCTGAACAACTGGCGCATGGCGCAGCTGCACGCTCAGGAGGCGCCGGAGCGGGTCCTCGAGCTCGAGGAGTGGGGCGCGCTGTTCGACCGGACGGCGGAAGGGCTGATCTCCCAGCGCGACTTCGGCGGCCACAAGTACGCCCGACTCGCCCACGTCGGTGACCGCACCGGCCTGGAGATGATCCGCACGCTGCAGCAGCGGGCCGTCTCGCTGGGCATCGACGTGTTCATGGAGTGCACGGTCACCGAGATCTTCACCGAGCGCGCCAAGGGGGCCGCCCCACGGGTGAGCGGCGCCTTCGCCTACTGGCGGGAGACCGGACGGTTCGTGGTCTTCCGGACCCCGTCGGTGGTGCTGGCCACCGGCGGCATCGGCAAGTCCTACCAGGTCACCTCCAACTCCTGGGAGTACACCGGCGACGGCCATGCCCTGGCGCTGCGCGCGGGCGCGAGCCTGATCAACATGGAGTTCGTGCAGTTCCACCCCACCGGCATGGTGTGGCCGCCGTCGGTGCGCGGAATCCTCGTCACCGAGTCGGTCCGCGGCGACGGCGGGGTGCTGAAGAACTCCGAGGGTGAGCGCTTCATGTTCAACTACATCCCGGAGTTCTTCCGCAGCGAGACGGCCGACACGATCGAGGAGGCCGAGGGGTGGTACACCGACAAGAAGAACAACCGGCGTCCGCCCGAGCTGCTGCCGCGCGACGAGGTTGCCCGTGCCATCAACTCCGAGATCAAGGCCGGCCGCGGCTCACCCCACGGCGGGGTCTTCCTCGACATCGCCTCTCGACGTGACGCCGACTTCATCCGGCGGCGGCTGCCGTCGATGTACCACCAGTTCAAGGAGCTCGCCGACGTCGACATCACCGCCGAGCCGATGGAGGTCGGCCCGACCTGCCACTACGTGATGGGCGGGGTCGAGGTGAACGCCGACACCGAGGAGTCGCTGGTCGAGGGGCTGTACGCCGCGGGCGAGGTCGCCGGGGGCATGCACGGGTCGAACCGTCTCGGCGGCAACTCGCTGTCGGACCTGCTGGTGTTCGGCCGCAGGGCGGGCCACAACGCGGCGTACCACGCCCAGCGGGTCAGCTCGCGCTGGCCCCACCTGCCCGACGAGGAGGTGAAGGCGGCTGCTGCCCGAGCCCTCGCGCCGTTCGAGGAGGAGGGCGGGGAGAACCCCTACACCATCCAGAAGGACCTCCAGGACGTCATGCAGCGGCTCGTCGGGATCATCCGCAAGGCGGACGAGCTGCGCGAGTCCCTCGTCGAGATCGAGCGCCTCAAGGACCGGGCCAAGCGGCTGACCGTGGAGGGACACCGGCAGTACAACCCCGGCTGGCACCTCGCGCTCGACCTGAAGAACATGCTCGTGGTCTCCGAGTGCATCGCCAGGGCGGCGCTCGAGCGGGAGGAGTCCCGTGGTGGCCACACCCGCGACGACTTCCCCTCACCCGACCCGGAGTGGGGTGCCCGGAACCTCGTCCTCACCCTGTCGGGCGGAGCGCTCGAGGGCAATGTGGACCTGAGGCACCAGCCGCTGCCGGGGATGCCGGACGAGCTCAAGATCCTCTTCGAGGACCCCGCACGCCAGCCGACGGGAGCCAGCTGATGGGCTACGACCTGAGCATGCGCGTGTGGCGCGGCGACGCCGAGGAGGGCGCCCTCGCCGACTACACCGTCCACGTCGAGGAAGGTGAGGTGGTCCTCGACGCGATCCACCGCCTCCAGGCGACCCAGGCCGGCGACCTCGCGGTCCGATGGAACTGCAAGGCCGGCAAGTGCGGCTCGTGCAGCGCGGAGGTCAACGGCCGCCCGCGGCTGATGTGCATGACCCGGCTCGCCGACTTCGACCCGGCCGAGACCATCACCGTCACCCCGATGCGGAGCTTCCCCATCGTGCGCGACCTCGTCACCGACGTGTCCTTCAACTACGAGAAGGCCAAGCAGGTCCCGGCGTTCGCACCCACGCCGCCCGACAAGGACGGCAAGCGCCGCATGATGCAGGCCGACGTCGAGCGCGGCCAGGAGTTCCGCAAGTGCATCGAGTGCTTCCTGTGCCAGAACGTCTGTCACGTCGTCCGTGACCACGAGGAGAACAAGGAGGCCTTCGCAGGTCCGCGGTTCTTCCTGAGGTACGCCGAGCTCGACATGCACCCGCTGGACACCAACGACCGTCGCAAGCTGGCCCAGGACGCCGCGGGCATCGGGATGTGCAACATCACCAAGTGCTGCACCGAGGTCTGTCCCGAGGGCATCCGGATCACCGACAACGCGATCATCCCGATGAAGGAACGCGTCGTGGACCGCAAGTACGACCCCGTCGTCTGGCTGGGGTCGCGGATCTTCCGGCGTGACAAGCGTGAGGAGGTCTGACCATGAGCGAGCTGCTCTCCCAGGACGAGATAGACCGGGCACTGTCGACGGAGCTGCCGCAGTGGCGTCAGAAGGGAGACGCGATCACGCGTTCGGTGAAAGCGTCGTCGTTCATGGCCGGGATCCGGCTGGTCCAGCAGGTCGCCGAGGTGGCCGAGGACCTCGACCACCATCCCGACATCGACATCCGCTGGACCACCGTGACGTTCACCCTGTCCACGCACTCCGCCGGCGGGCTGACCGCCAAGGACCTCCGCCTCGCCGGCGACATCGACCGCCTCGCGGGTTAGGCACGGGCCTGGTGGACCAGGTTAGGCACGGGCCTGGTGGACCAGGGCGTGCAGCGGGTGGTTACGCGCCTCCGCGGGGGCGACGTCGACGTTCGGGTTGCTGTCAGACGGCGCCGGGAAAGCTCGACGTACTTCTCCCCGCCGTTCCGGCGATCACGGCGCACTGTCCGTTCCCGGTCACCTTGACGTGGGTGTGGTTCAGAGATACATGCCGCCGCCGCGGCCAGGGTGCTCCTCCTGGCCCCGCTGGGCGGCCTGCTGTGCCGCTTGCTGGGCCGCGGCCTGCATCGCCTCCTCGGACATGACGCCCGGGGGGAGAGCGCGGCGCATCTGCTCGAGCTGGGCCCTGGCGGCGACCTGCTGGGCGTAGATCGCGGTCTGGATGCCGTGGAAGAGGCCCTCGAGCCAGCCGACGAGCTGGGCCTGCGCGATGCGGAGCTCCGCGTCTGAGGGGGTCTCCTCGGTGAACGGGAGCGAGAGTCGCTCGAGCTCCTCCACCAGCTCGGGGGCGAGGCCGGCCTCGAGCTCCTGGATGGAGGACTCGTGGATCTCCTTCAGGCGCTGTCGCGAGGCCTCGTCGAGGGGCGCGGACTTCACCTCCTCGAGGAGCTGGCGGATCATGCTGCCGATCCGCATCACCTTGGCCGGCTGCTCCACCAGATCGGTGATGTGTCGCTCGCCGTCCTCGTCCTCGCCCGGCTCGGAGGAGCCGGTCTCGGACCGGGACGTGGCCATGCCTTCGGGGCCGATCACGACGACGCGTGGGTCCTGTTCGTTCCCGGTGGGCTCTGGGGTCTCCTCGGTCATGCCTCTCACCTTACGCAGTGAGGATGATCTTGCCGACGTGCCGTCCGGACTCCATCAGCCGGTGCGCGTCGGCGGCCTTCTCGAACGGGAACGTCGCGTGCACGACGGTGCGCACCGACCCGTCTGCGACGAGCGGCCACACGTGCTCGGCGACGGCCGCGCAGATGGCGGCCTTCTCCTCGACCGGCCGGGAGCGCAGCGAGGTGGCGATGACAGCCCCTCGCTTGGCGAGGAGCTTGCCGATGTTCAGCTCGCCCTTGACGCCGCCCTGCATCCCGATGATCACCAGCCTGCCCTCCGTGGCGAGGGCCGAGATGTTGCGGTCGAGGTACTTCGCGCCCATGTTGTCGAGGATGACGTCGGCCCCTCGGCCGTCGGTCGCGGCCCTTACCTCCTCGACGAAGTCCTGGTCGCGGTAGCTCACCGCCACGTCCGCGCCGAGCTCGCGACACAGGTCGAGCTTCTCCGGCGACCCGGCGGTCGTGACGACCCGGGCTCCGACGGCCTTGGCGAGCTGGATGGCGAGGTTCCCGATGCCGCCGGCGCCGCCGTGGACGAGCAGCGTCTCACCGCGCTGGAGGCCGGCGACCATGAAGACGTTGGACCAGACGGTGCAGGCGACCTCGGGCATGGCGCCTGCGGTCACGAGGTCGACGCCCTGGGGCAGCGGCATGACCTGTCCGGCCGGGACGAGCACCTTCTCGGCGTACCCCCCTCCGGCCAGCAGCGCACTCACCTCGTCGCCGACCTGCCACGGTTCCACGCCGTCGCCGACGGCGGAGATCGTGCCGGAGCACTCGAGGCCGAGCACGTCGGACGCCCCCGGAGGCGGTGGGTACTTCCCCTGTCGCTGGAGGGTGTCGGCGCGGTTCACGGCGGTCGCGACCACGTCGAGGACCACCTCGCCGGGACCGGGCACGGGGTCGGGCAGCTCGGTGACGGTGAGGACCTCGGGCCCTCCGGGCTCAGAGGCGATGACAGCGCGCATGGGTCCAAGGCTAGGACTCGTGGGCACGCCGCCTCGCGCCCGGTCGTCGAGACGGTCGGGTCGGAGGTCGGGGACGGCCGGGCTACTCGGTCCCGATGAGGTCCTCGGCGTTGAAGTCGTCGGGACTCACGTCGTCCCCACCCCACTTCACCGCCAGCGCCTGCGCGCGACCGGCCAGCTCCTCGATGTCGGCGGTGCTGCCCCCACGCAGGGCGGCGGCGTAGCCGACGAGGAAGGTGGTGATCGGTGCGGCGGGTCGCTCGACCTCGTGCGCGGCATCGCGTGCGAGGTCGAGGATCAGGCCCTCGTCGATCTCGGCGTCCTCGAGCTCGAGGACGTCGCACAGCTCGTCGATCCAGTCGTGCAAGGTCACCTGATCAGCGAACTACGCAACGTAGAACTTCGCAAGGGAATCACTCAACCGACCGTACGGAGTTGCCCAGATCACTCCGGGCGGCCCTCGCTCAGGTCGCGCAGGTCGGCCCAGGTGTCCACGTCGCGGGCCTCGTCCTCCTCGGCGGGGACGCCCACGATGCGCAGCGGCAGCATGAGCCGGCGCGTCGGCAGTCCGTGCTCGGCCTCTCGCTCGGCGGGACGCGCCGCCGCCAGCGCGTCGTACCGGTAGACGCCGGCGAGCCACTGCTTGCGGTGGTCGTCGTCGACCAGGCAGGCGGCGTCGGTCTCCTCACCCGCCCCCGTGAGTGCGTCGATCAGCCGACCGAGCGTGCGCGCGGAGAACCGGGGCATGTCCACGGCGAGGACGCACACGAGCTCGGGGCGGACCGACAGGGCGTCGATACCGGCGAGGAGGCCTGCCGCAGGCCCACCCCCGGCAGGGTCCTCACGTGTCCAGGTGACCGGTCGGCTGGTCGGCACCTCCGGGCCTACAACGACCACCTCGTCGGCGCGGACCGTCCCGGCGAGCGCGTGCTCGAGCAGGGTCGCCCCGTCGACCTCGATCGAGGCCTTGTCGACGCCGCCGAGCCGCACTCCGGTGCCGCCGGTGAGGATCACCGCGGCGAGACGTGGGCTGTCCGGGGTCATGGGGGCAGTCTTGCGCAGCGGCCCGGGACAGGTGGCACCCTGGGGGCGTGTCCGCACTCACCGTGACCGCTGTCCAGCTCGCGTCCTCGCTCGACCCTGCCGAGAACCGCGAGGCCCTCGGCATCCTCGACGACATCTGTCCAGGCGTGCCGAGACCCCATATCGTGGTCTTCCCCGAGGTGATGATGCGCGACTTCGGGAGCCCGGGATCGGACATCTCGGAGTTCGCCGAGGACCTCGACGGTCCGTTCGTGAAGCGCATCGCCGAGCTGGCCGCAGCCCACGACGTCACGGTGGTGGCGGGCATGTTCGAACGCAGCGAGGACCCGGGCCGTCCCTACAACACGCTGGTGGTCGTCGACGCCGACGGCCTGCGCGCGTCGTACCGCAAGATCCACCTCTACGACTCCTTCGGCTACAAGGAGTCCGACCGACTGCTCTCCGGGGCGCTGGAGCCGGTGGTGGTGGAGGTCGGTGGCCTCCGGGTCGGCCTGATGACCTGCTACGACCTGCGCTTCCCCGAACTCGCCCGCGCGCTCGTCGACCGGGACGCCGAGCTCCTCGTCGTACCCGCAGCCTGGGTCGCCGGACCGGGCAAGGTCGACCACTGGCGCACCTTGCTGAAGGCCCGTGCCATCGAGAACACCGTGTACGTCGTCGCGGCCGGCCAGCCGGGGCCCCGTTACACCGGCCACTCCATGGTCGTCACGCCCCGCGGCGAGACCGTGGAGATCGAGGAGGGCGAGCTCGCGGTGCAGGCGCGCGTGGACCGTGCTGAGCTCGAGAACGCACGGGCCGAGAACCCCTCGCTCGCCAACAGACGAGTCTGACCCGTAATCGCCCGGTTGATAGTCTCACCGGGTCAGACGGGGGAGCTGACTGTCCGACTTCCGTCGTGAGGGTGACCGTGGTGAGTGCCGAGCAGAGGCCCGGTCGACGTCGCGCGACACCTCCGCCCAAGCGACTCAGGTGGAAGGCCAGACCGCGCCCGTCGACGGAGCA
>DATHVS010000003.1:0-5888 GCA_035461195.1 Nocardioidaceae bacterium
CACACCGGCCATCGTGAGTACCGCCGTGGCCATCCCGAGGAGGACCGGTGCGATCACGAGCCAGTTGGTGCGGGCCAGCTCGGCCATCGCGCCCCTGCGACGGTCGGGCCCGGTCACGGCGCAGCGGACCGCCCCGAGGACATGGGAGGCGGAGTCGATGAGGGCGTCGTACACGCCGGTGACGAGGGCGACCGTGCCGCCGGAGACACCCGGCACGAGCTCGGCCATGCCGATCAGGAAGCCTCGCACGGCGTTGGCGACCGCCTGGAGGGGACGCCGCGGAGCGGTCAACGTGGTCACGAGGTTCCTACAGCCCGAGCTCGGTCAGCAGGTGGTGGAGCGCGGAGCTCATGCCGGAGTTGCCGACACGGCGTCGAGCTCGGCCTTGGTGAGCACCGAGCGCACCTGGAGACCCACGTCGGCGAGCGGGTTCTCGCCCTCGGGGCTGCGGTCGATCGCACAGACCACGACCTCGACGAGGGCACCCGCGTCACGCAGGGCGCGGGTGGCGTCACGGACGGCGCCGCCGGTGGTGATCACGTCCTCAACCAGCGTCACCCGGCGCCCGGACACCTCGGGTCCTTCGGCGAGCTTGCAGGTGCCGTACTCCTTGGCCTTCTTGCGCACGAACAGGGCCGGGAGGCCCGTGCGGCTGCTCAGCATCGTGGCGATCGGTATGCCGCCGAGCTCGAGCCCTCCGAGGACTTCGGTGTCCTCGGGCACCATCGCGAGCATCTGCTCGACCACCCGCGCCAACAGCCCGGGATCGGACTCGAAGAGGTACTTGTCGAAGTACTCCGAGGCGACCTGCCCCGAGCGCAACGTGAACTCTCCGGTGAGGCGGCAGCAGGCGTCGATGTCCGCCGCGAGGGTGGCGTCACTCATGGCGCCCACCCTAGAGGTCGGCCCTGGCTCACTTCTTCTCGGTCTCGACGAGGTGGCCGAAGGAGATCATCCGGTTGTCGGTGTGGAACAGCTCCGAGCACGTCGTCAGCGTGATGAGCCGCTGGCCGGGCTCCTGGCGCGGCTCGACGCCCCCGTCGGGGTTCGTGGGAAGCGGGTCGACCACCCAGATGTCCTCGAAGGTGACGATCAGGTCGTTGGGGTTCGTGTCGAGGACGTAGGTGTGGATAGCGTCCCGGGTCTCGACGATCACCTCGTCGCCGGGCCGGAGCTTGGGCATGTCGCGCAGCGGCTCGCCATGGGTGATCCGGTGCGCCGCGAGGGCGTAGTTTCCGCGCTCGCCGGGTCCGGCCGAGTCGGGGAAGTGGCCGTAGCCCGAGGCGAGCTCCTTGTCGCCAATCCCCTCCAGGACCGGGACGACGTAGTCGTCG
Organism: Nocardioidaceae bacterium; assembly: GCA_035461195.1. GTDB lineage: Bacteria > Actinomycetota > Actinomycetes > Propionibacteriales > Nocardioidaceae > Nocardioides_C. The sequence continues at coordinate 1,335 of DATHVS010000003.1, forward strand.
CCGAAGGCCGGGATCCGGATGAGCGCCGAGGCGTTGCCGAGCGGGACCGACGCCCTCTCGGCGGGCTCGTCCTCGATCGTCGTGCCCGGCTCGACCGTCCACTGCTGCTCGAGGTCCTCGACGAGACGCTGCTGGGTCTGCTTGGAGATGATGTTCGTGCCGTACATCTGCCATCCGACGTAGCCCAGCATCCCGAGGCCGCCGAGCACGAGGACGATGCCGACCCAGAAGCCGGCCCCCCGTCGGCGCTCGCGCTTGCGGGTCGTCGGGCGTGCACCGGGGGGCGCCGCCCCGGTCGCGTCGCCGTCGGTCGTGGGAAGGCCGGTGTCCTGACTCACCCCTCCATCATGACTGACGGCTCCGACTACAGTCGCAGGTATGCCACCAGCCGACCCAGACCACCGGATGGCCGACCGCCTGCGAGGGATCCCGTGGACGATCTTCTCGGAGATGTCAGCGCTCGCCGTGCGCACCGGCGCGCTCAACCTCGGGCAGGGCTTCCCCGACCGTGACGGCCCGGAGTCGGTCGTGGAGGCGGCGGTGAGGGCGCTGCGCGAGGGGCGCAACCAGTACGCCCCCGGGATCGGTGTTCCCGAGCTGCGCAGCGCTATCGCGGCCCATCAGGCCCGCCACTACGGCATCGAGCTCGACCCGGACCGCCAGGTCGTCGTCACCACCGGCGCCACCGAGGGGATCACCGCCGCCCTGCTGGCGCTGGTGAACCCCGGCGACGAGGTGGTGGTGCTTGAGCCCTTCTACGACTCCTACACCGCGATGATCCAGATGGCCGGCGGGGTACGCCGCCCTGTCACCCTGCGCGCGCCCGACTTCCGGCTCGACGTGGAAGAGCTGCGCGCCGCCGTGGGCGCCCGCTCGAAGGTGCTGCTCCTCAACACCCCGCACAACCCGACCGGCACCGTCCTCACCCGGGCGGAGCTGGAGGCCGTCGCCGGCATCGCGCGTGAGCACGACCTGGTCGTGGTCACCGACGAGGTCTACGAGCACCTGGTGTACGACGACCACCAGCACGTGCCGCTGGCCACCCTGCCGGGGATGTTCGAGCGCACGGTCTCCATCTCCAGCGCCGGCAAGACCTTCTCGTTCACCGGCTGGAAGGTCGGCTGGGCGACCGGGCCCGAGTCGCTGGTGCGGGTCGTCGAGGGCGCGAAGCAGTGGCTGACCTTCAGCTCCGGGTCTCCCCTGCAACCGGCGGTCGCGCACGCCCTCGACGACGAGTCGGGCTACTACGCCGCGCTCGCCAAGGAGCTCGAGGTCAAGCGAGACGCCCTGTGCGAGGGGCTGCGGCAGCTCGACGTAGATGTCTACGTCCCCCAGGGCACCTACTTCGTGACCACCGACGTGCGCCGCTACGGCTACCGCGACGGACTGGAGTTCTGCCATGCCCTCCCCGAGAAGGCCGGCGTCGTGGCCATCCCGTCCCAGGCGTTCTACGACGATGTCGAGGAGGGCCGGCACAAGGTCCGTTGGGCGTTCTGCAAGGAGCGCGAGGTCCTCGACGAGGGCGTCCGCCGCCTCGTCGAGTCAGACCTCCACGCCTGAGCCGGAGAGCCGGAGTCCCGCATTGACCGTCTCCAGGACAGCTCTCGTCACCGGCGCCGGTCGGCGGCGCGGCATCGGCGCGGCGATCGCCCTGGGGCTCGCCGAGGACGGCTGGGACCTCGCGCTGTCGTACTGGCACCCCTATGACGACCGCGTCGGCCTGGAACGGTCGAGCGGCGACGTCGACGAGCTGGCCGAGCAGGTCCGTGCGCTGGGCAGGTCCGTGGTGCTGCTGCCCGGGAACCTCGAGCAGCCCGAGCAGGCCGCCGCCCTGATCGGCCTGGCTGCCTCGGACCTCGGTCCCGTGACCGGCCTCGTCCTCTCCCACTGCGAGTCGGTCGACTCCGGGTTCCTCGACACCTCGGTGGAGAGCTTCGACCGTCACTACGCGGTGAACGTGCGAGCCTCGTGGCTCCTCGTCGCCGCGCTGGCGCGCCAGCTCCCACCGGACGGCGGACGGGTCGTCGCCCTCACCAGTGACCACACGGTCGGCAACCTGCCCTACGGCGAGCAAGGGCGCGCTCGACAGGCTCGTCATCGCCGCGGCCGACGAGCTCGAGGACCTGCTGCTGCTGGCGAACGTGGTGAACCCCGGACCGGTCGACACCGGGTGGATGGACGACCGCACCCGAGAGGAGCTGACCGCGCGGACCCCGGCGGGTCGGCTGGGCACGCCTGACGACATCGCCGGCCTGGTGCGCTTCCTGTTCTCCGAGCGCGGCTCCTGGGTCAACGGGCAGCTGCTCTACAGCAACGGCGGCTTCCCCGGCCAGTGAGGCCGGGGCGTCGGCTCACCAGACGTTCGGAGGGGGCTCCTCCTTGCCACGGCCACGACCCTGCTCCTCCGGCGGCTCCTGCGTGGGAGGGACCCCGGGGTACTGCTGCTGACTCTGCTGCTCCGGATGGCCCTGCTGCTCCGGCTGACCCGGCTGGCCGGGCTGGCCCTGCTGCTCCGGCCGACCCGGCTGCCCGTACTGCTGCTGGCCGCCGTACTGTTGACCAGGCTGACCCTGCTGGCCGTACTGCTGCTGGCCGCCGTACTGCTGACCCGGCTGACCCGGCTGCCCGTACTGCTGCGGCTGTCCGTACGGCTGGAACGGTCCGGGGTGGCCCTGGCCGCCGCCGGAGCGTCCGGCGTACCACTCGTTCGCTCCGCCCATGAACAGCAGCGCGACCACGGTGGCGGCACCGAAGGTGTGGAGCAGCCCGACGGGGAACGTCAGGATGCTGATCAGCGCGGTGAACCCCGCTGAGATCACCAGCCCGATGCGGGCCCAGTTCGCGCGCTTGTAGGCGAACCACGCCAGCACGATGGCGGAGGCGCCCCAGAAGAGGGCAACGGCGCCCAGCAGCCAGATCGCGGCCACGACCTGGTCGGTGGGGACGCCTAGCTGCTCGAAGTTCTGGTCCTGCTCGAGCTGACGCAGGAACTCGTCGCGCGCGACCCCGAGGACGAAGGCGACGGCGATGAAGGCCAGGATCGCGAGCCCCGAGAGCGCCCAGGTGATCCACGCGGCGGCCGTCACCGTGCGGGGACGCTCGTCGGGGTCGATCGGGCGGGCGCCGTAGTACGGCTGGCCGTAGGGCGGCTGACCCTGGGTGGGCTGGCCGGGCGGAAGCTGTCCGTAGGGGAGCTGGCCGTACTGCGGCGGGTATCCGCCGTAGGGGATCTGCTGGCCGTAGGGCTGACCGTAGGGTGGCCGGCCGTAGGGCGCCTGCTCGCCGTAAGGCTGCGGTGGGTAGGGGTAACCGACCTGAGGCTGGCCCTGGCCCGGGCCCTGAGGCTGCTGGCCCTGGCCCTGCTCCTGCCCGCTGCCCGACGGGTCGGGCTGCGGTCCCGACGAGGAGCCCGAGCCGTAGCCCTGGGTCGGCGGCGGCACCGGCCGGTCCGGGGAGTCCTCGGGCATCCGCGGCCAGGGCTGGGTCCCGCCGCTCTCGTCCGGTCCGCCCGCGCCCGCCTCGGGCCCGGGGACCTCGGGCTGTTCCTGGGAGGGGTGGTTGTCAGAGGACACGACGCTGCCTTCCACTCGATGGCGCGCGCTCTGGGGGGCGAATCCCCACTCGGACTCCCGCGAGCCGCGCTCCTTGCCGGACGAGGCGGGCCGCCCCGCGAACCAGTCACGGGCGGGCTTGGTCCACAGCATGATCGCCGAGAACGCGATCATCACCGGCAGGAACCCGCCGGAGACCGGCGCGGTGATCATGATCGCCACGGCGGCGACGGTGAACCCGATCCGGGCCGCGTTGTGGCGCTGCAGCACGTAGATCGCGAACACCATGGCGGCCGCCGCCGCGGCGCCCGAGAGAAGCATCAGCACGCGCAGGATCTCCTGGACCTGCGCGATCTCGAGGCCGAGGCCGCTGCCGGGCGGCGTCGAGAGGAACTCGTCGATGCTGTCGCGGAACTCCACCGTCCGCAGCTTGGAGACGGAGTCGAACAGGGTCATCACCATCAGCACCGACCCGATGACCGCGATCCAGCCGGCCATGGTCACCTGGCTCGGGCGCGTGCCCTTGCTCTGCTCAGTCATGACGCCATTGCATCACGACGGGCCAACCCCGGCGGACAGTCCACCGGGGCTGCACCTGCCGACGTGGTCGGGGTCACGCTGCGGCCGTGAGGGGCTGAAGGGTGAGACTCTCACCGGATGCGTCGACGTCGACGACGACCTCGCTGCCGTCGCGCACCTCGCCCGCGAGGAGGAGGCGCGCGAGCGGGTCACCGATCGCAGTCTGCACGAGCCGCCGCAGGGGTCGCGCGCCGTACGCCGGGTCGAAACCGGTGCGGCTGAGCCACCCGTGGGCGGCCTCGGTCACGGTGACCGTGATCCGGCGCACCGCGAGCCGCCTGTCGAGCTCGGCGACCTGGAGGTCGACGATGTGCGAGAGCTGCTCCTCGGTGAGCGCGTCGAACATGACGACCTCGTCGAGGCGGTTGAGGAACTCCGGCTTGAAGGACTGCCGCACCACCGACATCACCGACTCGCGCTTCTT
>DATHVS010000004.1:0-26505 GCA_035461195.1 Nocardioidaceae bacterium
CGGCGTGTCCAACCCGAGCGAGTTCTCCAGCGAGCACTCCAAGACCGACGCCGCCGACCAGGCCCAGCGCACCGGCCTGAACTTCCGGACCATCCCGATCGCGGGCATGGTCAACGCGTTCCAGGACGAGATGAAGCTCGAGGGCCTCGCCCTCGAGAACCTCCAGGCCCGCGTGCGCGCGGTGGTCTGGATGGGCCTGTCCAACCAGGACGGGCACCTGGTGCTCGCCTGCGGCAACAAGAGCGAGCTCGCAGTCGGGTACTCCACCATCTACGGCGACTCGGTCGGCGGCTACGCCCCGATCAAGGACATCTGGAAGACCCAGGTGTGGGAGCTGGCGAAGTGGCGCAACGAGGAGGCAGAGCGCCGCGGCGAGACCCTCCCGATCCCGCCCGACACGATCACCAAGGAGCCGAGCGCCGAGCTCGCTCCGGGTCAGAGGGACAGCGACTCGCTTCCGCCGTACGACCTCCTCGACGACATCCTCGACGACTACATCGAGCACGACAGCGGCTCGGCAGAGCTCGTCGAGCACGGGTTCGACCCGGAGACGGTGGAGCAGGTGCTGCGGCTCGTGGACCGCGCGGAGTACAAGCGGCGCCAGTTCGCCCCCGGTCCGAAGATCTCGGTGCGCAACTTCGGCCGCGACCGTCGCCTGCCGATCACGAGCAGGTGGCGCGAGGTCGCCAAGTCATGACCCGGTCCTGCGACCCCGTCAGCGCCGGGTGGCGAGGAAGCAGGCGAACCCGCTACCTGCGGGTGGCTGGGCGTAGCGCTCCCACTCGAAGGTGTCACCGAACAGGGCCCGGTCGAACCCGGGCTTGAGCCCGGGGAAGCGTGCCCCCTTGCGACGCCACCAGGGGATCTCGTCGTAGAAGCACCAGAGCAGCAGCTGCGACCCGGGACGGGCGAGACGCACCACGAGCTCTGCCATCCGATGCGCCTTCTGGCCCTTGAGGTCGTCGAGGGTGCCGTAGTCCACGAGCAGGTCGAACGTCCCGAGCCGGTCCGCGAGCGACTGGTCGGTGAGGTCGCCGTTGACCAGGCGGAGCGGCAGGTCGGGCCCCGCCTTCACCGCGGCCTTGTCGAGCGCGACCTGCGAGAAGTCGACTCCCGTCACCTCGAACCCGTGCCGGGCGAGGAAGATCGCGTTGGCGCCGCTGCCGCACCCGAGGTCGACGGCTTTCGGCAGGCGCGTGGCGGCGATGCGCCCGGACTCGACGAGCTCGACCAGCTCCGAGCGCGGGCCGCCCTCCCACGGGGCTCCCCGGCGGTACATGAAGTCGTAGGCACGTGCGCTGACCATCTCCTGAGTGTCCTCCGCGACGAGGGCCGACCGCCACCCCCGGCGTGAGCGGCGCCACAGTGTCGCCCGAGCTCCGGGCGGACTAGCCTCGGTGGTGATCCGGGGACTCCAGGAGGGAGCCTCGAGAACACCGCACGGAGGACGACCATGAGCGAGACCACGGCGCCGTACGGCACCGGCCCGCAGAAGAGCGCCGCACCACTCAAGCGGGTGCGCATCCACCACCTGCGCGAGATGAAGGAGCGCGGCGAGCGCTGGGCGATGCTGACCGCCTACGACCAGTACACCGCTCAGGTCTTCGACGAGGCCGGCATCCCGGTGATGCTGGTCGGCGACTCCGCCTCCAACAACGTCTACGGCAACGAGACCTCCCTGCCGGTCACCGTCGACGAGCTCATCCCGCTCGCCCGCGCGGTGACCCGATCCGCGAAGCGAGCGCTCGTCGTCGCCGACCTTCCCTTCGGCTCCTACCAGGCCTCGGCCGAGCAGGCCTTCCACACCGCGGTGCGGTTCATGAAAGAGGCCAACGCGCACGCCGTGAAGCTCGAGGGCGGCGAGGAGATGGTGCCGCAGGTGGAGATGCTGACCCGGTCGGGCATCCCCGTCATGGCCCACATCGGTTTCACCCCTCAGTCGGAGCACAACCTCGGCGGCTACCGCGTCCAAGGTCGAGGTGAGGCGGCCCAGCTCCTGATCTCGGAGGCGAAGGCGCTCGAGGCCGCGGGTGCGTTCGCCATCGTGATGGAGATGGTCCCCGGCGACGTCGCGGCCGAGGTGACCAAGACACTGTCGATCCCGACGATCGGCATCGGTGCCGGCGTGCACTGCGACGCCCAGGTGCTCGTGTGGCAGGACATGGCCGGGCTGCGCACCGGTCGGATGCCACGCTTCGTCAAGCAGTACGCCGACCTGCACGGCGTACTCCTCAAAGCCGCTCAGGACTACGCCGCCGACGTGGCGGCCGGGACCTTCCCCGGCGAGGAGCACACGTTCTGACGCCTCGTGCCCTGCGTGGAGCGGGCGTAGCCTGACCGCTATGGCTGTCGCACGCTCCCCCAGCATCGTCATCGACTGCCCCCACCCGGGCGCCCTCGCGAGCTTCTACGGCGCGCTGCTGGACTGGAAGGTCGAGGTATCCCCCGACTGGGCGGACGTCCGTGGCGAGAACGGTCAGTGCATCTCCTTCCAGCAGGTCGAGGACTACACGCCACCTCGGTGGCCGAGCCAAGAGGTGCCTCAACAGATGCACTTCGACGTGACCGTCGACGACCTCGATGCCGCCGAGGCGGCGGTCCTCGACCTCGGCGCGACCAAGCACGAGCACCAGCCCGGAACGACCTTCCGGGTCTTCCTCGATCCTGCGGGGCATCCCTTCTGCCTCTGCGTGGACTGACTCCGGGCGGCGGGTATGAGGGGCGCTCAGCGCAGCGTGTGCTGGTGGAAGACGAGCCGCCACCCGTCGTCGCGGCGGACGTACGCGCTGCTGACGAGTGCTGAGTACGTTGGAGCGTCGCCTCTCTCGGCGACGACTCCGTAGAACACCACACCGGTCTCCGGGGTGGGCCGGAGTGACTTCAGGTCCTCCAGCCGGTACGACGACCAGGGTTGCCCGGACATCGACTCCAGGATCGCGGCCCTGCCCTCGATGACCAGCCCGCCGGGGAACATCATGACCGCCGCGTGGTCGAGGACGCGGTCGTAGAACTCGACGGCCGCCTCCCCCGATGTGGAGAGGGCACGCCAGCCCGCCTCCTCGAGCGAGCCCAGCTCGTCCTGTGCCACCCTCATCACCCCGTGACCTTTCCCGATGAGCCACGACTATCACCGGACCGAGGCCTGGGCAACGGTGTTTTCGCGAATCAGGCGAGCATCGCCACGAACCAGGCGGCCGTGGCCACGAATGGCAGCGCCAGCACGCGGTACGGATACTTCGAGAACCACGCCAGCGTGAGGCCGAACAGGACCAGCCAGAGCAGCGGCAGCACCACGATCGAGACGACGTCACGAACCACGAACGCCGACCACACGTAGAGGAAGACGGTCGTCGCCATACCCGCAACGCCGATGAAGGGACCTGACTGGCGAAGGTTCGGCTTCACGGGATCTGTACCTCATCCTCGAACGACTCGGAGTCGAATCCCCTGTGCACACAGGGAATTCTCGCGCAAAGTCGAGCCTCCCATATCCCGGGCCTCACACTTCGGGCAATACGACACGCGTCGTTACTTTTCCGATTTAGTTCAACTTCCGTCCCAATGTTGTCAAGATCACAAGCGGGGCGACCGCATCGGCCGTCCGCGAAACGGTAAGCCGGCGAAGCCCGGCCCATCACGGACCAGGAGGCACAGGTGCCTGCAGCACAAAGGAAGACGGCGGCGAAGAAGACCTCGCCGGCCGCGAAGACCTCGGCAAGGAAGAGCTCCTCCACCTCGACGGCCGGCAAGGCCGTGGGCGCTGCCAAGACCACCGCCAGGAAGGCCACGGCCAACGTCACCAAGAAGGCGAGCGGCGCCGCCAAGGCTGCGACGAAGAAGTCACCGTCCACCAAGAGCACCGCCAAGAAGGCGCCCGCCACCAAGTCGACGGCGAAGAAGTCCCCCACCACGAAGCCCGCCACCAGAAAGAGCGCTGCGAAGAAGGCCACGGCCAAGAAGGCTCCCGCCAAGACCACGGCGAAGAAGACGACTGCCAACAAGGCGCCGGCGAAGAAGACGAGCGCCAAGAAGGCGGTACCCGCCAAGAAGGTCACCGCCAGGAAGTCCCCGGCGAAGAAGACTCCCACCAAGACCACGGCGAAGAAGACGGCAGCGAAGAAGGCACCCGCCAAGAAGACCTCGAAGAGGTCCTGAGACAGCGAAGGAGTGGCGCTGGCACCTCGTGTCGGCGCCACTCCTTCGGCGTCACCAGGCGAGCAACCCCGCGAACACTCACTCCTCGACGTCGTCGTTCCAGTCAGGGTCGTTCTCCCACTCCTCGTTGCGCTCCTGCACCTTCTCGAGCGCGTGAGCCGCCTCGGACTCGGTCGGGTACGGCCCGAGCCGATCGGCGTTCTTGCAGCCGTGGCGACCCTCGACCCGGTGATGGGTGAGGCAGTACCAGTACTCCTCCGCCATGACGCCGCTCCTCTCCTCGTCGGACCGTGCATCCGGCCGGTCCTGGGGCCGGTTCGCCCGCAACAGGGGCGCGGGTCGTCGTACACCTCACGTGGTGTCCGCGTGATCAGAAAACTACACTCGACGCCGTGACTGCCATTGCACCCGCGACGATCTCGCCCCGACGTCCCGTGCCCACGCACATCCCGCGGCCGGAGTACGTCGACAAGGACGCCCCGACGCCCTTCAAGGGGTCGGAGGTCAAGGACGAGGAGACCATCGAGAAGATGCGCGTCGCGGGCCGGCTGGCAGCCCAGGCGCTGCAGCTCGTGGGCAAGCACGTCGAGCCCGGTGTCACCAGTGACGAGCTCGACCGGATCGGTCACGAGTTCCTCTGCGACAACAACGCCTACCCCTCGACGCTTGGCTACCGCAGCTTCCCGAAGTCGCTGTGCACGAGCATCAACGAGGTCATCTGCCACGGCATCCCCGACAGCCGCCCGATCGCGGACGGCGACATCGTCAACATCGACATCACCGCCTACCTCGACGGCGTGCACGGGGACACGAACGCCACGTTCCTCGCCGGGGACGTCGACGAGGAGAGCCGACTGCTCGTCGAGCGCACCGAGGAGGCGCTCCGCCGCGCGATCAAGGCCGTCAAGCCCGGACGCCAGGTCAACGTGATCGGCCGGGTGATCGAGTCCTACGCCAAGCGGTTCGGCTACGGCGTGGTCCGGGACTTCACCGGTCACGGCATCGGCACGCACTTCCACTCGGGGCTGATCATCCCCCACTACGACGAGCCGCACTACGACACGGTCATCGAGAAGGGCATGACCTTCACGATCGAGCCGATGCTGTGTCTCGGGACTTACGAGTGGGACATGTGGCCCGACAACTGGACCGTGGTGACCAAGGACAAGAAGCGCAGCGCACAGTTCGAACACACCTTGCTCGTCACCGACGACGGTGCGGAGATCCTGACCCTGCCCTGAGGTGCTGATCAATTACCAGGGTATGCAGGAGATTGTTCGCTTCCCATGGCAAGTTCACCGTGGGAAGAGACAGATCGCCTGCATACCCTGGTAATTGATCACCGGAGGTCGTCGTACGTCGACCCACCGGACTCGGCGATGCGACGCTCCACACGGAGCACCCCTGCCTCGTGCTCGGGGTCGCCGGACATGACGGCGGCGAGCCGCATGTGCGGCAGCGCGTCGGCGTAGCGGGACTGGCGCTCGAGCACCCGACCCAGCGCGAACCGCGCCCACACGTCGGTGGGTGCCTCCTCGACGAGGACCGCGAGATCGGTCTCCGCTCGACCGAGCTGGGCGCTCTGGAAGTAGGCCCACGCACGCAGCGTGCGCAGGCTCGTCGAAGCAGGCTCGGCCTCGATCGCCGGGTCGAGAAGCTCGATCGCCTGCTTGGGCGAGCGGTCCTCGAGGAGCTCCCACGCGCGGTGGTAGACGTCGGCAGGGTGGTTGGTCCGGCCTGGCATCTGGAAACTCATCCGTCACTCTCCTCTGCTCGAGGGTTTCAACGTCATCGTGCACCACGGCATTCCGTTCCGGAACGGAGGAGAGCACCTCGGTGTGGGCGGGGGGATGAGCCGGCCTGTAGGCCGGGTTCTGTTCCCGTGCACCTCACGATGCACGTTAGGCGACCATCCATCTAGGGCTGCCGTTGCCGACAACCTCGTGCGGTCTACCCGCGGACTCGGGCGGGCAGCCCTCGATCGTCCGCGCGGGCGACGACCTCGCGGCCGCCGCCGTCTCTTGACCTTGCTCCAGGTGGGGTTTACCTAGCCGCACCGGTCACCCGGCGCGCTGGTGGTCTCTTACACCACCGTTTCACCCTTACCACTCGGGCCGAAGCCTGAGCGGCGGTCTGATTTCTGTGGCACTGTCCCGCGGGTCACCCCGGGTGGGTGTTGCCCACCACCTTGCCCTCTGGAGCCCGGACCTTCCTCGAAGAGCATCGCTCCCCGCGGTCGCCCGGCCGGCTCATCCTCGCCCAGCATAACGGTCAGGGGAGCTCGAACCTCACCGATCGGGTCGCGGGGTCGGCCTGCACCAGCCGAACCGTCACGCCGGTGCCGAGCCGGAGCTCCTCGGCGGAGGTCACCGGGGCCTCGATGGCGGGCTGCTGGACGACGACGTCGCCCTTTCGCGGGTCCTCGGAGTCGACCGCGACGACCACGCCGTCGAAGGTCTGGCCGACCGCGTCGCGGAGAACCTCTGCCTCGACGAGGTTCAAGATCGCGTTCTCGTACTGGCTGGCACGCTGCCCTGAGGTCTGCATGGTGCGGGGCAGCTCCTCGAGCTTCTCCAGCACCCAGGCGGGGACCTCGTCGCCGGAGCACAGCGACGCGCAGATCTCCAACGCGTAGCGGTCCACGAGGCGTCGCAGGGGGGCGGTCACGTGGGCGTACTCCGAGGCGAGAGCGGAGTGCTCGGCCTGCTCCGGGACGGCGCCGTTGAACCCGACGTAGCCGGACCCGCGCAGGATCCGGGTCGAGGCGGCCACCATCGCAGCGTGCTCAGGGCGCTCGGGATCGAGCGAGCGGATGAAGTCGGGGTAGACCTGCTCGGCCGGCCAGGGGATGCCGAGCGCCCGGGCGGTGCGGTGCAGCCGTTGCACGTCGCGGGAGTCGGGTGGTGGGAGGGTCCGCAGCAGTCCCACCCCGGCGTACATCATCAGGTCGGCGGCAGCCATGCCGGTGAGCAACGAGATCTGGGCGTTCCACTCCTCGACGGGGTGCATGCTGCGAAACGACAGCGTCCAACGGTCCCCGTCGATGTCGATCTCCTGGTCCGGCAACGGCAGCGAGACCCCTCCGCGTTCGGCCTCGCGGTGCCGGCGCAGCTCTCCGACCTCCCCCAAGAGCGTGAACATCGGATCCGCGCGGCCCTGGTCGAGATCCCGCTGGAGGGACTCGTAGTCGAGCTTCGCGCGGCTGCGCACCAGCGCACGCTCCACGACGGCGTCGGTCCCCTCACCTGAGGAGTCCACCCGGATCGTCCAGAGCATCGCGGGACGTACCTCACCGGGCAACAGCGAGGCGGCGCCCTCGGACAGGACCTCGGGGTGCAGTGGGACCTTCGAGTCGGCGCCGTAGAGCGTCTCCCCCCGCCGGTTCGCCTCCAGGTCGACCGGGTCACCCGGCCTGACGAACGCGGCCACGTCCGCGATCGCGTAGTGGACGACGTAGCCATCGCCGTCGCGCTCGATGTGCATCGCCTGGTCGAGGTCCTGCGCGCTCGCGGGGTCGACCGTGACGAAGGGGATGTCCGTGCGGTCGAGCTCGGGCAGGCGCGGGTCCCGTGAGGCCGCAGCCGCCGCGGCCTCCACCTCAGGCGGAAACTGCGGGGTCACCTTCATCTCCGCCTGGATCGCCTCGACCCCTTTGCGCAGCTCGCTGCCGTTGGCGTGATGGATGCGTACGACGTGTCTGGTCACCTGGGTCACTCCTCGAGGCCGGGGTCGACCCTCCTCAGCATAGGCTGGCCCGCGTGCTGATCCTGCTGCCTCCGTCCGAGGGGAAGACCGCGGCCCGCCGCGGCAAGCCGCTCGACCTCGACCGCCTCAGCTTCGGCTCCCTCACCGACCCCAGGGCCGAGGTCCTCGACGCCCTCGTCTCCTTGTGTACGACGACGGGGGCCGGCCGTCCGGGCAGCCCACAGGCCCCCGACGTGGACAAGGCCGCGGAGGTGCTCGGGCTCGGCAGGACCCAGACCGACGAGGTGCTCCGCAACGCCGAGCTGCGGACCGCCCCGACCGCCCGGGCCGACCAGGTCTACTCCGGGGTGCTCTACGAGGCGCTCGACCTCTCGACCCTGGACGCTGCGGCGCGTCGACGCGCGACGTCCTGGGTGGCCGTCGCCTCGGGGCTGTTCGGCCTGCTGCGTCCCGGTGACCGGATCCCGGCCTACCGGCTGTCGGGGTCGGTGTCACTGCCCGGGGTCGGGCCGGTGGCGAGGTTCTGGAGTGCGCGGCTCGACGAGGCGGTCCAGCAGGCCGCCGGCAGGGGCCTCGTCGTCGACCTCCGCTCGTCGACGTACGCCTCGTTCTGGCGCCCCGACGCGGAGACGGCGAGGCGCGTGGTGACCGCACGCGTGCTGCACGAGGTGGACGGGAAGCGGAAGGTGGTTTCGCATTTCAACAAGGCAACCAAGGGCCGGCTGGTGCGCGCCCTCCTCGAGGACGGTGGGCGCCCCGGTACTCCGGCACGGTTCGTCGAGCAGCTTCGTGACCTGGGCTGGACGGTCGAGGTCGGGCCGCACGGCAAGCAGGGCACCCAGCTCGACGTCGTCGTCACCGAGCTGTAGGCGCTCACCGCCCCCGTGGCTCCACGGGGCACCCCACGCCGGGCACGAACAGCTGAGCCACACCACCGACGGCGGAATCGCCCGCTTCCGCGCAGTCGTCGCCGGAGCGGAACAAGATCACCTGTGCCGCGAGGTACAGCACCGGGATGGCGAGGAAGACCAGCGCGAAGACCATGCGGGGGTCCAGACGCGGCTTCTGCGGGTTCTCCATGGGCCGTCCCTCCGGAGTGAGCGGACCCCCTCCATGTTAGCCAGGCAGGCCACGGCACCGGTCCCTCGCACGGCTGCCCGGGCGAGGTCAGACCTCGGCCGCGCTCGGGGGTTCCTCCCGTCGCGTCGTCGCGATGAAGTCACGCAGCAGCTCGGCGAAGCGGTCCGGATCATCGAGGTGGGGAAAGTGACCGGCCCCTTCGAACAGCTCGACCTGACAGTCCGGGATCGACTCCTGCGCTCGGATCGCGTGCCAGGCGGGAATCATCCGGTCCCGAGACCCCCAGACGATGAGTGTCGGGATCGGCAGGACGTCGGGCAGGTAGTCGTGGGCGCTCACGGTCTGACCCCCTGGGTCGATGACGGAGCGGGTCGTGGCGAGGAATGCGCGCCGGCTCTCGCCGTCCCCGAGCGAGGTGAACCCCTGCCAGATCGCGGTGATGTCCGCCCCGGGCTTCCAGCCCACCTTGGTCATGACCCGACCTGCCGTCTCGGCGCGCGCTCTCACCCAGCCCGATGCGATGACGGGTAGCACCCATTCGGCTCCGGGCAGGGTCGCCGACCTGAGAACCCGGTTGACCTCACGTCCGAGCCCGCCGCTGGCGACCAGCACCAAGCGGTCCACCCGCTCCGGGAAGAGGTAGTAGAAGTCCATCGCGATGCCGCCGCCGAGGGAGTGCCCCACCAGGGTGACCCGGTCGAGACCCAGGCGGTCGAGCAGGTCGCGAAGGGTCGCCGCGTGGGCACCGAGCGAGTAGTCCCCCACCGGTTTCGCCGAATGACCGTGGCCGAAGAGATCGGGCACGATCACCCGGTGGTTGTCGTCCATGCTGTCGATGAGGTGGGCCCAGTTGCGGTGCGACCCGAGGATCCCATGGATGAAGAGGACGACAGGGCCCGTCCCGCTGTCCAGGTAGGAAAGCTGGTGACCGTGAAGGGTCACCGTCCGAGGCGAAAAGCGCTCCATGACATCCCTTCGTCGTCCAGAACCGCCCCCTCAACGTACCTGAGCGCTGTTGACCGCCCGACTACCGGACGTGCAAGCAGTCCTGCCGGCAGCGTGCGAAGGAGCTGGCCAGCGGCCGGTGAAGGCCGACTCGACGCGTGGCGGCCGGTCGGCTGCATGGCTAGGGTCCGTTCATGGCGGACTACGAGGGCCAGGACCTGAGCGGCTCGCGCTTCGAGCGGGTCGACCTGACGGCTGCCCAGTTCCGTGCGGTCGACCTCTCCCGCGCCCGGTTCCGCGGGGTCGACCTGAGCGGGGTGGTGATGCGCGGTGTCGAGCTGGCCGACGTCCGGATCGACGGCGAGGTCGTGAAGCTCCTGGTCAACGGGGTCGACGTCGCTCCCCTCGTCGAGGCGGAGCTCGACCGGCGCGACCCCGACCGGTCCAAGATGCGGCCCACCGACCCGGCCGGCTTCCGGGAGGCGTGGGACATCGTCGAGCGGCTCTGGGACGGCACGGTCGAGCGGGCCCGCAGCCTCGACCCGCAGCTCCTGCACGAGTCCGTGGACGAGGAGTGGTCGTTCATCGAGACCCTGCGCCACCTGGTGTTCGCCACCGACGCGTGGGTGCGGCGAGCCGTCCTCGGTGACTCGTCGCCGTGGGACCCGCTCGACCTGCCGTGGGACGAGATGCCCGACACGCCGGGGATCCCGCGCGACCGGGAGGTCCGTCCCTCGCTCGAGGAGGTCCTGGCGCTGCGCCGCGACAGGATGGCGACCGTGCGCAGGGCGGTCTACGCGCTGACCGAGGACTCCCTCGCCGCGCACACGGAGCCGGTCGAGGGCGCCGGCTGGCCACCGCCGGAGAGCTTCCCGGTACGCGAGTGTCTGCTGATCGTGCTCAACGAGGAGTGGCACCACCGGCTGTTCGCCGAGAGGGACCTCGACGCCCTGGAGGCAGAGACCCGGCGCGATGGTTGACTTCGAGGTCCGGCCTTGCCGCCGGGAGGCCGCCCACGATCCGCACTTCTGGGGCTCTGCCGACGCCGGTGCCGTCCCGTTCCGGTGCCTGGGCGCGCCGCGCCCGTTCTTCTACCTGGACTGGGAGAAGACGGTCCGCCGGTTCCACCCGCCCGGCCCGGACCAGGTCCAGGCTGCCCGCAGGCTGCTGGAGGCCCTCGACCGGTGGGAGGAGATGCCGGACACGGCCGGCGCGCGCTGGGCGGTCAAGTTCATCACCTGGCTGGCGGAGTACGAGACTCCCTCGCCCGAGGACCAGGGCCCGGGCAGCTGAGGCCGCGCACCCACGTCAGCGTCCGATGAAGGCTGACTCCATGGGCCGGGCGTTGAACATCCTCAGCGAGGCAGTGCCGTCCTGGAACCACGAGATCACCGTGACCGAGGCCGGCGCGAGCTCCATCTTGTAGACCGCGTCGAGGGGGGCGCCGAGCGCCATGCGCACGAGCAGCTTGATCGGCGTGACGTGGGTGACTGCGATGACGGCCTTGCCTGGATAGCCGCTCAGCAGTCGGTCGCGGGTCCGGCGTACTCGCGTGTCCATCTCCTCGAAGGAGTCCCCGTGCCGGCCGGGAGCCACGTCGAGGGAGCCAAGCCAGGCGTCGAGGTCGTCGGGGTAGGCCTGCTGCACCTCGAGGAAGGTGAGGCCCTCCCAGGTGCCGAAGGCCGCCTCGGCGAGCCCCTCCTCCACCTCGACCCGGTGGGAGAGACGCTCGGCGATGATGTCGGCGGTCTCGCGGGTACGCCGAAGCGGCGAGCTGACCACGACGTCGATCTCATCTGCCAGCGGTGCGAGCCAGTCGGCCACAGCGCGGACCTGCGCGAGCCCGTCGGCGTTCAACGACGGGTCGTGCCCGCCTCGTCCGCTGAACCGCTTCTCGTTGGTGTGGTCGGTGGCGCCGTGGCGCACGAGGACGAGCGTGGTGGGAGCCCCGAGATCCTTGCTCCAGCCGACCATGCGCGCCTGTGGGGCCGGTTGCTCCTCGACCGGGACCTCTGCCACCCACGTGCTCCTGGAGGGGCGCCCCGTGGCACTGTCGAGGGCCCCGTTCAGGAGCGCGTCGGCGTGCTTGTTGCGCTCCCGCGGGATCCACGTCCACGTGGTGCCGAGGGGGGCCAGGCGGTTGGCGGCCATCGCCAGCGGCTTCATGTCGGGGTGCTTGATCTTCCAGTTGCCCGACATCTGCTCGATGACGAGCTTGGAGTCCATGCGGACCTCGAGGTCGGCCCTGGGTGCGTGCTCGTTGTAGAGCTCGAGGCCGGCGATGAGACCGCGGTACTCGGCGACGTTGTTCGTCGCGATCCCGATGTGCTCGGCGCGTTCGGCGATCACTGCGCCGGTCGTCGCGTCCTTGAGGACGGCACCGTAGGCCGCCTCGCCGGGATTGCCGCGCGAGCCCCCGTCGGCCTCGACGATCACGGACGTGGGACGCGCCGCCATCAGACGCCGGACTCCGAGGTGCGGACCAGGATCCGGTTGCACTCCTCACATCGGAGCACCTCGTCGGAGGGGGTCTTGGCGATGTCGGCGAGCTCGGAGGAGTTCAGCTGGAGGCTGCAGCCGCCGCACCTGCGGGCACGCAGCGCAGCCGCACCCACACCACCCTTCTGCTCGCGCAGCCGCGTGTAGAGCGCCATCAGGTCCTCGGGCATGCCCGAGGCCGTCTGCCGGCGTTCCCCGGTCGCCTCGTCGAGCTGTTTCTCCAGGTCGGCGGCGGCCGCGTCGCGGGCCTCGGTGGCAGCGGCGACCTTCTCGTCGAGCTCGGCGACCTGTGCGGTGAGCGCGTCGAGCTCGCGCTGGGCGTCCTCGAGCTGCTCCATCACCTCCAGCTCGGCGTCCTCGAGCTCGTTGATCCGACGCTCGAGAGAGACCAGCTCGCCCTGCATCCGTTCGAGGTCCTTCGGGTTGGAGATGAGGCCTTGCTCCATCCGGTCCTGGTCACGCTTGCGGCGGGCCTTGACCTGCTCGACCTCGGCGTCGGCGCGCTTCTGGTCCCGGGTGAGGTCGTCGACCACGATGCGGGCGTCACGGGCGCGGTCCTCGACCTCGGTGCGCTGCCGGGTCAGCTCCTTCAGCTCCGCGATCTGCGGGAGGGTGGCGAGGCGGTGCCTGAGGTGGTCCTGGCGGGAGTCGAGCTCCTGCACGTCCAACAGCTTCAGCTGGACGAAGGGATCGGCTTTCACTCTGCTCCTCGGGGCTCGTTGCGCGGTTGGGAACGACGGTGGCGGGAGGCGTCCGGACCGTTCAGGGACGGAACGTCCACGGGTCGGTGCACGTCGTGCTCACGCGGACGTCCACCGTATCCCTTCCTCCGCCGAGTGCGGCCACCAGCGTGCGCTCGAGGAACGGCAGCCAGGTCCACTCCGCGGCCCAGTGGGCGATGTCCACGAGAGCCGGTCCTCGGTGCTCGAGGAACTCCGCGGCCCGGTGGTGGCGCAGGTCGGAGGTGACGTAGACGTCGGCGTCGGTGCCGAGGACGGTGTCGAGGAGGAAGTCACCCGAGCCGCTGGTCACGGCGACGATCTCGACCATCCGGTCCGGGTCGCCGCCGACGCGGACCCCGTGAGCGGTCCGCGGCAGGGCGTCGGCGACCTGGTTGGCGAACGCCCGCAGGGGCATCGGCTCGGCGAGCCGGCCGATGCGGCCGCTGCCCCGAGCGGCCCTGCCGGCGCCCGGCACTTCGGCGAGCTCGAGGACGTCGTACGCCGGCTCCTCGTAGGGGTGCACCGCTCGGAGCGCCTCGACCACCTGGCGACGGAACCCGCGCGGGAAGACCGCCTCGACCCGAGACTCGGCGACCACCTCGACCTCGCCGACACGGCCGATCGCCGGCGTGGCCCCGTCGAGAGGTCGGAACCGACCCTCTCCCTCGGCGGTGAACGTGCAGCTGTCGTAGTCGCCGATCCGTCCCGCACCAGCCTTGGTGATCGCCGCGCGGACCTCTTCGGCGTTCTCGTGGGGCACGAAGGTGACGAGCTTGTCGAGCGGGTCTGCGGGATCGGGCACGATCACCTCGAGGTCACCGACACCGAGGGCGTGGGCCAGCGACTCGTTGACTCCCCCGGCGGGTGCATCGGCGTTGGTGTGGGCGGTGAACAGCCCGCAACCGCCCCGGACGAGGTCGTGGAGGACCCGCCCCTTGGGGCTCGTAGCCGCCACCGAGTGGACCGCCTTGAGCAGCAGCGGGTGGTGTACCACGAGCAGGTCGGCGTCCCAGGCCAGGGCCTCCTCGACCACGGCGGGAGCGGGGTCGACGGCCAGCACGACCCGACGTACCGGCTGCTCGGGGTCGCCGCAGACGAGGCCCACGGCGTCCCAGTCCGCGGCCAGCGAGGGCGGGTACCACTGCTCCATCAGGGCGGTCACGTCACGCAGGTGCACGGTCATGGGGCGAGCCTAGGATGAGAACGTTCTCATCTGCATCTCACATCGTTCCCACACGCCATGGGCAGACTGTCTCCCGTGAGCGCGTTCTTGAAGGTGATGGTGGCAATGCTGCTGACGCTGCCGCTCGGGGCCTACATCACCGGTACCCTCGTCGCATCTCAGGCCGAGATGCCTTCCGAACGTGCACCTGTCGTCATCGAGGACGCCCCGTCGCCGACGGTCACCGTCACTTCCACCCCGTCCCCGTCCCCGTCACCGGACTCGGGCAAGGGGCGCAAGAACCAGGACCGCGACGGCGACGACGATGACGACGACAGCGGCGGCTGGGACGACGACGACGACAGCGACGAGCGCGTCCGCGTGATCCGGCCGACCCCCCGCGACGTGGACGACGACCACGACGACTCACGTGATGACCACGACGACGACTCGCACGACTCCGACGACGGGACGGATGACGACTGACGGGGCGTCGAGGGGGTTCGCCGGCTTCACGGTCCGCACGCGAATCGCCGCCTCGGTCGCCGTGCTCGCCGGACTCGCCCTCGCGGGGGCGGGTCTCGTCGTGTACGCCCTCGAGTCGACGCGCATCGAGCGTGGTGTGAGCACTCAGGTCGATCAGGAGCTCGCTGAGTTCGCACGCCTGCGCGACGAGGGCATCGACCCCGAGGCGCGGCCGGTCCAGGGGTTCAACGACATCAGGACACTCATCGAGGTGTTCCTCCTGCGCAACGTCCCCGACGAGAACGAGCTCCTCGTCGGCTACTGGGACGGCGCGCCCAGGGTCACGTCCGACACCGCCCACCAGGCTCTCATCCGCGAGCCCGGGTTCCTCAAGGTCGTCGAGCAGCGGCTCGAGACCGGCGGCACCGAGAGCATCGAAACCACGTGGGGGGAGGTCGTGGTCACGGTTCAACCAGTGGTGGACCAGCAGCGGGCGGGCGCCTTCGTGATCGCCTACTTCCTCGAGGACGAGCACGCCGAGCTGAACCGCGTGATGCAGACCTACACGATCGTCTCCTTGCTGTCGCTGGGGATCATCACCGTCCTGGCCGCCTGGCAGTCGGGGCGCCTCCTGCGGCCGTTGAGGACGCTCCGCCAGACCGCCGAGGAGATCACGGTGACCGACCTGTCGCGGCGGATACCCGAGTCCGGCCACGACGACATCTCGGCACTCACCCACACGTTCAACGAGATGCTGGCCCGGCTCGAGGGCGCCTTCACCGGTCAGCGACAGTTCCTCGACGACGCCGGGCACGAGCTCAAGACACCACTCACCGTCATCCGCGGTCACATGGAACTGCTCGACAGCGACGACCCCGACGAGGTCGAGTCGACGCGGCGGCTGCTCCTCGACGAGATCGACCGCATGTCCCGTCTTGTCGGCGACCTGATCATGCTGGCCAAGACCGACCGGCCCGACTTCCTCATGCAGGACGCGGTGAACGTCGGGCCCTTCACCACAACCGTCCTCGAGAAGTGCCGTGCCCTCGGTGAACGGACCTGGGTGCTCGACGAGCAGGCGGAGTTCCTGGCCTGGGTCGACGAGCAGCGCGTCACTCAGGCGATGCTGCAGCTCGCCCAGAACGCCGTGAAGCACACCGAGGAGGGCGCCGAGATCGGCATCGGGTCCCACGTCGACGCCGACCACGGCCTCCGCCTGTGGGTGAGGGACACCGGCCACGGGGTACCCGACGGGGACAAGGAGGTCATCTTCGAGAGGTTCGGCCGCTCCCGTGTGCTCGAGGGGGACGAAGGCTTCGGTCTGGGCCTGTCGATCGTCCACGCGATCGCCACCGCCCACGGGGGTACCGTGCACGTCGAGGACGTTCTCCCCCGGGGGGCGCGGTTCGTGCTGACCCTGCCGACCAGCCGCAAGGAGGACTCGTGGCACGCATCCTGATCATCGAGGACGAAGCACGCATCGCCTCCTTCATCGCCAAGGGCCTGGCCGCAGACGGGTTCACCACTGCGACGGCCACCGACGGACCGACCGGACTCGACTTCGCCCTGACCGGCGACTTCGACCTGGTCGTACTCGACATCGGCCTCCCCGGGATGGACGGCTACGAAGTGCTCGAGCAGATGCGTGCCGCCGGGAGCCACCTCCCGGTCATCGTGCTGACCGCGCGCGACTCCGTGACCGACACCGTGACCGCCCTCGAGGGCGGAGCCGACGACTACATGCCCAAGCCGTTCCGGTTCGCCGAGCTGCTCGCCCGGGTGCGGCTCCGGTTGCGCCACGCCAACGAGCAGCCGAGCGCCCGCGAGGACGTGATCCAGGCCGGCTCCGTGCGGCTGGACCTGCGCACCCGCCGCGCCACCAAGGGCGGCAGGGACATCGACCTGTCCGCCCGCGAGTTCAAGCTCGCCGAGATCTTCTTGCTCAACCCGGGTCAGGTCCTCTCCCGAGAGCAGCTGCTCTCCCACGTGTGGGGCTACGACTTCGACCCGGGCTCCAACGTGGTGGACGTCTACGTCGGCTACCTGCGCAAGAAGTTCGGCTCGGACACCATCAAGACCATCCGCGGCATGGGCTACCGCTTCGAGGCCGGGCCCCGTCAGTAGCGCAGAGCAGCGGCGGCCCGGTGGCCGTCGAAGACCTCAGCGGCCGGCACGGCGTACACCTGCCCGCCGTGGGTGAGCGTGTCGGTGATCGCACGGTCGAGAAGCTCGCACGAGCTGAACGACTCGTCGGCGCCGAGACCGATGACCGGGCCATGGCCGGTGACCTGCTCCCAGCACCAGGGCTCGGCGGCGACGAACAGCGACTCGACCCGGCCTGCTGCCGCCGCCTCCGCGATCCGCTCCGGCTCCTCCGCCGACTGTCCTGCCGCGCGGAGCTCACCCAGGCGGTCGAGTGCACGAGCACGCTGTGCGTCGAGGACACCCTCGATGACCGGCCACGCGGCCTCGTGCAGCTTCTCCGGCGACAGGCCGTCGGGGTTGGTGCGGATCACGTCGTCGAGGACGTGCGGGTAGGAGCTGACCGAGCGATAGGCCGCCACCGTCTCGGTCAGCCCGACGAGCACCATCGGGAGGCTCTCCCCGCGGAGGTAGTCGCCGAGCCCGTCGGCGACCTGGCGGAGGAACTTGGTCATCTCCTCCTTCTTGAGCTCACCGTCGGCGGCGCCGTAGCCGTAGAAGACCGCTCGTCCTCCGCGTCCTCCGGCAAGGGGACGCGCCATCGCGTCCGACCGCGGTTCCTGCTCCTCGATGATCTCGCGCAGGTCGCGGGGGACGTCGCGCAGCTCCAGCTCCTCGACGTGCTGCATGCTTCCCTCGAACAGGCGTACGTCGCGCTGGCTGATCGCGAGGAGCAGGAAGTGCCTGTCGCTGGTGAGGACCCGCATGAGTGGGCCGGTGACGAACCGCTCCCCCACCGCGGCCAGCTCGGGGAGAGTGACGGGGACGCGGTAGCTGCGGTGCCAGCCCGGACGCAGGAACATCGCCAGGCCGTCGCTCATGTACTGCCACGCCAGGCCGTCGCGGTGGAGGGCCCACGCCGGCGCGAGGAGCTCGGTGATCTCGGCGCGTCGCATGCCCTGGTCCGCCAAGGTGGTCTCGACGCTCGTCAGGAGGTTCTTCCAGCGAAGCGGGTCGGTCCTGTCCTCGGAGCCGAGTCGGTGGGTCGGCAGGAACAGCGACACGTGTGCCCCCGGTTGCTCGCCGCGCGCCAGCAAGTTCAGGTCTGCCCTCGTGACGATGTCCATCGCGCCTCCCGCTGTCGGCCGTGCCTTCACCGTACTGGCACGAAGATGCTCATCGAAGCGGCCCGAGCGCCGGTGGGAGGCGGCTCTAACGCACCCTGAAACCGGCCAGGCGGCCTCGCGGGGCCCGCGCGATCGCCGGCTGCAACGCCTCCGCGAGCTCGTGCGGCAGCGGCCGATTCCCGGGGTCCGGCTCGAGACAGGCGTAGACCACCTTGGCCACGTCGTCGGCCACCCGCTCGGGAAGCGAGTACGGCGCCTCGACCACCTGGGGAAACCGCTCCTCCAGGGAGGAGGCCCCTTCGGCCGCGCGGTCGAACGCCTTGTAGCCGGCGATCGCCTCGAACAGCGTCGCCCCCAGGCCCCACATGTCGCTCGCGGGGCCGGGGGTCCCCGTGCCTGGGGGCTCGCACTGCTCGGGGGCCATGTAGGGATCGGTCCCGATCGGGTGGTCGAGAAGGGCCGCGTCCTCGGCTGGGCGGGCGACACTGAGGTCGATCAGCCGCGCAGGTGCGCCCATGATGATGTTGCTCGGCTTCACGTCGAGGTGGACGTGACCGATCCGCCGCAGGTAGTGCAGGGCCGAGGCGAGCTCGATCGCCAGCGGGAGGTACTGCTGCTCCTGGAGCGGGCCGTGCCTGCGGATCAGCGAGGAGAGCCGGGGGCCGTCGAGGTGCTCGAGCACCACATGGGGCCGGTCACCGGTCACCTCGGACCGCAGGGCGCGGACCACCGCAGGATGGTTGACCCGCTCCAGGATCTCCACCTCGCGGCGCAGGCCCTTCATGCTCGCGTGGTCATCCACCTGTCCGGGGCGCACCACCTTCACGACCACGGGCCCATAGGTGACGTCGTCGAACGCGAGATAGGCCTCGTACGCCTCCCCGCCGCCCAGGAGCTTCATCGCCGTCAGCTGCGGGGTGATCTCGTCACCCTGCCGGAACCCCCACGAGTCACGAACCCTGCCCATCGACTGCTCCCTGCTCGGTCCTCGCTCAACGACGGCCGCGGGTGTCGTTGCGCGAACGGTCGCTGGTCTGCTTGCCTGTCCAGTCGCGGGTCCGGCTGCCGTCCTCACGCGTCCAGTCCTTGGTCTTGTCGCTGCGACTCAGGTCGCGGTCACGGCTGACCTTCGTGACGTTGCTGCGGGTGTTGTCGTTGGTGGGCCTGCTGAACCCCGTGAAGCGGGACTTCGTGTTCGTGTTGGTGTCGTCGTCATCGTCGTCGTCGACGAGCACGAGCTCACTCACGTTGTCCTCACGTTTGGCCACCGCGTCGTCATCGAGGTTCGCCGCGACCGTGGAACCGGGGAACGTCATCAGGCCCACGCCGACCGCGCCGGCCAACCCGAGGGTGCTGATCGGGAGGAGCTTGTTCATGGCCCTACCGCCCTTCGTCGCTCATCGGGCCCTGGGACCCGTCTGCTGGTCACGGGTCAACCATGGCCAGCGCGGGTGAGACGCCGATGAGCCGCCGATGAGACCGTTCTCATCCAGCCGTCAAGGCGGCAGTGGGCCGGATCAGCAGGCGCACAGCTCCAGGTCGCAGGTCCGGACGACGAGGGCGAGCGACGCCGCGTGTGGGGCTCCCGGCCCGGCGGCGGCGGCTGACGCCGAGCGGCGCGGCACCTCGATGACCCGGCGCCTGGCAAGGACGTTGAGCTTCAGCAGCGAGCACCGGTAGCACGGCACCAATGCGTCGCAGCATCGTGCTCCTCTCAGCTGCGCAGCGAGCTGCTCGGCCTCGGTCTCGAGGTCGGTGACATCGAGCATTGCGGCTCCTCCCAGGCAACAAGGCTCTTGCTTCCAGCACACCCCGAGAGTCGATACAGACCTTATCGGTCTAAATCAGACATAAAGAGCACGGAAATGCCGGACTGACCGAACGATTCGGCAGGACAGACCGAACGGATCGCCCTGACCTCCGCAGGGACTAGGCCCATCTAGTCCGTGACGAGGCCCTTTGATGAGCAAGACGAGGTTCTTGCCCGATCTCTCCGTTCCGCCGACACGACTGCCGTGCGAGACATAGCCTCCACGACGGACCATTCATCAACATCATGTCGGGAAACCACCACCATGCTCCGCACCTTCCGCCGTGCCCTCGCCGCCTCCACCGTCGCCATTGCCGTCACCGTCACAGGCGCCCTCACGGTCTCCCCCGCGTACGCCGCCGACAAGGACTGCGGCGACTTCGTCTCCCAGAAGGCAGCCCAGATCTTCTTCCTCAAGAACGGCGGCCCGACCCAGGACCCGCACCGCCTCGACCACGACGGCGACGGCATCGCCTGCGAGTCCAACCCGGCTCCGACCTACTACGGGCTCACCCTCCCCGACGGCACCACGACCACCACCCAGACGAAGACCATCAAGCAGCGGGCCCGGGTCACCAAGGTCGTCGACGGCGACACGATCGACGTACGCCTGGCCAACGGGAAGAAGAAGCGGGTCCGGATGATCGGCATCGACACCCCTGAGGTCTACGGCGGACTGGAGTGCGGCGGGAAGAAGGCCTCAGCCTCGATGCGTCGGCTGACGCCCGTGGGCACGCGGGTCGTCCTCGTCTCCGACCCCACGCAGGACCGCGTCGACCGCTACGGACGCATCCTGCGGTACGTGATGAAGTCCGGGCGGGACATGAACCGCGCCCAGGTGGCCCGAGGCTGGGCGAAGGTGTACGTCTACGGGAACAACCCGTTCAAGCGGGTGGCCGGCTACCGCAAGGCACAGCGCCTCGCGAAGGCTGCTCCACGCGGCGTCTGGAAGCTCTGCCGCTGACCCGTCGAGCTGCCGCACACGGGGGTCGTTCGACCGGCGACGGGAGTGTCGACCGATGCGAGTCGCCCCCGCCCCTCACAGGGAGGGACGGGGGCGACCGGTGCCTCGGTGACGTCAGGGGTGACACCGCAGCGTGCTGGCAGGTCACAGGAGGATGATCAGAAGAACGATCACCACGATCAAGGTACCGATACCGATGTACATGCGGGTCACCTCCTCGGAGAGGTCAGCGGCCGGCCCGAGCCGCCCGAACAAGTCGTTGTGACCGAACGAGTACCCGCACCGCCGCATCGGAAACGCCATGCTCCCGCGACCCGTGCCGGTCTGGGCTACTGCCGCGGGCGAGCTCCCGTCGGCTGACCCGGGTCCTTGCTGCCTAACCTCGGTGGCTGAACGCGCCGGTGACATCCCTCGACAGCCACCGCCAGACCCAGCTCGAGGGGACGATCCTTCCCTCCACGACGTAGGCCGCCGTGGGCTCGTCGTTGAGAGTCGAGCCGAGGGCGCGGCGAGCCACGGGGCGGCCGGCGAGCAGCAGCGCGTCCCCGTATCGCAGGAGCGTCTCCTCGCTCGGCCCGACCACGGTCTCGTCGTCTCGGATCAGGACGAGCGGGACGGCCTCGATCGGCACCTCACGGCCGCGAGGGCTGCGCAGGAGGTCGGCCAGCCGGACCCCGTCGTCGGAGAGGCGCTCGAGCAACGCCGGAGCATCCTCCGCGGTGAGATTCACCTGCCAGAGGGCCGGCGTACCCGTGCCGCACCGCTCCACGAGCCGGTCGACCATCGTGGCGGCCCACTCCTCGCCCTGGTGCGGCACCTGGGGCAGGAAGCGCATCAGCACCGGGTTCGCGAGCCGGGCGAGCGCCTCGTGCGCGATCAGCTCCACCAGCTCCACCCTGAAGTCCACGGACAAGGCCTCGAACAGCGGCGCGTTGGCGGCGCGGTTCTGCAACGTCGCCACGAAGGCGTCCGGTTCGGCCAGCCGGGCCCGCTCGACGAGCCACAGGTTGGTCACGTCGCTCTCGGTGGCGGCCACGAACCCGTCCGCGTTCTCGACAGCCGTACTCAGGCCGCCGGCCTCCTCCTCCTCGGCGTCGGCGCGCAGGACCGTGACCTCCAGTCCCTCGGCCTCCAGGTCGTCGGTCAGCTCGTGACCGAACCGGCCCCGCCCCCCGACCACCCACCGGCCGTGCGGGAGCGGGTCGTGGAGCTGAGGCAGGGGTGTGCCGGGGGCGCTCGTGAGCCAGACCATGAGGCGGTACGACGACGGGGCTCGCAGCAGGATCCGGAGGTGGTCTCCGAAGCGATCCAGCGGGTTGACCACCTCCGGGGCGCCGAAGGTCCGCATGCGCTCGGCGATACTTCGGGAGTGCGCCCGCGCGACCACCGGAAGGTCCGGGCGCAGCAGGGAGGTCGTGATCGTGACGTCGAGGTTCGTCTCGTCGTCACCGGTGAGCACGACCACCCCCTCACAGTGCCGGTGGCCGAGCCCTGCCAGGAGGAGGCCGCCCGTGTCACGTGCGTCCCCGAGCACGGTCGGGGTGTCGGAACGGTAGGAGTCCAGGTCCACGCGGGCCAGCCGGTTCTCGTCGTTGTCGAGGACGACGAACCGACGGCCCAGGTCGTCGAGCGAGCGGGCCAGCCGGCGAGTCGCGTTGCCGTAGCCGACGAGCAGCAGGAACGGCTCGCCGAGGTGGGCGACCTTGCGCGTGAAGCGGATCCGCGACAGCTCGCGACGGAAGGCACGGTCCTGCATGAGGGCCAGGAGTGACCCCACGGCGTACGCCCAGCCGATCACCGACAAGAAGATCGCGAAGGTCACCCACATGCGCTGCGCGGGGGTGAACGTGTACGGGATCTCGCCGAAGCCGATCGTCGTGGCGGTGTAGCTCATGAAGTAGAACGCCTCGAAGATGCTCAGGCGGCCCGGACGTCCCTGGTCGTCCTCCCCGGGCACCAAGGTCAGCCCGAGCACGCTGACCGCGAAGATGACGATCACCACGATCAACGGGGCGCGCATCCGCCGCAGCACCAGCAGGATGCCGGCCGACGGCGGCTGCTCCGGCGGCTCGGGCAGGACGACCACCTCGCCCAGGCGACGCCTGCTCCCCTGGTCCTCGGCGAAGATCCGGTACCACATGACCTGCAGCGGGTTGCCCATGACGGCTCCGTATCAGCGTCGCTGGAACGACACCGTCTCGACGACGAGCAGCACGACCGAGACCACGTTCGCGAACAGCGCGCCACCTGAAAGAGAGACGACGCTGGCCGTCAGCTCCGGCGTGAAGCCGCTTGCCGCGACGTTGGCGGCGTAGGACCACACGACTGCGGCGGCGATGAGCTGCAGGCTCGCCACCAGGCTGGTCGCGAGATGGACCGCACCGATCTGGGTGCGGTCGCCGAACTTCAGCACCGTCGCGATGAGGTTCACCACGACCGCGGCGAAGAGCTCGTAGACGTTGTGCACGGTGTGGTCGGCGATGTCGCCGAGGAAGAACCCGAAGTTGAGCGTGGCGGCGAGCAGCACGAAGAAGCCGAAGATCACCTTCTCCAGGTTCATCCCTGCTCCAGTCGCTCGGTTGCTCGCATCGTACGGCGCAAGACCTCCCCGATGCGGGCATATCCGCGGGGGCAGCGGGTCCTCAGGACAGCACGATCAGGGGCCTAGGACAGGAGATGAGTACAAAATCGGATGCGCAGGCGTCCGCCTTAGGTGGACGCTCGAGATCGGACGCATGATCCGAGAACCTCTGGAGGCGGCGATGATGCATACCCTTCGAGTCGTGCGCAGCGCCGCGGACACCCTCACCATGAGGCTGGGCAGGCGTCGCCGGCCTGTGCCGAGCACGCCCGTCCGGGTGCCGTACCGACCACAGCCCCTGCAGCGCTGGGACCCTTGAGGCCACCCCGGCTACTGCCGGAAGAGCCGGATCAGCTGCACCGGCCCGACCCCCTGCAGGTTGTACCCGTTGAGCGCAAGGAAGTCGACCTTCCTCGTGGCCAGACGACGCACGACCACCACGTCGTCGGCGGCGCCCGATGCTGCGGGCACCCGGACCGCTTTGAAGGTGAGCCGGTTGTTGAGCAGGATCCGGTCATCAGGGTTGCCCATCATACCGTTGCCCACCATCGCGTAGACATCGAGGTCGCGGTCGCCGTCCGCGTCTCCCACGGCGACGGCGACCCCCTCCCCCACCGGCACGCGGAAGATGAGCCTCCTCGGCCCGAGACGACCGTCATTGTTGATGTGGACGGCGAACCCGGCAGGCGACGCCGTGACGAGGTCCGGGTCACCGTCGCCGTCGATGTCGGCCACGGCTGCGTCGTTGATCCGCTCCTCGAGACCATGGCGTGAGCTGACGTCCCGGAAGCCCTTGCCGGACTTGTTGCGGTACAGACGTCCCGAGGTCCGGTTCGAGCGGCAGGCGAACAGGTCCTGCCACCCGTCACCGTCGAAGTCCAGAACCTCCGTGCATCGGGCGCCGGGCCCTGCGCCGTACGGGAAGAACCGCGGAGCGTAGCGGAACCCGCTGCCCCCTTGATTGATCAGGATCTTGCTGTGCTCGCTGTTCGGGAAATCATCGCAAGGGTCGTCCTCGACTCTTCGGGGCCGCTGGTTGCCGATGAAGAGGTCGGGGTACCTGTCGCCGTTGGCGTGCAGGAAGGCGACCGTGCGACCGCGCCCGCAGCGATCGCCTGCACGCCAGTCGGTCCCCACCTCGGAGAACTGCCCGTTACGGCCCTGGAGCCAGAGCTCGTTGTCGAGATCGGCGGTCTTGACCCGGTTGTTCAGTCCCCGCCCCGCTGAGCAGTAGACGTCAGGACGTCCGTTGCGGTCGACGTCGGCCCATGCGCAGCTGTGTCGGTCGGTCACGGTGCGCTGCCAGGCGTACTCCGCCACCTGCTCGTAGGACCCGTCGCCCTTGTTCCTCCAGAGCTTCTGGACCGGGTGGTAACCGATCAGGACGTCCTGCAGGCCGTCGCGGTCGTAGTCGAAGGGCGCGGCCGACCAGGTCTTGGTGGAGGTTTCGGCGATCCCCGCGCGGGCGGCGACGTCCACGGCCACGAGCTTCGTCGCGGCCGCCCTCGCTGTCGTCGGTGCGACGGCACCGGCCGGGCTCCCCGCCGTCGCCGTCGCCGGCGCCCCGCCGACCGCAGCCGACACCAGCGCGGCCAGCAGAACTCCGACGGTCCCAGCCCTCGTGGCCCTGCTTCTCGTCATCGTGATGCATCCCCCATGCCACGGACTGGCGCGTAATGATCGTGGACGCACCCACCCTAGAACTGCTAAGAGCGATTTGTCCGACCTGCTGTGACATCAGGTGCGAAGGTCCCGATCAGCGCGCCGGACGACCCGATCAGCGACCTCGGCCATCAGCCGACCCGGTCGAGGAGCTCCCGAGAGCGCTACACCACCAGCGCGGTCGCATCGTCGTCGTACGACGGAAGGGAGCTGTCGCTGAACAGGTGCCGGTCACCCGGGTACACGAACAGCTCCGCCTGCCGGGGACCGACCGTCTCGACCAGCTCGCGCGCAGCGTCGATGTCGCCTTCGAGCGCGAAGACGGGTCCTGGTCCATGCCGTGGATCTGCACGGGGACCCCAACGGGCCACGGCCCGAAGGCCCAGTCGCCGCTGATCGGGATGCAGGACTCGTCAGCAGGGCGCCGCGTGCACCGGGGCGGGTCTGGGCGTGCCGCTGCGCCGTGCCGGCACCGAAGGAGAAGCCGGCGTACCCCAGACCCGACGGCAGATCGGCCACCACCTGGTCAGCGCGCGTGCGGAGCTCCCCGCCGCCGATGCGCTGGGTGAGCGCGACTCCCTCGGCGATGTCGACGGGCGCTCGCCGGCGAAGGTCAGGGGTGTGCACGGTTCGGCCCCCGGACCGGAGCTGCTCGGCGAACGCGAGCACCCCGTCGGTGAGTCGCTGCACGTGGTGGAACAACACGACTTCGGCCATCTCCACTCCCCCAGTCCTCGGCACGCCCGGCCGCCATCGAGGGCGTGAGGAGGGTCGGTGGACGCAGCAGGGATCGAACCTGCGTCAAGCGTCTCGGGCATCCCCCTGTCTGACGTGCGGAAACGCTGTCTGACGTGCTCAGACGTGCTCCCGTGTGCTCGGACAGGAGTGTCCCTGGGGGACACGGGCTCACACTCGTTAGTGCACGTGGGGCACGCGCCCCGAGCAGCCCAGCAGAACGGGAGCCCCTGACATGATGAAGACGACCGCCCGCAGACCCCGACGCTCGTTCGGGAAGGTCCGCCGCCTCCCCAGCGGGCGACCTCGAGCGTCGTACGTCGACCCACTCGGCGTGCGACACACAGCACCCCAGACGTTCGACACCCGAATGGACGCCGACGCATGGCTGGCCGACCGCTGCCGCGAGATTCGCAACCCCGAGTGAACCCCCAAGCCCGAGCCAAGTCCAACCGCACGACGTTCGGGACGTACGCCGCCGATGGGCTCGCCGACCGCCCTCAGAAGCCCCGAACCGGCGACCTCTATGACGGGTACCTAACCAACCACATCCTGCTGACCTTCGCGGACGTGGAGATCGCCGCGATCCGCGTGTCCGACGTGAAGCGCTGGCACGCAGGGATGAGCACGGGCAAGGCCACGAAGGCGAACGTCTACTCCCTGTTGCGCACGATGCTGTCCGACGCGGTGACCGACGAGATCATTCCGAGCAACCCCGCCCGCATCCGTGGGGCCAGCACGAAGACCCGTG
>DATHVS010000005.1:0-39830 GCA_035461195.1 Nocardioidaceae bacterium
GGCTTGCCGGCGGCCGAGGCGGTGGCGACCCACACATCCATCGGCTGTGCCGCCAGCAGCGCCAGCGCGTGAGCCTTGCGGGTCGCGCGGTCGCGAGGGCCGGCCATCACCCCGCTCAGCGCGGTTCCTGGATCCGGATCAGGTTGCCCGCGGGATCGCGGACGGCACAGTCGCGGACGCCGTACGGCTGGTCGACCGGCTCCTGGACGACCTCGGCGCCGCCGGCCTGGAGCCGGCCGAAGGTGCCGTCGACGTCCTTGGTCGCCAGGTTGATGCTGGCGAAGGTGCCCTTGGCCATCATCTCGGCGATGGTGCGGCGCTCGTCGTCGGTGAGTCCGGGGGTGGCGGCCGGCGGGTACAGCACGATCGAGGTGCCGGGTTGGTCGGTGGGGCCGACCGTGATCCAGTGCATCCCCTTGTAGCCCACGTCGTTGCGGACCTCGAAGCCGAGGATGTCGCGGTAGAAGGCCAGGGAGGCGTCCGCATCGTCGTGCGGGAGCATGGTCTGGTAGATGCTGATGTCCATGGCGATCACGCTAGGTGTGGCTCGGCCGTCGGCGCTTCTCGATTCCTGACCGGTCTCGTCACCTGCTTCGCCACGCACGGCGCCATCCCCACCGTCGCGCCCGCCGCCTCGCGCCGGTAGACGCTGGGCGGCACACCGACCAGCTCGGTGAAGCGGGTGCTGAAGGTGCCCAGCGACGAGCAGCCGACCGCGAAGCAGACCTCGGTGACACTGAGGTCGCCGCGACGCAGCAGCGCCATCGCCCGTTCGATGCGCCGCGTCATCAGGTACGCGTGCGGCGACTCGCCATAGGCACGCCGGAACTGGCGGCTGAGGTGACCGGCCGACAGGTTCACGCCGCGCGCGAGCGCCTCGACGTCCAGCGGCTGCGCGAACTCCCGGTCGATCCGGTCGCGGACACGGCGCAGCAGTGCGAGGTCGCGCAGGTGCTGTGCCGCGGCAGGTGTGCTGGTCACCCTCGCGATCGTGCCACATGCGCCGGTCGGCGGAACAGGAGAATTGCTGACCTGATGTCATGGGGACAGCGCGCCGAGCAGCGCGACGACGGTCCCTCGGGGTCCCACGCCAAGGAGGTGGCATCGGCTCCCTGGCCGTGACGCCACGTCCGGTGCACTGTGAACCGAGGAGGTGCCTGGCTCGTACAACGGGCAGGAGGATGCCGTTGGCCCACGACGAGCGCGAGCTGATGCAGGAGCTGCACGCCGAGCACGCGGCTGCGCTCTGGAGATTCTGCGTGCGCATGACCGGCAACGACAGGGGACGTGCCCAGGACGTCTGCCAGGAGACGCTGCTGCGAGCCTGGCAGCATCCGGACATACTGACCAGATCGCCGCAGCAGGTGCGCGGATGGCTGTTCAGGGTGGCGCGGAACCTCGTGATCGACGAATGGCGCTCGGCCCGGTCGAACCGCGAGACCGTGACCGCAGAGCCGCCGGAGGCACCGCCGGCCAGGGAGGAGGTCGACGAGCTCCTGGAGGCATGGGTCGTCGCCGAGGCCGTCGGGCGGCTGTCGCCGGAGCACAGGCACGTTCTCTACGAGTGCTACTACCAGGGCTGTTCCGTGGCCGACGCCGCCCGTCACCTGGGCATTCCGGAGGGCACGGTGAAGTCGCGTACCCACTACGCACTCCGTGCTCTGCGACTGGCGCTGGAGGAGATGGGGGTGTCCGGATGAACCACGACGAGCTGGCTCAGCTGGACGCCGCCTACGTGCTGGGTGCCCTCGACGAGGACGACAGGCAGGACTTCGAGGAGCATCTCCGCTCCTGCTCCAGGTGCTCCCGAGCGGTTCGGGAGCTCGCCGACCTGCCGCGGCTCCTGGGGCACGTGGACCAGTCGGTGTTCCTGTCGGACGAGGACCACGCAGCGGCCCCGGAGACCCTGCTCCCAGGGCTCTTGCGGGAGGTCCGCAGGAGGCGCCGTCGACGAATCACCGTCGCGCTCAGCGGGGCTGCGGCTGCCGTCGCCCTGGCGGTCGCCGGGACGGTCGTGTGGACGCAGTACGACGGGCGGGGTGGCGACGAGGTCACGACACAGCCCCGGCCGAGCCCCACCCCGATGCGCCAGGTCGACCAGGACGACGTCCGCGCGTCGTTGGCGATGGAGCAGGTCGCCTGGGGGACGCGGCTGGAGCTCACCTGCACCTATGCCGTCGGACGTGAGGACTACGCGACAGACGACCCGCCGTCGTACACCCTGGCCGTCCGGACGGGCGAAGGTGAGTGGCAGCAGGTCGCGACCTGGCGCGCAGTCCCTGGCCGTACCATCACGGTGTCCGCAGCGACCGCAGCGACCCCCGCCGAGATCTCCTCGGTGGAGATTCGCACGTCGACGGGCCGCCCGCTGCTGGAGCTCGACCGGTAGCCGCAAACCCTCCGGTTGAACCACCCGCACGGCTCGCTCGTCATTGCAGGCAAGGCGAAGGAGGTCTCCATGGATCATCCGCAGTCAGGGCAGCGGTTCGTCACCCGCCGGGCCGCCCTCATCGTCGCCGCAGGTGGCACTCTGGGCTTCGCTGTGCTCGCCGCGTGCAGTGACGGCGAGACCGGCAGGGGAGGAGGCACCGGGTACGGAGTACCACCTCCGACCGAGACGGACGGGAGCAGGGGGTCGTCGCCCACCGGTCCGGGGGCTGAGGAGGGAGAGCTCGTGCGACTGGCAGACGTGCCCGTCGGTGGTGCCGTGTCCGCGAACGACCAGCAAGGCGATCCCGTGATCGTGGCGCAGCCGAGCGAGGGCCAGGTGGTGGCCTTCTCCGCCGTCTGCACGCACAGGGGCTGCACCGTCGCACCCCAGGATCGGATCTTGAGGTGTCCCTGTCATGGATCGACCTTCGACTCCGCGACCGGCCGGAACACCGGCGGGCCTGCGCCGAGGCCGCTGGCTGAGGTCGCGGTGAGGGTGGACGGCGGCCGTGTCGTCGAAGGCTGACCTCTCCGCTGAACCGACTCGACACCTGAATCGTCTATGCACTCGACACCGTCACCCGGGCCGCGAAGCGCCGGTTGTGTGGTTCACGGCGACCCCTGAGTGACCTGAACCCATCCTGGAGGAGTCTGCGATGAGCATACGAGTCATGGCGGCGTGCGTGGCCGCCGCAGCGCTGGTCCTTCCGGTCGGCACCGGGACTGCACATGCGGAGACCCAGCCGGCCAACCTCGGGAACGTGGGGAACGCCGACCGCGGCGCGAGCGCGCCGGGCCCGCACTGTCACCATGTGCTTCCCGCAGGGGGCAAGGGGGCCTTCGACAGCATCGTCACGGGCGCAGCCCACGAGGCGCACACTCGGACCGGCCTGCCGACAGGTGTCTTCCAGGCAACGCCCTGCCCCTAGGCAGGTCGCTCTCTGAGCCACGCGGACGGCGCCATCGGATCCCGGCCCTCGATCTCACGACCGAGGCGATGCCCGTCGAAGACCGCTTCGGACGGCATGCGTGGGGCAACGGCGTCGCCGATGACGTGCACGCCGGATATCCCGGCCTTGGCCACGGCGTCGGGATCGGCGACCAGGTCCCTGTAGAGGGAGTCCTCGCTGCGCTGCTGGGTCACCAGGACGGCGCCCTGGGTGCCCAGCGACCAGGCGGCGCCCCACGACGTGCGTCCGACCACCTGGTCCTGCTCGACCCGTTGCAGCGCCACGTTCGTGTGGAAGGTGATCCCGAGGTCGTGGAGGTGCTGCCTGAGCATCTCGCCCTCGAGGGTGTCATCCGACACCGGCGAGACCTTGTCGAGATGGGTCACCAGATGGACCTCGTGGCCTTCTCCCGCGAGAAGCTCGGCCATCCCGGGAGCGACGAAGTAGCCGTCCGTGTCGTAGACGACCACCCGCCCTTCCGGTGGGCGCTCACCGGCCATGATGTGCTCCGGCGTCAACGCTGACTCAGCACCTGCCAAGGGACCCAGGTGGTGGGGCTGGGTCCCGTCGTCGCACCACTGGGAGCCGGTGGCGACGACGACCAGCTCCGCGCCGTAGTCGAGCACATCGGCGGCGGTCAGCCTCCTGCCGAGTATCAGCTCGACGTTCGGCAGCTTGGCGAGCCCGATGACACGGTGGTCGACCGAGCGTCCCCAGTCCCCGAGGGTCGGGAGCCTCCGGACCCAGCGCATCTTGCCGCCGACCTCGGGCGCGGCATCGACCAGGTGGACGGCGTACCCCCGCCGGCCAAGCACCATGGCGCACTCCAGGCCCGCCAACCCGGCGCCGACCACGAGCACGGCGGACTCGGGATTCTGGGGAGGCTCGAAGCGTTCGGGATGCCACCCGCGTCGGTACTCCTCGCCTGCTGTGGCGTTCTGCATGCACCCGACGTGGTGGAACGTCTCCTCACGGAGGATGCAGACGTTGGAGCCGGTGCACTCGCGGATCTCGTCGACGCGCCCCTCACGGACCTTCGTCGGGAGGTACGGGTCAGCGATGGCAGGCCGTGCGGCACCGATCAGGTCGAAGTCGCCACTGCGCACGACGGCGGCCATGGTGTCGGGATTCGTGAAGCGCCCGACGCCCACGATCGGCTTCGTCGTCACCGCTCGGACCTGCGACGTCCAGGGGAGCTGGCTTCCCTCGCTGAAGTACCTCGACGTACCCGAGTCCTCCGGCCACGCGCCGACGTTGACGTCGAAGAGGTCCACGAGGGGATCTGCCATGGAGAAGAACTCCAACAGCTCCTCGTGCTCGATGCCCAGCAGCTCGCGTCCTCCGGCAGCGGGCATACGGATCGCGATGGCGCAGTCGGCACCGACGGCCTCGCGGGTCCTCTCCAGAGTCTCCAGCTGGAACCTGGCCCGGTTCCTCAGTGAGCCCCCGTAGGCGTCGGTGCGCCGGTTGGTCACGACGGAGAGCATCTGCGTCATGAGGTAGCCGTGAGCGCCGTAGACGTACACGATGTCGAAGCCGACGTCTCTGGCCCTGCCAGCTGCGGTCACGAAGTCGTTCTGGACCCTCCGGATGTCCGAGAGGGTCATCTCCTTGGCCATGCCTGAGTACTGCGGGTCGGCAGCGGCCTGAGTCGGGGCCAGGCGGGGGTAGCGGGACTCCCCGTTCAGCGACATTGCGCCGCCGTGGACGAGCTCGATGCCGGCCAGGGCCCCGTGCTCGTGAATCGCCTCGGTCACCAGGCCGAGCCTCCGCATGTCCGCGGCGTCCCAGCAGTCCGACGCCACGGCGTACGTCTCGTCCGAGTCAGGGGAGACGGGAGCGTAGTCGGTGCAGACCCCACCCCAACCGCCTTCGGCCTTGACGGCACGGAAGGCAGCATGGGTGCGTGGCTTCGCGGATCCGAAGCCCGATGCATGCGGAACCTGGTAGAACCGGTTGGGCAAGGTCTTGGGCCCCACGGCGACGGGCTCGAAGAGGACCGCGTGTCTCGGGTCCATCTGGGGATCGGGCATGTCTCTCCTCGGTGTCGCACGGGACGGTTCAGTGGGCGCCGGTGAGTCGTTCGAGCAGTGCGGCGACCTTGGACGGTCTCCCGGTCAGTCGCTCCTCGCGATCCGCAGTGGCCGCGGCCCGGAGCCCTGCGTTGACGCCGAGCCAGCGCAGCGGTTCGACCTCCCACCTGGGGGAGGGGTGGTTGACGACCGGGAGGGCGTCGAGCGGATCCGCGGTTCCCAGGATCAGGTTGCGCAGGACCCGGCCGGAGAGGTTGCTGGTGGCCACACCGTCACCGACGTACCCGCCCGCCCACGCCGTACGTCGGGCGGCGTCGTAGCCGACCGAGGGGAACCAGTCGCGCGGGACACCGAGCGGTCCACCCCAGCGGTGAGTGACCGCCACACCGCGCAGGTCGGGGAAGAAGTCGTGAAGCGTGCTGACCAGCTTCCCGTGGATCCCAGGATGGGCGTCGAAGGCCGGATCCATCTTCGAGGCGAAGTGGTACGGCGCTCCGCGGCCGCCGAAGACGATGCGGCCCTCACTCGTGGGTTGCGCGTAGACGCGAAGGTGTCTCAGGTCGTTGAACGCCGTGCGCCGGTCCAGGCCCAGCGCTGCGAGACGGTCCTCGGGCAGCGGCTCGGTGGCCAGCACGAGTGAGTACAACGGGACGAGCTGCCGACGGGAGCCGGCGAGGGTAGCCGTGAAGGCCTCGGTCGCCCGGACGACCACCGACGCCTCCACCCGTCCACCAGCGTCCGTGGAGACCTGACCCGGCTCGATCCGCGTCACGGCGGTGTTCTCGTGGATCACCCCACCCATCGCCTCCACGCGCGCAGCGAGACCACGAACCAGCTTGTCGGGCTGGAGCACCGCGCAGTGCTCGGTGTACAGGCCCCCCAGGACGCCGGCCGCGTTGACCTTCTCGCACGCCTGCCCGGCGCTGAGGAGCTGCCACTGACCGGTCAGTCCGAACCGCTCTGCGCCCTCCACGGCAGCCCGCGCGCGAACCAGCTGCGCCTCGTTCCTCGCCAGGGAGACGAGTCCCTCCTGTGCGAAGTCGCAGTCGATTCCCTCGCGTTTGACGACCTCTCCGACCTCGGTCACCGTCGCGTTCATGGCTGACTGCAGGTCGAGCGCCGCACGGTGCGAGTACCGCTTCTCCACGCGTGGGAGGGACACGGGGAAGATCGCCGACAGCCAGCCGCCGTTCCGGCCCGAAGCCCCGAACCCGGCGGACTCCTTCTCGAGGAGGACGACGTGCAGGCTCGGCTCCGCCTGCAGGAGGTAGTACGCCGTCCACAGGCCGGTGAACCCTGCGCCGACGACCGCGATGTCACAGGTGACGTCGCCGCGAAGCGCCTGACGACGGTGAGTCACCTCGTGGCCGTCACGCCAGAGCGGCCTGCCGACGGCGTTCGGCCCTTCGCTCTCGGTGGCCCCGCCAGTCACACGACCTCCCAGGCGAGTCAGCACGTGTACTCAACTCGACTCATGATGGCCCGGATCCGGGCCGTGCGCGCAGCGTTGGGGACATTCGCCGCCTCCGGGTTTCACAGAGGTCGGAACGCGACCCGCTCGGCGACCGCGAACCACGGCTTGCACTAGGCCTGATGGGCCTCGGAGCCGTCGGCGAGCTACCGCGTCGCCGGTCCACCGGGCGGAAGATCGAGCGTGTGCTTGCCGTGGCGGACCTTGGCCGCCAGATAGCGTGCGTTCGCCGTGGACAGGTGCACACCCGTCGGTACTTGCTCGGTCACGGTCACACCGAGGCTGCCGAGCTGTGCGACCTTGTCGGAGTTCTTGGTCAGCAGGGCCACCCGGGGCAGGCCCAGGGCAGGCAGCATCTGCGCGGCAACGGTGTAGTCGCGCTCGTCGTCCGCGTAGCCGAGGGCCCGGTTTGCGTCGTAGGTGTCCATGCCCTCGTCCTGCAACGCGTAGGCGTCGAGCTTCGCGTAGAGGCCGATCCCACGTCCTTCCTGCTTGAGGTAGAGCAGGAACCCGCCGACGCCGGCGATGCGCTTGACGGCGTGGCTCATCTGCGCGCCGCAGTCGCAACGCTCACTGCCGAACACGTCCCCGGTGAGGCACTCGCTGTGGGGCCGCACGAGTGGTGGCGAGTCCCGATTCCCGTTCGCCTTGAACGCAGCGGTCCGGTCGCCCAGGCCCAGTGCCACGTGCTCACGTCCGTCGGCCAGTCCGTCGAAGGTGAAGACACGAGCGGTGGTGGAGTATCCGTCTGCGAACCGCAAGGGCACCGTCAGGTGGGTGCGAACCCTCGCGGCCGGTGGGGTCTGGGACATGGAGCCTCCTGGTCAGTCCACACGGAATCGTGGCGAGAGGGCGTACCGCAGCAGGACAACGTCATCGATGGGGCGTACCTCCGCGAGCTTCGCGCGTCGTTCGGGGTTCCAGGGGAACCGACCGTCCCCGACGAACCGACGGGCTCGCGAGTCGCCGACGAAGAGCGGAGCGACGACCAGGTGGAGCTCGTCGGCCAGGTCGGCGGTCAGGAACTGGGTGTGCACGATGCCGCCGCCCTCCACCATCAGCCGACGGGTCCCGCGGGCGTAGAGATCCTCGCTCAGCCGCTCCATGCTCACCGGGTCTCCGCCGTCGACCACGGTCGCCACCGATCCAAGCCGTTCGCGGGCCTCATCCACGGTCGGGCTTGGGCAGTAGACCAGCTTCTCGGAGTCCCCTGCGGTGAAGAAGCTCGCGCAGGCATCGAGCTTTGCCCCACGGGACACCGTGACCTTCATCGGCGAGGGCGGAAGCCCACGAGCGACCCGCTCGTCGCGCCTTGCCCGGGCACGGACCAACAGTCGTGGGTTGTCGTTCCGGACGGTGGCAGCACCGACGAGGATCGCGTCGCAGGTGGCGCGAACGGCGTCGACCCGGTCGAGGTCGGCGTCGTTGGAGAGCAGCAGCCGCTGGTCGGTGGCACTGTCGAGATAGCCGTCGATGGAGATACCGCAGCTCAGCAAGGTGTACGGACGATCACCCATGCGGACCGCCTTCGGCTGCAGCGGTGGCGAACCGCCGTCGGCGGGAGTCCCGGCGGCCACGGTCACCGGCCTCGGGATCGGGCCCTCTCTCACCCGGACGGCGCCGTGCCGTGGCCAGGAGGACCGCACCGGGGAGGGTCGCGACGAGCGCCATGACGCCGTACACCACAGCGGTGGAGACACCTTCGGCCGCGCCAAGCCCGGCCGCTGCGAAGGCCCAGGCGGCCGCGCCCTCACGGGGGCCCCAGCCGGCGATGTTGGTGGGCAGCCCCATGGCCAGCAGCACGAGCAGCGCAAGCGGCAGCATCTGCGCCAGTGAGGCGGTCGACCCCGCGGTCCGAGCGGCGATCAGGAAGGTGGCTGTGTGGCCGGCAACCACCACGGCGGAGGCCAGCACGACGCCCGGCCAGGCTCGGCGAGCCAGCAGGCCCTGACGTAGGTCGGTGGCCAGTGCACGCGTGACCCGGGCCAGCGGAGGACTTCCCCAGCGATGCAGGGTGCGGCCCAGGAGTACGACGGACAGGGCGACTGCCAGCACCGCTCCTGCTAAGACCGGGATGGAGGAGCGCACGGGCGACGGCAGCGCGAGCAGGACGACGACCGTCAAGGCAATCTGAACCACCTGGCCCGAGGTGCGCTCCCAGGCAACGACCCGAAGGCCGTGGCCGACATCGCCGACGTCGCGACCGCGACGCACACCGCGGTGCACGTCGCCCAGCACCCCACCGGGAAGGACCGTGTTGAGGAACTGGGACCGGTAGTACGCGCCGACGGCCTCGCGCAGTGCCAGGTCGGAGCCGAGTCCGCGGGAGACGAGGGTCCACCGCCAGGCACAGCACACCGTGGTCAGCACCGCGATGCCCGTGGCCGCGGCCAGCGACCGTGCGTCGATCCGGGGGAGGGGCTCGAGGAACGGGCCGGTGCCGAGCTGCCCCACCAGCACCGCGAGGATCGCGGCGCCGACCGTCAGCCGCACCGAGGTCCACGTGCTGCGGCTCCGGCGCGGCATCAGTCCACGGTGCGGTCGGTGCAGCCGGGAGCCCGTCATCGTGGCCACGCCAACAGGTCGAGGTGGTGCACGGTGACGGACAGCTGCCCGGCCCCTGCCTCGGCCCGGCGGCGTCGGGCGTAGGGGTGCGCCGCCGCGCGCAGCTCCGGTTGCTGCTCGCACGCCGCGCCCAACCAGCCGCTGAACCACTCCGCCGACAGAGTGGCCTGACCGGGACCGAGCAGCCATGGGCTTGGTCGGAGCAGGACGTCGAAGCCCAGCCGGTTGAAGCCGTCTGCCGCAGCGCCGACCGCGTCGGGGCCGAGCAACCTTCGGTTGCGGGCCGTGCGTCGCTGGTGGGCGTTGAACGCGTCGGCGACTTCTTGGTCGAACGGATCCGCCGGTGCGAGGTCGACCTGTCCGGTGACGCTGAGGGTGATCAGGACGGGGCAGCCCGCTCCCGCACAGGTGGCGACCAGGCGGTCGAGCTCCTCCGCGGTCAACATGTCCAGCAGCGCCGAAGCAGTGACGAGGTGTGCGCCCGCCGGCTCGTCGGGTGCCAGTCGGGTGATGTCGCACTGACGGGCCTCGATGGTGACCGGGGCGCCGTCGGCGGCATGGGTCGGTGGGTCAGCGGCTGCACGGGTGAGCAGCTCCCCGTCCCGGTCGTACATCACCCAGTGCTGGGGGCCGGGCAGCTGCCCGGCGAGCCAGCGGGCCATGGCCCCGGTCCCGGAACCGAGGTCGTGGACGACCGCCCCGCTGTTGGCAGGCAGGTACGAGCGGACCTTTTCGACGAGCGAAGGAGCCCGAGCAGCCGCATCGGCGGGCTCACGCAACGTAAGCCACTCGGGGCTTACTCGAACCTCTTCGGTCCTCATGTGACCTCCGCGATGACGCGAGAGATTTGGTCCGCGGTCGACGACCATCCGGACAACGTGGCACGGCGCTGGGCCGCCGCCTGCCTCAGGCGCCGCTGCAGATCGGCGTCACCCAACCAGGTGCTGAGGGCTTCGGCGAGGGCATCCGGTGCCTCGGGCGGCACCAGCAGGCCAGGCGAGCTTCCCTCGGGCCCTCGACCCAGGGCCTCCGGAAGTCCACCGACGGCCGTGGCGACCACCGGAAGCCCGCGAGCCAGTGCTTCGGTGACGACCATGCCGTAGGTCTCCCCGCGCGAGGCCAGCACGAGTACGTCGGCCCCGGCGTACGCCGCCTCGAGCGCCGCCCCCGTGAGGGGGCCCGTGGTGCGCACCCGGTCACTCATGCCGAGGACGCGGGCCTGGCTGCGCAGTCGTTCGACGAAACCCCGGTCACGGTCCAGGCTCCCCACCCAGGTGCATCGCCAGGGCAGGTGCTGGATCATCGCCAGCGCCGCGAGGAGGACGTCATGTCCCTTGTGAGGCGTCACCGCCGCGACGCAGAGCAGCTCTCCGCCGTCCGGCGTCCCCTGCGCGATGTCCGCGCGGTCGGCGCCCGGCCGCGCGACGTGGACGCGGTCGGGTCGCAGCGAGTGCCGGTCGAGCAGCCGGCGCCGGGTCCACGCGCTCGTCGTCACGACGACGGCGGCGGCCGCCAGCACTGACCCTTCCCGTGCGCGTTCTGCTGCTGACTCCCGACCTCGCGGGCCGTCGCCCAAGGGCATGTGCACGAGGGCGACCAGGCGCAGACGACGTGCCTCGGGCACGAGCACCTCTGGGACAGGGGAGGCGAGCAGGCCGTCGACGAGCACCACCGCACCGTCGGGGATGCCCGCCAGGATCTCCCCGAGGGAGTCTCGGTCCGCCGGGGCAGGAGCCGGCCAGGAGCCACGGACGGCGTGCTCCTTCACCGACCATCCGGTCTCGGTGAGCCCATCGCACAGCCGGCGGTCGTAGACGTTTCCGCCGCTCGGCCGTTCGGGATCGTCGATCCCTTCGGGCACGACGACGTGAACGTCCATCACAGCGATCGCTCGTAGGTCGCCCACGCGATGTGCGACTCGTGAAGGGTGACCACGAGGCCCGCCAGCTCCCGCCCGCCGTCACCGAGGGCTCCTGCCTTCACCCGCGCTGCCAGCCGGTCGGCGACCACCCGGGCGAGAGCCTCGGTGGAGGTGTTCACGCCGGCGAACTCAGGTTCGTCGTCCAGGTTGCGGTAGCTGAGCTCGCTGAGTACTGCGTGCAGCTCCTGAGCCGCCCGCCCGATGTCGACCACGATGTTGTCGGCATCGAGAGCCTGGCGCCTGAAGGTCGCGTCGACGACGTACGTCGCACCGTGCAGACGCTGCGCCGGTCCGAACACCTCGCCCTCGAAGCTGTGGGCGATCATCATGTGGTCTCGAACGGTCACGCTGAACACGGCGTCACCCCTCGCCGTAGCTGACGGTGTGGCAGAGCGCCGGCATCTCTCCGTCGGCCAGCTTCGACATCAGAGCAGGCAGCTCCTCGAAGGGCGAGACCCCGGTGATCAACGCGTCGAACCACGGATCGCGCAGGAGCCCGAGTGCCAGCGCAAGCCGGTCGGCGTGAGTGCGGCTGCCACGCCGCGCGGGGGAGACGGCTCCGACCTGGCTGGCACGGATCCCGAGGCGCCCCGAGTGAAAGGCGCCCCCCAGCGAGAGACGCACCTCGGCGTCGCCGTACCAGGAAAGGTCGAGGACGACGCCCTCTGGGGCCAGCAGGTCCAGCGAGAGCTGGAGCCCGGTGGAGGTGGCGCTGGTGTGCACGGTCAGGTCGCGGCCGTCGGCGGCTTCGAAGGGAGACGCGAAGCGCGCGCCCAGCCCCTCCACCACCTCGGCCTTGGCGGTGTCCGTGTCCACGACGACGACCTCTACGCCGGGGAACCTGGCCAGGAGGCGCGCGACGCAGCAGCCCACCATGCCGGCGCCGACCACCGTGACGCGGTCACCCACGAGTGGTGCGGCGTCCCACAAGGCGTTGACGGCAGTCTCCACCGTTCCGGCGAGCACCGCACGCTCCGGTGGGACGTCGTCGGGCACCGGGACCACGGCCCGGGCCGGTACGACGTAGGCGGTCTGGTGCGGGTAGAGGCAGAAGACCGTGCGACCGCGCAGGTCCGGGGGGCCGTCTTCCACGACACCGACGTTGAGGTAGCCGTACTTGACCGGCCCCGGGAAGCTTCCCTCCTGGAAGGGTGCACGCATCGTGGCGTACTGGCTCTCCGGGACTCCGCCCCGGAACACCAGCGTCTCCGTGCCCCGGCTGATCCCCGAACACAAGGTGCGGACCGTCACGTCGCCCGCCGCGGGCTCGGGCAACCGGACCGGCCGGATCTCGCCCTCGCCCGGCTCACGCACCCAGAACGCCGACGCCTCACCCTGCACAGGCGCTCACCTCGCCTCCAGTGAGTCGAACACTAGCGGCGTTCGTGGAAGTCCTGTACCCATGATTTGGGGAGGCGCGATGCTTTCGGTTCGAAGCGGCGCTGCGACTGGCCTGATGATGCAGGTCGCGCTCTTCGCTGTCCTTGCGCTGACCGTTGGCCTGGCGTTCTCCGGCTGGGTATTCGGGCTCGCGTGCGGTGTTGCGCTGAACGTGGCGGTGGCTCACGGCCTGACCCGGGGCAACGCCGGGGGGCTGCTGGGGCCGGCAGACCTGGTGACGCTCACCCGGGCCACATTGGCCTGTGGTGTGGCGGCGCTGGTGGCGGACGCGTACCTCGCGGAACCGGCCGTAACCACCTTGGTGGCACTCGCGGTGGTAGCGCTCGTGCTCGACGCGGTGGACGGCTGGGTGGCCAGGCGCACGCGCACGTCGTCGAGGTTCGGCACGCGTTTCGACGGGGAGGTCGACGCGTTCCTCATCCTGGTCCTCAGCGTGTACGTCGCCGGCTCGGTCGGCTGGTGGGTGCTCGTGATCGGCGCGATGCGCTACGTGTTCGCGCTGGCCGGCTGGGGTCTGCCCTGGCTGCGCGCGCAGCTGCCGCCCCGCTACTGGCGCAAGGTGGTTGCCGCGACCCAGGGCATCGTGCTGGCCTTCGCCGCAGCCGACGTCGCCCCCGACTGGTTGACCCGTGGCGCGCTGTTGGTCGCCCTGATGCTGCTGTCGGAGTCGTTCGGTCGGGACGTGTGGTGGCTGTGGCGGCACCGGTCGGTCCATGTCCAGGAGTGGGCCGAAGCCGCCGGGGTCGGCACAGACCTGCCGGTCGATCTGCCGGAGCTCGCTGCGGCTGGCCCCGGAACAGGGCAGCGGGGCGCCACGTCGCCCCGTCGTGCGGTCGTGGCCGCGGCGACCAACACGCTGGCTCTGCTGCTCGTGTGGTTCGCGCTCGTCGCCCCGAACCAGGTCGATCACGTGACGGCCGGTGCTTTGCTCCGCATCCCGATCGAGGGCCTCGCGGTGGTGTTCTTGGCTCTGGTTCTCCCGACATGGGGGAGAAGGATCATGGCGGTCGTGGTCGGACTGGTTCTCGGACTGCTCATGGTGGTCAAGATCCTCGACATGGGGTTCATCGAGGTCCTCGACCGGCCGTTCGACCCGGTGGGCGATCTCGCCTACCTCGGACCC
Source organism: Nocardioidaceae bacterium (assembly GCA_035461195.1). GTDB lineage: Bacteria > Actinomycetota > Actinomycetes > Propionibacteriales > Nocardioidaceae > Nocardioides_C. The sequence continues at coordinate 13,895 of DATHVS010000005.1, forward strand.
GCAGTCGGTCTCCTGAGGGACTCGATCGGCCACGCCGCGGGGACCATCGCTGTCGTCGCTGTCGCCGCGATCCTCCTCGCCGTTCTCGTCTGCATGCCGCTCGCGGTGGGGCGGCTGACCAAGCTCGTGACGCGCCATCACAGGTGGTCCGTGCGCGCGGCCACCGGGCTCGTCGCCATCTGGGTCCCCTGTGCGGCGCTCGGCCTGCAGCTCGGACAAGGAGAGTCCATCGCTTCCGCGAGTGCAGGTCGCCTGGTCGTCGGTGAGGTTCGCGCCATCACTACCGGCATGGCCGACGAGCAAGCGTTCGACGCTGCGACGGCCGTCGACACGTCACGCGAGTCGGCCGACGGTGAGCTGCTCGACGGGCTGCGTGGAAAGGACGTGCTGATCGCATTCGTGGAGAGCTACGGACGCGTCGCGATCGAGGACTCGCCGTCCTCGCCGCGGGTCCAGGCCCTGCTCGACGGGGGCACCAGTCGACTGGGTGCGTCCGGGTACTCCGCCCGGAGCGCCTTCCTCACCTCACCGACGTTCGGCGGTCTCAGCTGGCTCGCCCACGGGACGCTCCAGTCCGGGCTGTGGGTCGACAACGAGCGACGCCACGACCAGCTCCTCTCGAGCGACCGGATGACCCTCAGCAGCGCGTTCGGTGACGCGGGCTGGCGGACCGTGGCCCTCATGCCTTCCAACCGCGAGGAGTGGCCGGAAGGGGAGAGGTTCTACCAGTTCGACAAGCTCTACGACCGGTCGGACATCAGGTACGACGGGCCCCGGTTCGGCTGGTCGTCCATGCCGGACCAGTTCGCCCTCCGCGCCCTCCAGCGCCGGGAGCTGGCGAGACACCACCGCGGGCCCGTGATGGCCGAGATCTCCCTCTCGTCGAGCCATGCGCCCTGGGCACCGTTGCCCCGCATGCTCCCATGGAACAGGCTCGGTGACGGCTCTGTCTACGAGCGCATTCACAGGCAAGGGCGGTCCCCGCAGGACGTGTGGCCCGACCCCGACCAGGTGGAAGCCGCGTACTCGAGGTCGATCGTCTACTGCCTGCAGGTGCTCATCTCCTACGTCGAGAGGTACGGCGACGACAACCTGGTCCTCATCCTGCTCGGTGACCACCAGCCCTCCACGATCGTGAGCGGTCACAGGGGGAGCCACGACGTGCCGATCACGCTCATCGCCCGTGACCCAACTGTCATGGACAAGATCTTGGGATGGGGCTGGCAGGAAGGCATGCGGCCTGACTCCGCGGCGCCGGTCTGGCCCATGGACGCGTTCCGTGACCGTTTCCTCTCCGCGTTCACCGGCACCTCGGCTTCGCCGTCGATGCCGACACGACCTGCGCCGCAACGACAGCCATGAACGGGAACGAGCGAGCTGTGTACGACCTGGCCCTGCGGTGGGCTCGGCTGTCGGCGTACCCCGCCGGCGAGTTCGTCGGTCAGGAGAGCTTCATGCGGGCCAGCGAGATCCTGTCCTTGGCCGTGAAGGCCGGTGTCTCCTCCGGCGTCTCCGTGCTTGACCTCTGCTGCGGAGTGGCCGGACCTGGACGGTTCATAACATCGGAACTGGGATGCGAGTACGTTGGGGTCGACGCCAGCTCCAGCGCCATCGACATCGCCCGTGAACGGGCCGCCGACCTTGCCTGTCGCTTCGAGGTCGCTCAGGTCCCCCCGATTCCGGCCGGCCCTTTCGACGTTGTGCTCCTGCTGGAGACCGTCCTCGCCTTTCCCGACAAGGACACCCTGCTACGTGAGATAGCCGCGGCGCTGAAGGTCGGCGGGCGCTTCGCCTTCACCTTGGAGGAGGGCCGACCGCTGACGAGGGGAGAACGACAGCGCATGCCCGCCGCCGACACCGTCTGGCTCATGCCGCTGCCGGAGTTGCTCTCGTTCCTGGAGCGGGTTGGCCTGCGGGTTCTCTGGCAGGACGAGTGCAGTGAGTCCCACCGGGTCATCGTCGAGTCGCTGACCAATGCGTTCGCAGCCCGAGCGGACGACATTGCTGCGCAGCTCGGACGCCGCGTCGTCGATGACCTGCTTTCCTCCCATCGGATCTGGAGCGACTGGCTGCGCGAGGGACGGGCACGGAAGTTCGCGTTCGTCGTCGAGAAGCCACAAGGGGCTTGAACAACGCCGCGATGTCTCGTCCGATCCGCTCGCTGGGTCACGGGCCGAGGCCCGCTGGGGGCTCAGTGCTCATCGGCGCTAACATCGCCCGGTGACGATGAAAGCAGAGGGATCCCTGTCCGTGGACGAGCGGGCAGCGTTGAGCGCCGCGGCATGCCTGTTCCACGGCTTCTCGGATCCGTCGCGGTTGGTGATCCTTCAGCATCTGGCCCTGAGGGAGCATCGAGTGGTCGACCTGGTGGCGCACTTGGGATTGGCCCAGTCGACGGTCTCGAAGCATCTGGCGTGCCTGCGCGACTGTGGTCTGGTCGAGTCGCGACCCCTCGGGAGGGCGTCGATGTTCTCGCTCACGCAACCCGAGGCGGTGAGCGCGTTGTTGCGCTCGGCGGAGGAGCTGTTGGCGCTGACCGACGACGCCGTCGTGCTCTGCCCGGCGTACGGTGCGGAGGCCCGCTCGTGACGACCTGGATCTCGGACGCGGGGGAGCGGCGTCGGCTGGGGCGACGTGCGCAGCTGCTCGCGGCCGCGTCGGTGACGTACAACATGGTCGAGGCCGTCGTAGCGATCACCGCGGGGGTGGTTGCCGGATCGGTGGCGCTGGTCGCCTTCGGGCTGGACTCGGTCGTCGAGGTCTCCAGCGGCCTGATCATCTTGTGGCAGTTCAGGCACCGGCTGCCTGAGTCACGCGAACGGTTGGCGCTGAGGATGCTGGCGGTGTCGTTCTTCGCGCTCGCCGGTTACGTTTCCTTCGAATCTGTCCGGGCGCTCGTGAGCGCGGACAGGCCGGATGCCTCCCCGGTGGGCATCGCGCTCGCGATCGCGTCGCTGATCGTCATGCCAGTGCTTTCATGGGCTCAACGCCGAACCGGCCGCGCGCTCGGGTCCAACGCAGTCGTCGCCGACGGAACGCAGACCCTGTTGTGCACCTACCTGTCGGCGGTGCTCCTGGTCGGACTCGTCCTGAACGCAACCTTGGGCTGGTACTGGGCCGATCCCCTTGCCGGCTTGGTGATCGCTGCCGTGGCGGCTCGGGAAGGGCTCGAGGCTTGGCGCGGCGAAGGTTGCTGCGCACCGCAACCGGCGGCCTCGGCGGCAGACGTCGGTCAGGGCTGCGGGTGCGGCGATGCGTGTTGCAGCGGTGACGATCCGCTCGTCGGACCCACAGCCTCCTCCCCCTGACAACGGGCCGCCCATGGCCACGGCGTCGGGCGTAGCGTCATCTCATGACCACCGATGGGGAGCGGGTGGCGCTGGCAGCATTCGTGACGTATTCGGTGCTCGCAGGCGGTAACGCGGTGGGCATCCGATTCAGTAACCGCGAGCTCGAGCCGCTGTGGGGAGCCGGTTTACGCTTCGGGCTCGCCGCAGCCTTGCTGCTCGCGATCATGGCCGTTCTCAAGCTACCCTTCCCGCGGGGCCGGGCCTTGACCGGCTCGGTGGTCTACGGGTTGTTCAACTTCGGAGCGTCGTTCGCGCTCATCTACTACGGACTCGTCCGGGTCCATGCCGGCCTCGGGCAGATCCTGCTCGCCCTCGTCCCGCTGGCCACGCTGCTGCTCGCCGTGCTGTGGCGTCAGGAGCGCGTCCGACTCGCTGCCGTCTTGGGCACCCTCCTGGCACTGGCTGGGATCGCGCTGATGTCGCGGAACCCGTTGCGGGAGTCGGTGCCGCTGACGTCGGTGCTCGCCGTCGTGGGCGGGGCGATGTGCTTCGGTCAGGCGCTCGTGTTGGTGCGTCGGTTCCCGCGCGTCCACCCGGTCACCATGAACGCGGTCGGCATGGCAGCCGGAGCGGGCGTCCTCCTCTGTGCCTCTCTTGTCGCCAGGGACCCGTGGGTCCTGCCGGACCGGATGGAGACCTGGTTGGCGATCGGCTTCCTTGTCCTCGTCGGATCGGTCGCGGTTTTCCTGCTCTACTTGGTCGTGCTGCGTTACTGGATGGCCACTCGGGCGGCGTACGGCTTCGTCCTCATCCCGTTCGTGACGGTCCTGCTCTCCGCATGGCTCGACGACGAGCCCATCACCCTCGGCCTGCTCCTGGGCGGCCTGCTCGTCCTCGTCGGCGTGTACGTCGGTGCCCTGCATCCCGGCACGACCGGTCGCTGACGTGAGTGCAGCATCCGCGCGCCGTCCCGCCGCCGGCATGCGGCTGGCATGCAGCCGGCAGATCACTCGCTGGTGAGCCACTCACCTCGCGTGTAGGAGCTGGTGCTCGACGGCGTAGGTGGCCGCCTCGGCGCGTGAGCGCACGCCCAGCTTGTCGAAGATGCTGCTCACGTGCCGATGCACCGTCCGCTCGCTGAGGAACAGTTCCGACGCGATCGCTCGATTGGTCTTGCCGGCCGCGACGAGCTGCAGCACCTGAAGCTCGCGAGGGCTCAAGCCGTGACTGGGCGACGACGAGTCCACCAGCGCGTCGATGGCGTCTAGGTCTCGGCGGGCGCCAAGCTGGGCGAAGGACTCTCGGGCGAGCTCGAGCTCTAGTCGCGCGCCCTCTTCGTCGCCGAGCGCCCGACACGCGAGCGCAATGAACACGCAGGTGCGAGCCGTGTCGTGCGGGGCCCCGAGCTGCCGCGAGGCGTCGGCCGAGCGCCGAAGGTCCGGCAACGCCGCCTCCGGACGCCCACCCGCCAGCGCGACCTCTCCTCGAGCTCTGGCGAACTCGGCGTCCAGCGCGGAACTACCAATGCTCCTCGCCAGGTGCCCGAGCTCGATGAGCGCCCGTTGCGCTTCCTCCGTCGCGCCCGTGGCCACGGACACCGTCACCAACGCGGGCAGCAGCCGCACACGCTCCTGTGCTCGTGATGTCTCGGCCAGTGCGCGGCGTAGACCTCGAGCCGCGGTGGCGCTGTCCCCCTGCCGGAAACGCAGCAGTGCTAGGCCCGGCTGGACACTCGCCCCGAACGACGCCGCGCGGCGGTAGGCAAGCTCGGCGGCATCGTCCTCGCCGAGCAGCCGGTGCACCTCGCCCAGCTCGTAGCAGGCATGACCTGCAACCAGCACGCCGGGCCCTTCGGCGAGGCTTCGCGCGGCTTCCTCGAGCTCCTGTCTGGCTTCGGACAGCTGGCCGCGTCGACGCTTGAGGGCTGCCCGGTAGACGCGGCAGTTGTCGAGGAAAGCCCCGCCGAACAGCGTTGGCAGCGACGACATCCAACGCTCGAGCGCGCGCGCCCACTCCAGGGCCCGAGCCAGCTCCCAGGCTTCCTGTTCGCAGGTCCCGATCGCGGCGCAGTACAGCATGCTGGTCATGCGCGGGGAGGTTCGCCCGCCGGTCACGCGAAGCATGGCGTCGTCCATCCGCGCCAGGCCTTCGTCGCGGTGCCCGGCCAACAGCAGCGATCGGGCGGTGAGCAGCATCGCAAAGGTCTCGAGGTCAACATCTCCGCGCGCGCGACCTTGTGCCATTGCCCCGGTGAGCACGGCTCGGGCATCGTCGTACAGCCGCTGCCCGATGCACCGATGAGCCGCCGCGATGCACGCCCACCCCGGTTCCTCGTCCGCGGCCAACTGTTCGGCCAAATCACGCAACCTGGACATCCAGCCGCTCGCGCGTGCGAACTCACCCGCATACTGGAACTCCGAGTAGAGCCAGAACGCCGCGGTGGCCGCGGTGGGCAGGTCGGCCGCGGACGCGCGCAGAGTGAACGTCCGCTCCAGCGCGGACACCGCCTCATCGTGTCGTCCGGTGAGCTGCGCCGCCTCCGCCAGCAGCTCCAGATCCTCGACATCCAACTCGTGCTCGGCGTCGGCGGTGAGGAACTCGACGCAGGCGTCGTCCCACCGCGCCAGCCTATGCAGCTCGCGTGCTCGCGAAAGGGCAGCGACGACCACTGCGAGACCTCCCCTCGAGCACAGTCTGGCACCGGTCGGTGGCCCGAACTACCCACGCCGGCGGGGCCGGACGGCCCAGTCTGCCGATGTCCGCACGGTGGCGGTGCTGAGACTCTCGTGGCGTGCCCGAGATGCGGGCCCCGAACGAAAGGAACCGTCATGAGCGAGCCGTTCATCTTCATCGCCAGCTACCGCGTCAAGCCCGACTTCCTCGACGTCGCGCCCCTGCGCTTGCGCGAGGTCACGGCGCTCGTCGAGGAGCAGGAGCCGCAGCTGCAGTCGTTCCACTTCTACCTCGACGAGGATCGCGGACGGGCGATCTGCGTTCAGGTGCACCCCGACGCCGAGTCGATGGCCACACACATGGCCGTGATCGCCCACCACCTCGCCACCGCGTGGGACTGGCTGGAGCCGGACAGCAGCGTGCAACAGGTCTTGGGCAACCCACCGCAGGCCCTCACCGACTACGCACGCGAGTTCAACGAACAGCTGGACAGCTACCCGACCTTCGTCGCCGGCTTCACCCGTACCGCTGCGCAATTCGGCATTATCGGCTGATTTGTGCGCCATCAGGGACTCGGGCCCCGAACGCGCTGAAACTGGCCTTGCGACCAGCACGAGGGCGCCGTCAACGCGGACGGACTCGGGTTCGACCGGGAGAAGCGGGCCGAGCAACTCCGCATCCCGGCAAGCCTGCCTCTTGGTCTTGTTGCGGGTGGGCGGACGAGAGGTTCTTCGTGCCTGAGTACCACGGCCCGCATGGCGGCCGCGCGATCGATCTTGCGGACCCTGCGACGGACTGGGGTCGAGATCCTCACACTGGTCGACGCGTCGTACCGGATGGTCGCGCCGAGGCGTCTCATCGCCGCGCCGGACGGCCGCAGCAGCCGCTGAGCTGCCGACGGGGCGTGCGGCTCGCCGTCCGCAGCATGCAACCACGCGACAGTTGCAGCGCCAGGGTGTACACCGAGCTCAGCCGCGCGGAGTCACCGTTGTTCCACGCCCATCGCCGTCTCGACCCGTCCAGCGGCGATGGCGTCGAGGACTGGGACGAGGTGAGTGGCTACGAAGCCCTGGCACGCGCCTGCGGCGTCGCCGGCAACCTTGACGCCGCCAGGTTCCGCACGTGACCGCGGCCTCGAGCTGGCCTGACCGGGTGGCTCCCCATGGCGCTTGAGCCACCGTTCAGTCGACCGTTCTCCCGTTTGCGTACAGCCAGCCGACTACTGCATCGGTGAACGCCGGTGTCCAGTCGGGAATGTGACCACCGCCCCTGACTGTCCACAGCGCTACCTCGGTGCCGTCGGCGCATCCGGTGGACCAGGAGGTCCGCCTCGTCTCGCGCCCGGGCACGGTGGCGTCGGCGTCGAGTCGCGCTTGCGTGACGCCCGTGCTGGCGGTGCACCGGTCGAGCTCGCGCCAGTGGCGAACCGTCTGCGCGACGGACGGGTGCGGGAGCGGGTTGCCACCGATCGATCCACCGGCGAAGCGAACGACTTCGTCCGCTGACCCATGTACCTGGAGGACGTTCACCGCTCGCGACGGGTTGCACGCAGCGGAATCGGCAGACTGTGCCCCGGCGATCGACACGATGGCGGCCACTTGGTCGGCGTGGTCACACGCGAAGCGGTGTGCCATGAAGCCGCCGTTGGAGAACCCCGTCACGAACACTCGGTGCGGATCCACGGCATACGCCTCGGCCACCGTGTCGATGACCTGGCTGAGATAGCCCGAGTCGTCGACGTCCTCGCCGTAGAAGTCGCAGCACGCGTCCGTCGCGTTCCAGAACTGAAGGCTTTCTGGATTGCGAGTTCCCTCAGGCATGGCCAGGAGGAAGCCGCGCTTCTCCGAGGCGGCGAGGAGCCCGAACAGGTCCATCGCTTCCTGCGCATCGCCACCAAGACCGTGTAAGAAGACCACCAGCCCTCTCGCGTCATCAGCCTCGTACCTCTTGGGCACATGCAGCCCCACGGGCAGGTCGCCCAACTCGACGACACCTGTCGTCCCCGGTGCAATCCCAGATGACTCGGCCCGGGATTCATTCGAGGCATCAGGTTCCCCCGGCGTACTCGTGCAGGCGGCCAGAGCCTGGCCATCACCGTCGCGCTCGAAGCCGCCGCGCTCGGGTTCGCGCCCCTGCGCGACATCCTGCGGTTGTCCGTGATCCCGGCACCTGCCTGGCTGACCGCAGCCGTCCTGGCACCACTCCCGCTGGCACTGACACAAACTGTGCGGGTGCTGCGCGACCGACCACGAGACGACGCGGTCCGCGGGACACGGGCCCGCAGAACCCGATAGCCACCTGCCTCTGTGCGACCCCGTACGCTTCGAGCCATGTCCCCCTGCCCTAGCAGTCGCCACGCATGACCGAGTGGATCCTCCTCGGCGTCGTCGTACTGCTGATCGCCGCGAACGCGTTGTTCGTAGCTGCTGAGTTCGCCCTGGTCACCGTCGACCGTTCGGCGGTCGAGCGCAAGGCTGAGGAGGGTGATCGGCGGGCCGCGGGCGTTCTGACGGCCTTGAAGTCGCTGTCCACACAGCTGTCCGGCGCCCAGCTTGGCATCACGGTCACCTCCCTGGTGGTCGGGTTCATCGCCGAGCCCTCGATCGCAGCACTGCTGCGTGGGCCGATCGGTCTGACCGGTCTGTCCGACGCGGCCACGACGGCGACGTCGTTCACGGTTGCGTTCATGCTGGCCACCGGCACGCAAATGGTCCTCGGGGAGCTAGTGCCGAAGAACTGGGCGATCGCCGAGCCGATGCGGGTCGGCCGAGCCGTTTCCGGGTTCCAGCGGGGATTCACCACCGTCACCAAGCCCCTGATCCGGGTCCTCAACGGCATGGCCAACGCGATCCTGCGGGCCCTCGGCATCGAGCCGGCCGAGGAGCTGGCCTCGGCCCGCAGTCCCGCGGAGCTCGCCTCCCTCGCCGCCCGATCGGGGGAACGCGGCACCATGGAGGCAGGGACCGCGGAGCTCCTTGCACGGTCCATCGAATTCGGCGACCGGCGCGCCGCCGACGTCATGACGCCCCGACCACGGGTCCGGTTCCTCGAGGCCGACCAACCGGTCTCGGAGGTCTTGGCGTTGGCGACCGCAAGCGGCCATGCCCGGTTCCCCGTCATCGGCGAAACCGTGGACGACGTGATCGGAATGGTGCACTTCAAGCACGCCATCGCCGTCCCCACCGAAGAACGGCCTGGCATACAGATCCGGGAGATCGTCCATGACCTGCCCGCCGTGCCCGCCAGTATTGAGCTCGACCCGCTGCTGCGGGTGCTGCGCCAGGCGGGGCCCCAGATGGCCGTGGTCGTCGACGAGTACGGCGGCACCGACGGCATCGTGTCCCTCGAGGACCTGATCGAGGAGATCGTCGGCGAGATCGAGGACGAGCAGGACCGACCGGTCGGTCGCCACCGCCCCCTGCCCGGCGGCGGCTGGTCGCTTTCGGGTCTGCTCCGGCCCGACGAGATCGAGGACATCACCGACCTTGGGCTTCCCGAGGCGGATGAGACCGACACCTTGGGCGGCCTGCTCACCGAGCAGTTGGGAAGGCTCCCTGCTGTCGGCGACTCGGTCACGCTCGAGGCCAGAGACCTCGCCCAGACCGACGAGGACGGGGTCCCGGCTCACGTGGAGGTGACCTTGGAGGTCACTCGGCTCGACGGGCGCCGAGCCGACCGGATCCGCCTGACGCGCAACAGCGGGTCCGCAACGGGAGACGACGATGAGTGACCTGACAGCGTTGTGGATCGCACTCCTGCTGCTGATCGGCAACGCGTTCTTCGTAGGAGCGGAGTTTGCGCTGATCTCCGCGCGTCGCACCCAGATCGAACCGCGCGCCGAGTCCGGGTCCCGGGCAGCGCGGCTGACCCTGCGCGGCATGGAGAACGTGTCGCTGATGATGGCTGGCGCTCAGCTCGGCATCACCATGTGCTCCCTCGGCCTGGGCGCGATTGGTGAGCCCGCGGTCGCGCACCTGATTGAACCGCTCTTCGAGGCTGTCGGCATGCCCGGCGCCCTGTTGCACCCGGTCGCGTTCGCCATCGCGCTCGCGATCGTGGTCACCTTTCACATGGTGCTGGGCGAGATGGTGCCCAAGAACATCGCCATCGCCGGACCCGAGCGCTCAGCACTGGTGCTCGGCCCGCCGCTGTACGCCATCGTCACTGTCCTCAAGCCGGCCATCGCCCTGCTCAACTGGATCGCGAACATGGTCCTTCGGGCACTCAAGGTGCAGCCCCAGGACGAGATCGCCTCGACCTTCACCGCTGACGAGGTGGCCGGCTTCATCGCCGAGTCCCGCCGTGAGGGCCTTCTCGACGAGTACGAGCATGAGCTGCTCACCGGGGCTCTGGGGTTCACTGACGCCCAGGTCCGCAGCGTGGTCCTCGGAATGCAGGAGCTCGTCACCGTGTCCGAGGACGTAACTCTCGACCAGCTGCACGACGCCTGCGCCCGGACCGGGTTCTCGCGGTTCCCCGTCATGGACCATGCCGGGGACCTCACCGCGTACGTCCACCTCAAGGACGTCCTCGAGATCCCCGAAGGCCAGGGCGACCAGCCGGTCCACCGCAAGTGGCTCAGACCGCTGGTCACGGTCTCGCAGGAGCAGCCTCTGCGTGAGGTCCTGGCCACCATGCAGGCACGCGGCGCACACATGGCCCGCGTGGTCGACCCCCACAACGGAACGGTCCTCGGCGTAGCCGCCCTCGAGGACGTGCTCGAGGAACTGGTCGGCGAGGTGGTCGACGCCGGCCAAAGAACTGGATAGACCGCCTCCGCCCGGACACCAACACCGCGGTCCGCCCGCGCCCACGAGGCGGCGCTGTGACGATTCAGGCCGCGAGGACCGAGACGAGAGTCAACAACGACAGCAGACCGGCGACGAACCCGAGCAGGATGCCGCCCCACGCCGTGCCGGGATTGGTGGCCAGGCCATCCTCTACCAGCAACAGACCACGGGCACCGCAACCCATAGCGGCAACCGAGACGCCTAGGGCAACGACGTCGCCGACCAGCGGCACGAACCCGATTACCAGGGCCACCACCGCAAGCACCAAAGCCGCGGTACCCCACTCGTTCCTCGGCCGCTCGTACCTCCAGTGCCTCGCGGGCATCCCTGCCTCCAACATTGCGCCCATGGGTACAGGTCCCCGACGCCCTTAAGGCTGACACGTCTGCGAAGCCCAGATGGCCCACCTATCACTCAGTGGTGCTCAAGTGTGCGGGTTCCGACCTCAGGTGGCCTGCGAATGGTGGGCGCCCGCCTCGACCGTGGTGCATCATGACGTGGGGCGACGCCGTCGTCCTTGAGTGGCGGGGCTAGGTCGGCCGGGTCCCCGGGATGCGTTCGCCGCCTTGAGAAGCGAACGGTTGACGTCCGACGACGGGGCCTCCGGACCCCTCGCGAGCCGCCTCGTTGTGGGCCGCGATGACGCTAAGGGTCGCTGGGGACGGGTGTCTCGGAGCTCTCGTGAACCCCGACTGGTCTAGACAGAACACGCCAGGGGTTGCAGTCAATTTCGAGACGGCCAGAGACAACCTCATACACCCTGAGACGGCACGAGACGAACAGCGTTTGACTCGCCCTTTTTCGGACGATTTTCAGTGCCACCCTGGTCGGCATGTCCCTCCATGGCTCGCGGCTTCAGCCCATGGCCAGCGACCGCGCTTCTACGCCTGGGGTCACCGAGGATATGCGCCGGTTGCTAGCCGATGCTGGCGTGAGCGATGCCGACAAGCGTGCGGTGCGGGAACCGGCGCGCCGAGGTCTGCCCCTCGTGCAGCGCGGAGTACAAGGGCGATGCCTGGCATCTGATCCTGTGCGGCCTGGCCGGCGGCAAGGGGATCCCGGAGTCGGTCGCGGACCATCCGTGCACGTTCGCCACGTTCACCGCGCCGTCGTTCGGGCCGGTGCACGGGGTGCGGCAGAAGGGTCCCTGCCGGGCTCGCCGCGACAAGCCGGTCTGCCCTCACGGTCGGCCGTTGTGGTGCAACGCGCGCCATCACGAGAACGACAGGCGGCTCGGCACGCCGCTGTGCGCGGACTGCTAAGACTACGTCGGGCATGTGGTGTGGCAGTGGCACGCCCCGGCACTGTGGCGGAGGTTCACGATCACCCTGCAGCGCGACCTGGCCCGCTTCTGCGGGCTGTCGGTCAAGGCGTTCCGGGCGCGGTGCAAGGTCTCCTACTCCAAAGTGGTGGAGTTCCAGGCCCGCGGGCTGATCCACCTGCACGTGCCGATCCGCCTCGACGGCCCGGACGGACCCGACGGACCGGCGCCGGACCTGCCGATCGGCACCAGCGACCTCAAGGCGGCGATCAAGACCGCGGCCGGGAAGGTGCAGCTGGACTCAGCACCCCTGGCCGACGGCACCGTGTACCGGCTGCGGTGGGGCAGCCAGGTCGACACCCGGTCGATCACCGACGTCGCGTCCCGCGACTCCGGTCGGGCCGCGCGGCTGGTGCACCCTGAGCAGGTCACGGCGTACCTGGCGAAGTACCTGACCAAGGCGACCGAGGACTTCGGTCTTCCCGCCCGGGTCCGCTCGGTCGGCCACGCCCGTCTCGCCGGCGCGTCCGAGCATGCGATCCGGATCATCGAGACCGCACAGGAGCTCGCCGCCGAGGGTGACGCCTACGGGCGGCTGCTGGCCAACCTCGCCACCCTGGGCTACCGGGGGCACCCGATCACCAAGTCCCGCGCCTACTCGGTGACCTTCGGCCAGATCCGCAGGGTCCGCCGCCGGTTCCGGCAGAACCCGGCCGGCCTGGACCCCGAGGCCGACATCCGCCAGATCCTCGATGTCGACGACGACCTCCCCGAAGGGTTCGAGGTCGTCTCCAGCTGGGTGTTCGTGGGCCAGGGCTACCTGGACCTCGACACTGCGGCCGCCGCGGTTACCGCCGCAGCCCTGGCGCGGTCGCGATCAATGTCGGTTCACCACGCGATTCTCGGAAACCAACAGAAGGGATGAACAGATGGAGCAGGAAGTGCCGAGCAGGTTTGAGCAGCTCTGGTCGATTGAGCAGACGGCGGAGTACCTCGCACTGTCGACGAAGACGCTGTACGGCTGGCGCTGCCGGAAGTACGGACCGCCGAGCTACCGGCTTGGTAACAAGGTCCGGTACCGCCCCGAGGAAGTGCGCGCCTGGGTCGATGCTCAGAACGCGCTGGCGTCGTAGGAGCCGATGTGGGAAGGCCGCCGTTGCCGATCGGGTCGTGGGGACTGATTCGCACGTACCCGATCGGCAAGGACGAGAAGGGAAAGCCGCTTCGCTATCGCGCGCTGGCGAGGTACCGCGACTTCGACGGTGTCACTCGGCTGGTGCAGGCGAGCGGCCGGACGGCCACGCAGGCATCTCAGAAGCTACGGATGCAGCTTCAAGGCCGCGCGCTGTCCGGGAGGCGTGGCGAGCTGACCGGCATGACCAAGTTTTCCGACGCCGCTGACCATCCTGCCGGCGATGGGGGAGGTCCGGCTCGGTGAGGCCACGACGCCACTGGTCGACAACGTGATCAGGTCGATCAAGAAGAAGGTGAGCGCCTCGACGGCGAAGAGCTGCCGGAGCGTGATCTCGGGCGTCATGGGCCAGGCAGTGCGGCACGGGGCGATCACGGCCAACCCGGTCCGCGAGGTCGAGCGAATCGAGGCGAAGTCGAAGCGGGAGCCGCGGGCGCTGACGATGGTGGAACGGGTCGAGCTGCTCAAGCAGCTCCAGGAGGACGAGAAGGCTCGGCGACGTGACCTGCCGGACCTGGTGTTCTTCATGCTCGCCACCGGGGTTCGGATAGGAGAGGCGCTGGCAGTCGTCTGGTCGGAGGTCGACTTCGATGCTGGCACGGTGAAGATCACGAGCACGCTGATCCGCGTGAAGGGTGAGGGGCTTCTTCGGAAGGGCACCAAGAGTCGGGCGGGGGAGAGGACCCTGCCGTTGCCCGAGAGTGCGGTCGCGCTGCTGCGGTGACGGTTCATGACCGGGGCACGGCTGGATCAGCCAGTGTTCCCCTCGGTCGATGGCGGCTTTCGGGACCCGGCCAACGTTCGCCGCGAGCTACGTGAGGCCAGAGGCAAGGATGCGCTGGCGTGGATCACCTCGCACACGTTCCGCAAGACCGCGGCGACGATCCTGGACGAGGCTGCGCTGTCGGCTCGCCTCGTCGCGGACCAGCTCGGCCATAGCCGGCCGTCGATGACGCAGGACGTCAACATGGGGCGCCGTGCGGTGGACTCGCAGGCTGCGCTCGCGCTCGAGGCCGCGTTAAGGGACATGAGCGCCGATCGAGTAAACGGTGGCTTTTCGATGGCCAAAGAAGAAGTCAGACACCGTGAGGGCGTCTGACCTGGGGTTTTGTGCGCCATCAGGGACTCGAACCCCGAACCCGCTGATTAAGAGTCAGCTGCTCTGCCAATTGAGCTAATGGCGCGCGAAGCGAGTGGAACTCTAGCAACACCGCCCACCCCTCACGAAATCGAGGCCGTGTGACGCCCGGCACCGGCCAGGTCGTGCTCGGTGCCGGGCGCATCGGGGTCGGGTGTCAGCCGGCGAGGAGCGTGTCCAGCTTCGTGAAGGAGCTCATCCAGCCCTCGCGGGCGTTGCCGACGAAGTCGTCGCTGTAGGGGCCCTGGCGGACGACCAGACGGGTCTTGGCGTTCTCGTCGTGGAGCTCGATGCGGATGTCGAGCCGGTCAGTGCCGAACAGCTCGGCCATCTCGCCCTCGAGCACTTCGTGCATGACGAGCAGCTCGTTCTCGACGATCTCGTCGAAGACGCCGTCGGAGGGCCCGCCGGGGGGATAGCTCGGGTCGTCGGGGACCATCGTCATCTTCTGGTGCCCGCCGACCCGAAGGTCGACCTCGACGCTCTCGCGAGGCACTGAGTATCCGACCGGCCCGAACCACTTCGCAATCTCGTCGGGGTCCGTGAACGCCCTCCACACCAGCTCGCGCGGAGCGTCGAGGACTCGCTCAATATGCAGCTCTGTTGCCATGGTGGTGCCCTTTCGATGAGGTGGCCGATCAGCCACCGCTGTCGTGTTCCTTCTTCATCTGCTTGAGGTGGGCGTCGAGCCGGTCGAGTCTGGCGTCCCACAGCTCCCGGTACGGCTCCACCCAGTCGAGCACCTCCCGCAACGTATCGGCCTGAAGGCTGCTCGACCGCCACTGCGCCGAACGGCTCCGGGTGATCAGTCCGGCCTGCTCGAGCACCTTCAGGTGCCGAGAGATCGCCGGGAGGCTGATCGAGAACGGCTCCGCGAGCTCTGTGACGGTCGCGTCCCCCTCGGTGAGCCGGGCGAGGATCGCACGGCGGGTGGGGTCGGCGAGTGCCGCGAAGATCATGCTGAGGCGGTCCGTCGCCATCTATGCTTACCCAATCAGTTAATTAACATGTGTGTTAAACACTACGTCGGAACGTGCGTCTGTCAAGAGGGCAGGAGGATCTTTCTCCCGTGACCCATCCGCGACTGCCACAGATGCGAACTACAGTCGCAATCACGCGCTGCTACACCTCGTCCGTCCAGGAGGCCCGATGCCCGAGCCCGAGCTGAGGTTGGTGTCCCCACGGGGGCCGGCCGACATCGACGCCCTCATGCGTCAGGTGGCAAGGGGAGACTCCGAGGCCTTCGAGACGCTGTACGACGAGCTCTCCCCAGCCGTCTACGGTCTGGCACGACGTGTCGTGCGGGACCCGGCCAGGGCCGAGGACGTCACCCAGGAGGTCTTCCTCGACGTGTGGCGCAAAGCAACCAGGTTCGACGTGGAGAAGGGGAAGGCGAAGACCTGGGTGATGACCATTGCCCACCGCCGCGCGGTGGACGCGGTACGGCGAAGTGAAGCGCAGAAACGCCAGGACCACCAGGGCGCGCCCGACGAGGTCTCCCACGACGAGCCGGGGGAAGCCCTCATTGTGGCCGAGGAGTACAGCACCGTGCGTGACTGTCTAGAGACGCTCACCGAGCTCCAGCTCGAGTCGGTGCGCCTGGCGTACTTCAACGGGTACACCTATGGAGAGGTGGCGGCCTTGCTCGATAAGCCGTTGCCGACGATAAAGACCAGAATGAGAGACGGCCTGATCCGTCTCCGCGACTGCTTGGAGGGGGCACGATGAGCACCGACCTTCACACGCTGTCCGGCGCCTACGCCCTCAACGCTTTGAGCGCGGAGGAGGCTGAGCAGTTCCGCAAGCACCTCGAGGCCTGCGACGCGTGCAGCCAGGAGGTGCGTGAGCTCCAGCAGGCGGCCGCCCGGATGGGCGCGAACGAGGCCGTCCCGCCCCCGGCGTACCTCAAGGCGAAGGTGCTCTCGGCCGCCGACCGCAGCCCGCAGCTCCCCCCACGCGCGAGCGGCGGCAACGTCATCAGCTTCCCGCGTCAACGCTGGGGCAGGTTCCTCATGGCGGCAGCGGCGGTCGTGCTCGTCGCCGCGGGCGCGATCGGGATCACGCAGCTCGGCGGTGACCAGGCCGAGCAGCAGCAGAACCTGCTCGCCGAGGGCGTGGTGCAGGTCTTCCAGGCCGAGGACGCTCAGACCGCGACTATGGAGACCGAGATCGGCGGTCGGATCTCGGTGGCGGCCTCACCGGGGCTGAACCAGATGGCGGTCGACACCGCCGAGCTTCCGCCGCTCGACGACGAGCACGTCTACCAGCTCTGGGCCATCCAGGACGGAGCGATGCAGCCGGTGACCGTGCTCGAGCCGGAGAAGGGCGCCCACATGGACATGCCGGCGCCGGACACGGAGGTGGCGATCACCGTCGAGCCGATCGGTGGTTCGGAGCAGCCGACGACCGACCCGATCATGCGGGTGAACCCGAGCCAGATCTGAGTCGGGTCGAGCTGCGGCCGGGACTACCCGCGCTGTGGACCGTTCGCATGCGACATGCCGCTTGTGAAGGGTCCATAACCCCGCGTTACAGCCGGCTCGCTCGCCATCCGCCTCACAGCGGAGTCACTCGGCCTGGTGAGCCTCCAGCACCGCCATCGCGGCGTTGTGGCCGCCGATGCCGCTGACTGCGCCGCCGCGACGGGCACCGGAGCCGCAGAGCAGGATGTTCTCGACGTCGGTGGCGACGCCCCAGCGCTGCGCGGGGGTCTCCATCAGCGTTCGGTTCGGGCTCCAGGGCCAGGCCAGGTCACCGTGGAAGATGTGGCCACCGGGCATCGCGAGCGCGCGGTCGAGGTCCTGCGGCGTCTTCGCCTCCAGGCAGGGCCGGCCGTTGCCGTCGACGGCCAGGCAGCTCTCGATGGGCTCCTCGAGGTGCTCGTTGATCGCGTCGAGCACCCGCTCGACCGCCTGGTCGCGCTGCGCGTCGTGGTCGCCCTCGAACAGCTCAGGCGGCATGTGCACGCCGAAGTAGGTCAGCGTGTGCTTCCCGCTCTCGGCGAGGTCGCCGAGGATCGAGGGGTCGGTCAGGGAGTGGCAGTACAGCTCCCCCGGGGGCTGGGTCGGGATGGTGCCTGAGGCGGCCTCCTCGTAGGCCTTCCGGAGCTGGCTGTAGTCCTCGGCGACGTGGAAGGTGCCCGCGAAGGCGACCTCCGGGTCGACCCCGGACTTCAGGCGTGGCAGCCGGTCGAGGAGGAAGTTCACCTTCAGCTGGGAGCCCTTCGGTGGTTCGCCGGGCTCTTCGCCGAGGAGGATCTGGAGCACCCAGGGGGCGACGTTGGACAGGACCCAGCGCGCCTCGACGTTGTGGGTGAGGCGGCCGTCGTGCCACAGGATGTCGGCCGTCGTACCGTCGGCCTCGATGCGGCTCACGCCGGCGCCCGTGATGATCTCCGCGCCTGCACGGCGGGCCGCGTCGGCCAGGGCGTCGGTGACCGCGCCCATGCCGCCGACGGGGACGCGCCACTCGCCCGTGCCGTTGCCGACGACGTGGTAGAGGAAGCAGCGGTTCTGGATCAGCGACGGGTCGTTCATGTCGGCGAAGGTGCCGATCAGCGCGTCGGTGGCGACCACGCCGCGCACCGTGTCGTCGATGAAACGCTCCTCGATCACCTGACCGAGCGGGTTGGTGACCAGCGCGTCCCACACGTCGGCCTCGACGAGCTCGCGCATCTCCTTCTCGGTGCGCAGCGGCTCGAGGAGCGTGGGGGCGACGGCCTGCGCGAAGTCGGTGACCTCGCCGTAGAAGGACCGCCAGGTGTCGTACTCCTCGTCCGAACCGGTGAGAGCGCGGAAGGACTCGGCGGTGAGGGTGGCCTCGGGGCGCTCGACGAGGAGGCCGGTGTGCTTGCCGTCACGAACGACGGGGGTGTACGACGCGGTGACGCGCGACTTGAGCTCGAGGTCGAGGTCGAGGTCGGAGATGATTTTCTCCGGCATCAGGCTGACCAGGTAGGAGTACCGCGAGAGCCGCGCCTCGAGTCCCTCGAACGCCTGGGTGCTGATCGCAGCGCCCCCGGTGTTGTCGAGACGCTCGAGCACGAGGACGGAGAGTCCTGCCTTCGCGAGGTAGGTCGCTGAGACGAGGCCGTTGTGGCCGCCTCCGACGATCACGACGTCGTACTTGCGCTGCTTGCTGCCGTTGGTCACGGGTGCACGGTACCTGTCTGGGCCTCCCGTCGCCGACTCTGGCAAGAGGTTGAATATTGAACTATCATGGAGACATGCCAGCACTCACCGTCGACGACCTCACTGTCCTCCCGCGGATCGCCGGACCCGGCCTCGGCGACATCGTCCGTCCCGTCGTGCAGGTGACCGACGCACCACGTGGCTTCGAGGGAGAGGGGTTCCCGGTGCGCCGGGCCTTTGCCGGCGTCGGCCTGACGCTGCTCGACCCCTTCATCCACATGGACCAGATGGGCGAGGTGGAGTACGCCCCCGGCGAGCCCAAGGGCACCCCCTGGCATCCGCACCGCGGCTTCGAGACGGTGACCTACATGCTCGACGGTCTGCTCGACCACCAGGACTCCAACGGCGGGGGAGGCAGCATCACCGACGGCGACACGCAGTGGATGACGGCGGGCTCCGGTCTCCTCCACATCGAGGCGCCACCGGAGTGGCTGGTGCAGAAGGGCGGCCTCTTCCACGGCGTACAGCTGTGGGTCAACCTGCCGCGCACGCAGAAGATGACCGCCCCGCGCTACCAGGACCTTCGCGCCGGTCAGGTCGGCCTCGTCACGAGCTCCGACGCGGGCTCCCTCGTACGGATCATCGCCGGCGACGTCGCCGGCCAGCACGGCCCGGGGGTGACGCAGACCCCAATGGCCATGGTCCACGCCACCGTCCAGCCGAGCGCCGCCCTCGACCTCCCCTGGGACCCGGAGTTCAACGCCCTGGTCTACGTCCTCAGCGGCGAGGGCACCGTCGGTGTCGAGCGGCGGCCGATCCGCACCGGCAACCTCGCCGTCCTCGGGCGTGGCGACTTCGTGAGCCTCGCGGCCAACCGCGCCCAGGAGAGCCGCAGCCCCGCCCTCGACGTGCTCGTCATCGGCGGCCGCCCCATCCGCGAGCCGCTGGCGTGGGCAGGCCCGTTCGTGATGAACACCAAGACCGAGGTGCTGGCGGCCTTCGAAGACTTCCAGGCCGGCCGGCTGGGCCGAATTCCCGCCGTCCGCGACATGTGAGGGTCGCAGGCTCGACGCCGTAACCCCTTCCCTCCCTCCCGCGTTGTGCAGGGAGACCGGAAGGGGTGATCTCGGATGCGTCGCAGGCAACGAAGCTTCACCGAGCTGCTCACCCGTTCGCTCGCACTCGCGGGCCTCGCCTACGCCCTCGTGATCGCGTACGCCGTGCCGGCGACCGTCCTCTTCGACAGGCCGAGCCGGCCTGGTCCCTCCTACCCCGGCGCCAGCCATCTCAGTCAGGAGACCGACCTCCCGGCCTGGCGACCGACCCATGCCGAGAGGTTCCCCGGCTGCGTCGACATGGCCTCGTGGCCCGGGACCGGCGTGCCGACCTCCGTGGTGGTGGTGCGCCGCGACGGGCATCTGAGGCGGATCTCCTTCGAGGAGGCGTTCGACCGTGCCACGAGCAGCTCGGCGGCCGACGACGTCTGGACCATCGGTGCCTGCCGCTGAGGCCGCACCCGCCCGCCCGGGATGCACGGAGCTCGCCTCGGGCTCCCCGTTGTCGGTGTTGGGGAGCGGGGGTCACCCATGATCTCGCCGTTCGAGATCCACCGGGGCCGTCGACGATGGGGCTGCGGCTGGTTCGTGGCGTGGACGAGGTTGCGCTGCCGCCGCGAGTACTGGGCCTCCCACACGCCCCCGGCGGACAGTCCTGGCGACGGCCGCACTTCGCAGGCCTGGTCCGACAGGGACCGGAGGCAGCAGACTTCTCGAGAAGGCCGGTGACGTCCGGCTGAGAGCCGGGGCCCTGGGTCTCGGCCTCGCGGAGGAGGAGGCCGACGTGAGCGGTTCGAGCACGCCTCAGGCGCCCGCGGTGACGAGGCCCCTATCGCCGAACACAGGCTGGTGGTTCGTCGCCGTCGCGATCGGCTGGACCTGGAGCCTGGGGTTCGCGGCTGCCGCGTTCGGGGGAGCCGTCGCTCGTCCGTTGCACCTGGTCGCCCTGTTGGGACCTGTCGTGGCGTGGGGTGGAGTGCTCGTGACCCGCACCGACCCTGCCTATCGGCGAGACCTCCTGCGTCGCGTGGTCGACGTACGTCAGGTGCGGCCGGTTGGGTGGCTGGGAGTGGCCGCGGTGGGTGCGGGCGTCCCGCTCACGGCCGCGGTGCTGGCCTCCTCGGCAGGGAGGGAGGCGGGGATCGAGCCCTCCCTGGGCCCAGCGGTGGTCGCGGCCGCCGTCGCCTTCGCCATTGCCGCCGGCCTCGCCGAGGAGCCCGGCTGGCGCGGGATCGCCCACGACAGCACAGTCCAGAGCCTCGGGCTGGTGCGCAGCGCGGTCGTCCTCGGGGTCGTATGGTCAGCCTGGCACCTGCCGCTGTACTTCATCGAGGGCACCTACCAGCATGGACTGGGCGTGGGCACCTCCGAGTTCTGGATCTCGATGCTGGTCCGGGTGCCGCTCGCGGTCCTTCTCGTCTGGCTCGTCGTCGGCACCCGGGGAGCTGTCGTGGCCGCTGTCGTGGCTCATGCCCTCGGCAACACGGTGGGAGAGGTCTTGGCGACGGGTCGCACCGCGATGGCCGCCGAGCTCGTCCTGATGAGTCTGGCCGCCGCCCTGGTCCTCGTCGGATGGCTGCGGCACCCCACCGAGACAAGGCGTCCCTGACCCGGAAGGAGTCCGATGCATCCCCACGTCCTCGACGACGCCGCCGTCGCCGTACCGGCCCTGGCAGGAGACCAGCCCGACGCCGGCCCTGGCCTGAACAGCCTCACCGGCTGGTTGGTCGGCTTTGCGATGGTGCTCCTCCTGGCCGCCGTCGCCTGGTGGGCCTCGCGCAGCGGCCGCCGATGAGGCCAGCGCACGACGAAGCCCCGCCTGCGTCGTGCGCAGACGGGGCTGTCCTGGGGTGAACGACGGGACTTGAACCCGCGACATCCTGGACCACAACCAGGTGCTCTACCAACTGAGCTACGCCCACCATGGAACGTGACCGTTCAGCCACGTCGGCTCCCCCTGACGCGAGCCACGAGAAGCCGAGCAGGGAAGAGTGTACCTGCTCCTAGGAACCGTTCTGACCAGGGTCTTGTTCCGCGACGGCCCCGTTTTCGGGCTCCTCGTCGTTGACGCCGGTGAGCGAGCCGCCGTGCTCGGCGGCGAGGGCCTTGGCGGCGCTGGAGTCGGGCCCGGGGGGAGGCACGAACACCGCAGCGCGGTAGTAGCGCAGCTCCTCGATGCTCTCCTGGATGTCGGCGAGCGCCCGGTGGTTACCGGTCTTGGGGGGAGAGTTGAAGTAGGTGCGGGGGTACCAGCGACGGGCCAGCTCCTTGATCGAGGAGACGTCGACGATCCGGTAGTGGAGGAACGACTCGAGCTCGGGCATGTCGCGCTGGAGGAACGCCCGGTCGGTGGCCACCGTGTTGCCGGCCAGAGGTGGGCGGCTGCCGTCGGGGCAGTGCTCGCGGATGTAGGCGAGCACCTGCTCCTCGGCCTCCCGCACCGTCAGGCCGTTGTCGAGCTCCTCGAGCAGGCCGGAGACGGTGTGCATGTTGCGCACGAACTCGTCCATCTGGTCGATCGCCTCCTGGGGAGGCTTGACCACGACGTCGACGCCCTCGCCGATGACGTTGAGGTCGAAGTCGGTCACAAGGGCGGCTACCTCGATCAGCGCATCCGCGCCGAGGTCGAGGCCTGTCATCTCACAGTCGATCCACACCAGACGGTCGTTCACGACTAGCACCCTACTCAGTGCGCGGTTGTTCCCTCTCCCTAGCATGACGGACATGGGATGGGTCGGGCTCGTGGCGAGGCTGCTCGTCGGTGGTGTGTGGATCGTCGCCGGTGCGCTGAAGCTGCCCGATCCGGCCTCGAGTGTGCGTGCCGTGCGGGCCTACCAGCTCCTGCCGGAGACGATCGTGCCCGCGGTCGGCTACGCGCTGCCGGTGCTCGAGGTGGTGGTGGGTGTCATGCTCGTGATCGGTCTGCTGGTGCGCGCCAACGCGGTGATCTCCGCGCTGCTGTTCGTGGCCTTCGTCATCGGCATCTCCGCCGCCTGGGCCAGGGGGCTGCAGATCGACTGCGGTTGCTTCGGCGGGGGCGGCTACGACCCGGACGCCACCGACAAGTACCCCTGGGACATCGCCCGGGACCTTGGTCTCCTCTTCGCCTCCCTTTGGCTGGTTTGGCGGCCTCGGTCCCCGTGGGCGTTGGACAATCGACTCCTGTACTACGGCAGCACTGATCGCACCACGACCGGAGAACTCACGCGATGAGCAAGAAGCAGTCCAAGGCGACCAAGCAGGCCAACATGCAACGTGCCTCCGAGCGCGCGGCGGCGATCCGCGCCGAGCACGAGCGCAAGGAGCGCCGCAACCGGGCCCTCGTGGTCGCTGCGGCAGTTGTGGGCGTGCTCCTGGTCGTCGTGGCGATCGCGGTGGGCCTCAGCACAGGCGGGGGCAGCGGCGAGGGCCAGACGAGCAGCCCTCCCGACAACGCGGTCGACAGCTATGCGCTGCCGTTGGGCGACGACGACGCCCCGGTGGAGGTCACCGTTTACGAGGACATGATGTGCCCGTACTGCGGGGTCTTCGAGCAGGTCAGCTCCGAGCGCATGAAGGAGTACGCCGCGAGCGGGGACGTCCAGGTCCGATACCACGTCGTGTCGTTCCTCGACCGGGCCTCCCAGGACCGTTACTCGACCAGGGCGGCCAACGCGATCGCCGTGGTGCTCGACACCGCCGGCGCCGAGGTCGCGGTGGACTTCCACGACGCGCTCTTCGCGAACCAGCCCGAGGAGGGTGGGGCGGGCATCTCGGACGACGAGATGATCGAGCTCGCGGTTCAGGCGGGCGCCGACGAGGAGGCGATCCGCGGCCCGATCGAGGACCTGAAGTTCGAGCCGTGGGTCGAGGACGCCACCGAGGAGTGGTCCAAGCGCGGGTTCACCGGCACCCCGACGGTGACGGTCGACGGTGAGAAGGTCGAGTTCACGAGCGCCGAGGATCTGCTGGCCAACACCGTGAGGGCGATCGACGCGGCCCTGGCCGAGTGATCTGGGCCTCTGTCGGGGGCTCGATTGTCTACTTTTGTCCCCCATTGTCCCCCGAATCAGGTGGACCGGGGGACCAAGGTCCCTTGCGACCTGGCTCACACGGCGGTAGAAAGGGGTCACGCCCGGCGGAGGACCGCCCGCCCGGCGGGACCGGACGAAGTTGGGATCCCGGACAGGCACTACGCGTGCCTGCGGCCGTTGACGAGGTCAGGGGATCCGATGAACGCGTCCGCGAGATGGCCGCCGTCAAGCGGCTGTCACGTTTGAGGCCCCGCAAACTCGTACTTTGCGGGGCCTCGCTACGTCTACCCCTGGGTATGTGCCCCCGAAACACCCTCCGCGCCTGGTCTGGACCGATCTCGCAGCCGACGCCCTGCCACCGGCCCCCGGGTGGGCCCGCGGACGGGCACCCGAGGGACCCTAAGCGTCCGCACCGCCCGAAGTCAACGAATGGGACATGCCGTGGCGAAGGTCCCGTTCCGGCACGTCCTGGATCACTGCGGGGCTGGGCCCGGGGTGGAAGGGTGAGGGCGAGCAGTTCGTGTCCCCCGCGCGGCAGGAGGCAGCATGCCCGACGTCCTCTTCCCGATCCTCGTCCTGGTCACGTGGGTCGCGGTCGGTCTCACCGCGGTGGTGTACCTGGGCCGGCACGGCAGGCGTAGCCCGGCGTGGTTCGTCATCGGGATCGCACTGGGTCCCATCCTGCTGCCCATCGCACTCGAGATCGGGCAGCGGGAGGGGACGGTGCTCAGCCGCAGCACCGCGGGCAACGGCGGGGCCCCGGCCCGGCTGACGGTGCTGGCGGCGGTCGACGGGTCCGCGGAGTCAGACGAGGCCCTCGCCGACGCGGCCCGGCTGCTGTCGCCGGAGGGTGCGCGGTTCATCCTGCTCACCGTGCTCGATCCCGACCGCGGCGAGAACGACCCTCAGGCCCATCTCGACGCCCAGCAGCTGCTGGAGAGCCGAGCCGCCCGGATCCCCGAGGAGGCCCTTCCCGCGGTCCTCGAGGTCGTGGCCGGGCAGCCCGCTCACGTGATCCTCGAGAGGGCGGGCACTGGGGCCGTGGATCTCCTGGTCCTCGGCCGCCGCGGTCGCGGCCTGTCACAGATGCTCATCGGGAGCGTCGCGGACCAGGTGGTGCGCCGTTCGCCGCGGCCAGTCCTCCTGGGCAGCGCCGGGCGCCACTGACCCGAGGTCTCCGTGTCACAGGATGCGCGAGCGGATCCTCGCCTTGTCCACTGACACCACCAGCTTCGCCGCCGTCGCGACGAGGGTGATCCGCAGCCTCGCGTCGAGGCCGATCGGGGCCGTCTGGAACAGGGTGCTCGTCACAGGCAGATGGGTGAACGCCTTGAGCGACGAACGGTCCGCCGCCGGGGTCGTCACGGGCAGGACCACCTCGTCATTGGGGACCAGGAGTGCAGCCGCCGCTGTCGGCCCTCGCGCACCACACGTGACTCCGTGTGCACCATCGAGCGCAGCGCGTCGAGGGCCGACTCGGCCTTGGTCTCCTGGACGGACCCCACGAAGTGTTGACCACGACGACGCCGAGGACGACCACGCAGTCGACGTACTGGCCGACGAACACCGTGACCGCCCCGGCACGTAGACCAGCGGGTTGTGCATCTGGCGCAGCAGCCGGACGAAGGGGCTCACCGAGGCCACGCGCGGCAGCTCGTTGCGGCCGTACTCCTCCAGTCGCCGGTCCGCCTCCTCCTCGTCGAGGCAGGGTCCCCCCAAGTGCCGTTGGTCCTGATCAGGTCTCCTTCCGCCGCAGGCCGTAACCACCAGGGACGAGAACGCGTTACACATCTCGTGATCCAGGACCTGCAGCTCTCGCGGCGCGCCGCGCTCAACGGGGCGGCGGTGGCCGGAGTGGCGCTGTTCACCGGCGCCGGTGCCTCCGGCTCGTCGGCCGTCGCGGTGCCCCTCGGCGCCTACCGTGCCCGATTCCTCCGCCCCGCCGAGATGCGCACCCTCGAGGCGGTTATTGACCGGGTGGTGCCCGGCGTACCCGAGGACACCGTCCCGGGAGCAGCCGCCGCGGGCTGCCACGAGGCGATCGACGCGCTCCTCGGCGCCTTCACGGTCTCCCCGCCGCGGATCTACGCCGGCGGACCCTTCTCGGATCGCGGAGGGGCGCGGACCAACGACTTCGAGCAGTTCCTCCGGCTCGACCGTTACGAGCGGAAGGCCTGGCGGCTGCGGATCGAGGGCTCCCGCGGACGCAAGGCGCTGGAGCGCAACGGCCGGGTGGAGGGCTACCCGCGCACCTCCCGCGAGGGACTCGCGGCGCGCGAGGAGTCCGTACCGGGCGGGTTCGCGAACCCTCCCGGGCCGACGCGCGACCTCCTGCTGCGAGGCAGCGACGACCCACGGGTCGCGGCGATGCTCGACGTCGCCGTCCCGCACACC
>DATHVS010000006.1:0-6797 GCA_035461195.1 Nocardioidaceae bacterium
CGACCACCACGCGGCTCACCCGCACCCCTCGTCGCCGCCGCCCGCGCCTACGACCACGCGCTCGACCAGCTCCTCCAACACGAACACCTCGCCGCCTGACAACTTCGCCGAACTGTTCAGAACCCCCCGACCAAGCCCGGCCCGGCTAGCTGTGAGCACCCGCGAAGATCCGCCCGACGCTGTCGGCGGCGACGGCCGAGGCGAGGCCAATCGGTGATGCGCTGGCCTCCTGGCCATCAGCGATGCACGTATACGTCTCTCGCGAGGCGTTCCATCACCCGTAACGGATGCACGGCAGCGGGAACTGGTTCAAGCGCGACACGCGGGAGTCGGACTGCGGAGCCGCCCACCGGGCGCCCAGCGAGCGGTGATGCCGGGCGACAGACGGTACCCACGCTGTGGTGCTTGGCGATCAGCTGGACCACAAGCCGCCCGGGGCGGCTCCGGAAGAGCCAGGCCGTCATCCGCGAAGCGCACCTGCGCAGGACCGCCGAGGCCCGTGATGGCGTCGAGCCCGAACCTAGGACGAGCATCGGCAAGCGGTCGGTCCACGCATGGCTCGTGCTGCATGGGCTGTTGGGCTACCCGTCGGTGGAGAACTACGACGGCTCGTGGACCGAGTACGGCTTGCTCGTCGGGGTGCCCGTCGAACGCTGAGCGACGGGCCGGCCTAATCGCGGTCGTGCGGGCCGAGGACCTGACGAGCCCGCCGGTGAGGAACCTGGCGAGACGCTGGGCGCCACGCGCGGGGCGGTGCCGGGCGGGTGGAGAAGCCCGGAGCGGGGGGTATGCATCGGGGTGTGGACGGCGTTGCTGCGATCCGTCGCTATCACGACGAGACGTCGCACTCGCCTGGGCCCCACCCTCATCACCACGTGGTACCGGGGTTCTTGCCCATGGACCCCGCCAACAGGCCGTCACCGTTCAAGCGGTACCGGAACCTCGAACGGCAGCCACTCCCCACCGACCTCGGCCCCCGGGCCGATGCGCCCACCGCGCTGGAGGTCCTGTCGGGACATGGCCCACCGACCACGCCCGCCGCGCTCGACCCAGCTGTTCTCGCCCGTCTCCTCTACTTCTCCGCTGGTGTTACCCGGTATACCAACGAAGGCGAGGAGCGGAGTTGGTTCCGGGCAAGCGCCTCGGCAGGGAACCTTCATCCTCTCGAGCTCTACGTGGCGTGCGACGCGCTGAGCGGCATGGACGGGGGCCTGTACCACTTCGACCCCGACGCCTTCGCCCTGGCTCGACTCCGCCCCGGCGATGTGCGCTCGCACCTCGCCCACGCGGCCAACGACCCCGCTCTGGTGGGCGCGGCGGTCGTCATCGTCATCACCGGCATCCCCTGGCGGACCACCTGGAAGTACGGGGAGCGGGGATGGCGTCACGTCTTCTGGGACGCGGGGAGCCTCCTCGCGAACCTGGTGGCGGTGGCCGCCGCCCACGGCGTGCGCGCCCGCCTGGTGTTCGGGTTCATGGACAGAGAGGTGAGCCACATCCTGGCGATCGACGGCACCGCCGAGTGCCCGGTAGCGGTCGTGGCCGTGGGCGAACCGGCAGAGCGACGGGGGACGACCGCCGAGCCATCCGAACTGGACAAGCTCCGCCTCGACGTCGAGCCGCCGTCACCCCACCCGCTGGAGTTCCCGCTTGTCACCGACGCCCAGCAGGCCACCAACCTCGATGCCCCCGCAGCCCTGGCCAACTGGCGGCAGGCGTGCACCAGCCAACAGGGTCGCGCTGGCGGGCTCGCCGTGCCCGACACCATTGACGTCCCCCATCACGGCGAGTTGCCGGAGCCGATGGAGGCGCTCATCCTTCGCCGGGGTTCCACTCGGCTCATGGCGCGCAGGACGGTCCCGCCGGTTGCCCTCACGTGGGTGCTGAGCGCCGCCACCCGACCTGTGCCCGCCGACGCCATCGCCGCCGGTCACACGCTTCTCACCCACCAACTGGCCGTCCACGGCGTCGAGGGGCACGCGCCGGGGCTGTATGAGTGGGTCGCCGGCGTGGCCGACCGCCGCAAAGCGGGTCCCGAGAACGAGGTGCGCGACCTGGCCACCTACCTGTGCCTCGGCCAACCTCTGGGCGGCGACAGCGCGTACACGGTGTTCGAGTCCGCCGACCTCGACGCGGTCCTCGACACGCTCGGCCCTCGCGGCTACCGGGCCGCCCACCTGGAAGCCGGGATCGTCAATGGGCGACTGCTCCTTGCCGCCCATGCTCTCGGCCAGGGGGCCACCGGCCTCACGTTCTTCGACGACGAGGTCCGCGCTGCGTTCGCCACCCGGGCCAGCTGCCTGCTCGTCACCGCTGTGGGAGTCCCTCCCTACCGGCCAACTCCCGGCGGCGGCCAACCTGGTCACCCAACGGAACTGGTCGGCTTCCAGGCGCTGATGGCTCGCCTGGAAGGTCGCTTCCGCCAGCAGCCCAGCCGGTAGGCCCATGTCCTACCCGCTGTTCTCCTTGACTTGGAACCGGCCGGTCGTAGGTTGGGAGTGGAGGCAGCGCGAGAGGGGTGGTCGGCATGCCACTCGACCGGATCGTGGTTCTCGTCGCATGGTCGACGACCGCCTCGGCCCGGTACCACTGCCTCATCCTGTGCGACCGCGTGGGCGAGAACCGCCCGTGTAGCGGCGCGCGCGGCGAGGAGGCCCCAATTGGAAACCTTTGACGTGATCGTGGTCGGGGGCGGCATCTCGGGAGGGCTCCCGGCCGCCACCTACCTCCAGAAGGCCGGGCTCGACGTGGCTGTTATTGAGGCCCGTCCGGAGCTCGGGAACTTCTGTCCCACCCACGAGACCTGGCCGGAGACGCTCGACAGTCCGCACGCGTCGATCAACTTCTCGGGCAACTCGCCCTCCATCGAGGACCTCGAGCTGGAGTCCCGGTACGGCTACCGGATCCGCACCAGCCCTGTGGTGCTGGGCACCGCGCACCCCGACGGATCGAACTGCCTGATCTGCTATGACCCCGAGCGCACGGCCGCGAGTTTCGCCCGGCACTCGCAGGCGGACGGCGAGACGATCCTCGGGATCCAGACCCGTGTCCTCGACAAGATCGTCGAGATGAACGAGCTGGCGTTCTACAGCCCGCACCCCGACGTGGGGAAGTTCGAGGAGGTGCTCAAGCTCTGCGGCCACGTGTTCGGGCGCTCGGTCGACGACCTGTCGTCGATGACCGCCTACGAGCTGCTGGAGCTCACCTTCGAATCCGACAAGGCCCGCCAGACCGTCCTCTGCCCGGTGGCGCTCCACCTGCAGGGCGCCCCCCTGGCCCGGGGTCAGGGCGCCTTCGCGGTGGCCCTGAGCCTCTTCTACACGACCGCCATAGGCATCGGCGGCAACGAGTCGTTGGTCGAAGCCATGAGCCGATGCTTCCTCGACCACGGGGGCACGGTGCTCACCAACTGCCCCGTCGAGCACATCGAGGTGCGTGACGGCCGGGCCCGGGCGATCGTCCTGTCCGACCAGTCGGTGTTCCCGGGAGCACGGTTCGAGGCCCGGCACGCGGTGATCTCCAACGTCGGCGCCCGCACGACCCTGGACCTGCTCGGCGAGGAGACCGTGTTGTCGGTCGATTCACGGCTCGCCGCCAAGATGAAGCACTGGAAGATGGACGAGCGCGGCTCGACGGTCACGTCGTGGCTCGTCGACGGGGAGATGCCGTGGGGCTCGGCCGACTTCGATCCCCTCGTGAGCCAGGCCCACCTCATGTACCGGGCCTACGACTCGTGGGACGCCGCCAAGGACTACGTCATGGCGATGATCACCAACGACACCTGGGGTGCCTTCGGCAACATGATCGAGATCCTCGACTACGGCAAGTGTGACCCGAACGCGGTCTCGCCCCAGGGCCATCGGGTGATCCGCGGCGAGGAGGCGATCCCCTATCCGCTACGCCGCGAGGGCGGGCCCGAGGCGTGGGACGGCCCCATCCGCGACGAGATGCTGCGGCGACGCAACGACGTCATGGAGTCGATCGCGCCGGGCTTCAGGGACCGGATCATCGACGCCTACCAGTGGACCCCGATCGACATCTGGCGGCTCAACCAGGCCGCGGTGTACGGACAGGTGCTCGGCGGGGACTTCTCCGAGGACCAGTGGATCCTCGACCGGATGCCCTACCGGATGCCGATCGCCGGGCTGTACATGTCCAACTCGGTATGGCCGCTGGGCCTGACGTGGATGGCCGCCGGCTACAACGCGGCCCAGGTGGTGGCCGAGGACCTCGGTGTCCGACACCAGGCGTGGTGGGTGCACCGCCCGGTCGCCTGGTTCCTGCAGAACATCGAGCGGCTGCTGGAGCCGCTCGCGACCCAGCCCGTGGGCGCGGGGAGGTGAGCGCACGTGGAGAACGAAGAGTTTGACGTTGCGGTCGTCGGGGGAGGCCCGAACGGGCTGACCTGCGCCGCGTACCTCGCCCGGGCCGGTGCCCACACCGTGGTACTCGACAAGCGCTTCGAGTGGGGCGGCACCATGGCGTCCGACGACTACTCAACCCCCTTCCTCTACAACCTGTGCCAGTTCACGCTCCCCGTCGGCCTGGGGCTGCCGCCTTATGCCGACCTCGAGCTGAACCGCTTCGCCGTGCGTTTCATCGAGCCCGACCCTCCGGTGGCCTTCGTGCCCGAAGGTGGAGGCGAACCGCTGGTGGTGGGCCGGGACGGGGCCGCTCTCGGGTTGACCGGCAGCCTCGACGCCGTCGAGCACGTGATGCTGCCGCTCCTCTACACGCCACCGGTGCCGGTCGACGAGGTCGAGCGGGTGCTCGACCACGACGAGGGCACGCAGGTGCTCGACCTGGCCCGTCTGACGCCCGCGGCCATGACCCAGGCCACAGCCGACCCGCGGGCGGCAGGCCTCCTGCGCTACCTGTGCGCGCTCGCCGGGTTCACCCGTCCGGACGAGCCGCTGGGCCTGATGGGGGCCTTCGCGCTCACCCGGCTGCTGCGCCCGACCATCGTGGCCGGGGGCACCAAGAGCCTGGCCAATGGCCTGTTCCGTGCGGGTGCCAAAGCAGGCGCCCAGTACCGCAACGTGGCCGACGTGGTGCGGATCGACACGGCCGACAGCGGGTTCCGGGTCGTCTGCCGGGACGAACGGCAGTTCACCGCCCGCACGGTCGTGTCGACGCTCGACCCCCGGACCACGTTCCTCGAGCTGCTCGACCCGTCGGTTGTCCCCGCCGAGCTCCGTAGCGCGGCCGAGGCCTGGCGGCTCGATCGTGTCGGCCCGTTCGTCGCGCATTTCGGCATCAAGGGGGCACCGCCGCACCTCGAGAGCGAGGACGCCACGCGGGCCCTGCTCCAGGTGATGGGCTTCGACGACGCCACGGCCGTGGTCGACCACGTCGAGATGGCGGCCGCCGGCCGCCTGCCCGAACGGCCGGCCGGGCACCTCACCGTGACCACCGCCCACGATCCGCTCCAGGCCTCACCGGGACCGTACGGTCCGCTGCACACGCTGCGGTTCGAGACGGTGGCGCCCTATGACCATCCCGAAGGGATCTGGGACCGGGAGCGGGTGAGCTACCGCACCCGGTGCTGGGAGTTCCTCGGCAGCCACACCACCGGACTCGACGAGGCCCGGCTCCTGTTCGGGTTCGCCGACAGCCCCCGTGACCTGGAGCGCCGCTTCCGCACCACTCGGGGCGGCTCGGTACGCCAGGGCGCATTGATCCGCGAACAGACCTTCACGGGTCGACCCCACGCCGACTGCAGCGACGGCCGAACCCCGATCGACAGCCTCTACCTCGCCGGCGGGGGCGTCCACCCCGGCATTCCCGGCAGCCTCGGCGGCGGCTACAACGCAGCCCGAGCCGTCTGCTCCGACCTCGGACTCGAGCGCTGGTGGCCCGACCCGGCCATCGTCGAGCACGCCCGCGAGGTCGGCCTCCTCCCCGAGGTGCACATCGCCTGAACGGCCGTGCGGGTTAGGCCGGCCGGGCCGGCGCTCCCCGCACGC
This sequence comes from Nocardioidaceae bacterium, assembly GCA_035461195.1. GTDB lineage: Bacteria > Actinomycetota > Actinomycetes > Propionibacteriales > Nocardioidaceae > Nocardioides_C. Next base: position 5,967 of record DATHVS010000006.1, read on the forward strand.
CAGGAGGTTGAGAAGGAGGGCTCATGGGAGCCAAGCAGAACCTGGAGCTCGTCGAGGAGCTACAGCAGGCCGCCCGCGATCGGGCGTTCGACCGCTATGGCGAATTGCTGGCCGCCGATGCGGTCTTCCGCATCGCCGGTGTACCCGCCCGCATGGGCGGCGTGGTGACGGCCGACAGGCGATCGTCGACCAGCTCCGACGAACGGCCGACGACAGCAGCTTCGAGATCAAGGAGATGTTCGGCGACGACAAGAACGTATGCGTCGTGGGCAAGGTGACCGCCGAGCGGTTCTCCGGGAACGAGCACCTGCGGGGCGCGAACCGGCCCTACACGGCATACGAGTGCATCGTGTACCGCATCGCGGACGGCAGGGTGGCCGAATCGACCGGCTACATCAACTGGCTCGACCCCTGCGTCCAGGTCGGGCTGGTCGACGCCAGCAACCTCACCACCTGAGGAGGAAAGCATGGCGGACGAGCTGCCGGTGTGCGCGGTCTCCGCGCTCACCCCGGGCACGGTCATGGGCGTAGGCCACTATGCCGTGGGCAACGCGAGCGGCAGCCTGTTCGCCATGAGCCGCAGATGTCGTCACCTCGGCGCTGACCTCGCCGGCGGGTCGATCGACAAGCAGGGCTGTCTCGGCTCGCGACCGATGTCGGCAAGGCGAGCGGATCCGACGGGCTCGTGCTCATGGTGCGGCAGCACCGAAGCCTTCTGGGCGCCTCAACCGTGGCCGAGTGTGCAGGTGTCCTCACGCAGTGTGATCGCGGTCGACTGCCGGGGTTGAATGCTCGGGCGCCGCCGACACACGTGCGACAGGGAGAGCGAGA
>DATHVS010000007.1:0-5410 GCA_035461195.1 Nocardioidaceae bacterium
CCGAGGGCGAGGCGAGCAGCCCGGCGGCAAGGGCCACGGCCGTCAACACGGGGATCGGTCGACGCAGGGGCATGAACGTCCTCTCGGCTCAGCGGACCGAGGCGTGTTCACATGGGCAACAGGAGGCCCCGGAGCCTCACCGCATGTACCGCGCCTCAGAAACGCTCAACCGTAACGCGCGCTCGGCGTGTCGCGCGGGCCTTTCGGACAATTTGTGCTAGCACTCAGCCGCGGTGGCGGATGAGCCCCTCCTGAGCCACGGAGGCGACGAGCACCCCGTCCTCGCTGAACAGTCGGCCGAAGGCAAGCCCACGTCCGCCGGAGGCCGAGGGCGAGGCCTGGTCGTAGAGCAGCCACTCGTCGGCCCGGAACGGGCGGTGGAACCAGATCGTGTGGTCGAGGGACGCCGACTGCATCTTCGGGTGCGAGACGTGCATCCCATGAGGCACGAGCGACGAGCCGAGCAGCGTCATGTCACTGGCGTAGGTGAACGCCGCGCGGTGCAGCAGCGGGTCCCCGCCGAGGTCGCCGTCGACCCGGATCCACAGGCGCGACTGGGAGGGGCGCTCGTCGTTCGGGATCGCCCCACCAGGCCGCGAGTCCCCCACGTAGCGCAGCTCGAGGGCGGCCCACTCGCGGATCCACTCGTCGGCGTTCTCAGGTGAGCGCTTGCGGAAGAGGTCACCGAGGTCGAGACACTCGTCCGGCGCGGGCGCCTCCGGCATGACGTCCTGGTGCTCGAAGCCCTCCTCGGGCACCTGGAAGCTCGCGGTCATGAAGTAGATGGCCCGGCCGTGCTGGCGTGCGACGATCCGGCGCGTCGAGAACGACTTCCCGTCCCGGATCCGTTCCACGTCGTACACGATCGGCACCGCAGTGTCGCCCGGGCGCAGGAAGTAGCTGTGCAGCGAGTGCACCTCGCGCTCCGGCTCCACGGTGCGGGCGCCGGCCACCAGTGCCTGGGCGGCGACCTGTCCACCGAACACGCGCTGCAGGAGCGTGTCGGGCTGGATCCCGCGGAAGAGGTTGAGGTCGATGGTCTCGAGGTCGAGGAGCTCGACGAGCTCCGCGGCAGAACTGGGCAAGGGAACCTCTACTCGTCAGGACGGTCGCGCCGGTCGAGTCCGGCCAGGAAGCGTTCGAACTCGGCGCCGATCTCCTCGCCCGTCGGGAGCTCCTGCTCCTCGGCGAGGGGCAGGGCCGAGCCGTCGTCGGGCTCGGGACGGTGAAAGGCGTCGTACTGCTGCTCGAGGCCGGCCACGACGTCCCGGACCTCCTCGGAGTCCTCGATCTGGGCGGCGATCTCCAGCATCTTGGCCTCTCCCGCGGCCCGGAGCCCTGCGAGGTCCCACTGGAGACCTGTCACGTCCTCGACGGCCTCCAGCAGCGCCACGGACGCCAGCGGGTAGTCGAACTGTGCCACGTAGTGCGGGATGTGGGCCACGAATCCTGTCGCCGGGTGCTCCCACTCGCCCAGGCGGAACTCCAGCAGGGCCTGCGCGCTCGCAGGCACCCTGATCTGGCCGCGCCAGACGTTCTGCTGCACCAGCAGGTCGGGAGTCGTCGCGTGGTTGGTCAGCATCACGGGCCGGGTGTGGGGCACGGCCATCGGAACCGCACCCATGGCCACGGTGAGCCGCACACCGAAGTGCTCGACCACGGTGCGCACGGCCAGTGCGAACGCCTCCCAGTGCATGTCCGGCTCCGGACCGTGGAGGAGGAGGAAGGGGGCGCCGACTCGGTCGTGCAGGAGGCGCACGACGAGCCGGGGCGCCTCGTAGGCCTCGTAGTGGTTCTCCACGAACGACATCGGTGGCCGCCGGGCGCGGTAGTCGTAGAAGTCGTCGATCGCGAAGCTGGCGACCACCCGGCCCGTCGACTCCGACAGCAGGTGCTTGGCCGCAAGGTTCGCCGCGTTGCCCGCGTCGAGGAACCCGTCGAGGGCGTGGACCAGGACCGGCCCGTCCTTGCGCCCCTCGAGCTCGGGTACCTCGTCGACGATGTGGACGAAGCGGGAGGCTTCAGCCATCACACAACCTTTCGGGCTCGAGTCGGTTCGCGCACCAAGGGTATTCGGGAGTGCCCCGGCTAACGTGTCCGCCATGGGCTCGTCGGCCGAGGATCGCATCACATTGTCGCAGCACGACGCAGCCTCGGTGCTGGTCGAGGACCTTCGCGGGCGCATGGCCGAGGCGGCCGACCCCGCACGGGCGCCCGGCATGCAGGCCTACATGAAGTCCTCGATGCCCTTCCGGGGGGTGAGCGCGGTTCCGCTGCGCGCGATCTGCCGCGAGGTCCTCGACCGTCACCGGCTCGACGACCGGGTGACGTGGGAGCACGCGGTGCGTGTGCTGTGGGACGGTGCCGCCTACCGGGAGGAGAGGTACGCCGCCATCGCCCTCACCGGCCACCGCCTCTACCTAGGCTTCCAGGACGCGGCCACCCTCGACCTCTACCTCCACCTCGTGGTCACGGGTGGCTGGTGGGACCTCGTCGACGTGGTGGCCGCCAACCGCGTGGGTCCGATCCTGCGGGCCGACCCAGCCGCCGTGACCCCGGTGATCCACGCCTGGTCCCGCGACGAGGGCCTGTGGGTACGTCGTACCGCGGTGCTGTGCCAGCTGCGGAGCAAGGACGACACCGACACCGCGCTGCTCGACGAAGTGCTCACCGCCAACCTGGAGGGGAGTCCGCACGGCCGCGACTTCTTCATCCGCAAGGCGGTGGGCTGGGCGCTTCGGGAGTACGCCCGGACCGACCCCACCTGGGTGAGGTCCTTCGTCGACGCGCACACCAGTGAGCTCTCGGGCCTTGCCCGGCGAGAGGCCCTCAAGCACGTGCGGGCGGTCTAGCCGGGTGACCACCAGCACACGGTCCCGCGCTTCCCGGCTTTGTTACCAGCCGGTAGCATCTCGCACGACATTCCCCTACGACGCATGGAGGAGCCTTCGTGGCCCGACAGTTGCGAGAGGTCGTCTTCGTCGACGGCGTGCGAACGCCGTTCGGCAAGGCCAAGGGCCAGTACGCCGAGACGCGTGCCGACGACCTGGTGATCAAGTGCATCCGCGAGCTCATGCGGCGCAACCCCGGCCTGCCCCCCGAGCGGGTCGACGAGGTCGCGATCGCCGCCACCACCCAGATCGGCGACCAGGGGCTGACCATCGGCCGCACCGCGGCGCTCCTCGCGGGGCTGCCGCAGAGCACGCCCGGCTACTCGGTGGACCGCATGTGCGCCGGCGCGATGACCGCGGTCACCACGACGGCCGGCGGGATCGCCTTCGGCGCCTACGACGTCGTGATCGCCGGCGGCGTCGAGCACATGGGCCGCCACCCGATGGGCGAGGGCGTGGACCCCAACCCGCGGATCATCTCCGAGAAGGTCGTGGACCCCGAGGCGCTGTCGATGGGCAACACCGCGGAGAACCTCCACGACCGCTACCCAAGCATCACCAAGGAGCGCGCCGACGCCTACGCGGTGCGCTCGCAGGCGAAGACGGCCCAGGCCTACGCCGACAACCTGCTCCAGCCCGACCTCGTGCCGGTCGCCACGCGCTCGGCGGAGCACGGCTGGGGTCTCGCCACGGTCGACGAGCCGCCGCGCCCCGGCACCACCATGGACGACCTGGCCGCGCTGAAGACACCCTTCCGCCCGCACGGCCGGGTCACCCCCGGCAACGCCGCCGGCCTCAACGACGGCGCGACCGCCGCGATCCTGGCCGACGAGGAGACCGCCCGTGAGCTGGGCCTGCCGGTGAAGATGCGGCTGGTCTCCTACTCCTTCGTCGGCGTGGAGCCCGAGGTGATGGGCGCCGGCCCGATCCCTGCGACGGAGAAGGCCCTCGCCAAGGCAGGGCTGACGATCGACGACATCGGTGCGTTCGAGGTCAACGAGGCGTTCGCAGTGCAGGTGCTCGCGTTCCTCGAGCACTTCGGCATCGCCGACGACGACGAGCGGGTCAACCCCTACGGCGGCGCGATCGCGATGGGCCACCCGCTCGCGTCCTCCGGCGTGCGCCTGATGAACCAGCTCGCAAAGGCGTTCGAGGAGCGACCCGACGTGCGCTACGGGATGACGACCATGTGCATCGGCATCGGCATGGGCGGCACCGTGATCTGGGAGAACCCACGCTGGACCGGCGCGAACGAGGGAGAGGTCGCCTGATGACCGACATCGACAAGCTGCTCGAGCGCGGCGTGGCCATGGCCGGCGACGAGGTGGTCACCGAGGCCAAGCTGCGGTACGTCGACCTCCCTCTCGGCGCGGGCACGATGGCGCTGATCACGCTCGACAACGGGCTCGACCACAACCGGCCGAACACGTTCGGGCCCAAGGGTCTCGCCTCGCTGAACACCGCGATCGACGAGGCCCTGGGCCGCGACGACGTGGCCGCGCTCGGGGTGACCGGGAAGCCGTTCATCCTCGCGGCCGGCGCAGACCTGTCCGGTCTCGGGGGGCTGAACGGTCGCGACGACGCGAAGCTGATCGCCCAGATGGGACACGGGGTCTTTCGCAAGCTCGTGGACGGCGGCGTGCCCTCCTTCGGGTTCGTCAACGGTCTCGCGCTCGGCGGTGGCCTGGAGGTCGCCCTGAACTGCACCTACCGCACGATCCAGGACAGCGCCCCCGCCGTGGGCCTGCCCGAGGTCATGCTGGGGCTGGTCCCCGGGTGGGGCGGCGCCTACCTCGTGCCGAACCTCCTGGGCGCGGAGCAGGCCGTGCGGCTCATGGTCGAGAACCCGTTGAACCAGGGCAAGACCCTCACCGGCCACGCCGCGTTCGAGATGGGCCTGGCAGACGCGGAGTTCTCCGGCGCCGACTTCCTCGAGCAGTCCCTGCTCTGGGCCGCCCGGGTGCTCAAGGGGGAGGTCAGCGTCGAGCGGCCCGAGGTGGATCGTGGTGAGGCCTGGGATGCCGCTGTCGCGAAGGGTCGTTCCCTGGCCGACGCCAGGACCGGCGGTGCCGCCCCGGCGGCGTACCGGGCGCTCGACCTGATCGCCGCCGCGAAGTCCGCCAGCCGCGACGAGGGGTTCGCGGCCGAGGACGAGGCGCTCGCCGACCTCATCCTCACGCCCGAGCTCGCCGCGAGCCTCTACTCCTTCGACCTGGTGCAGAAGCGGGCCAAGCGACCCGCGGGTGCTCCGGACAAGTCGCTGGCGCGACCCGTGACGAAGGTCGGCATCGTGGGCGCGGGCCTCATGGCCAGCCAGCTCGCGCTGCTGTTCGCCCGCCGGCTGCAGGTGCCCGTCGTACTCACCGACCTCGACCAGGCACGCGTCGACAAGGGTGTGGCCTATGTCCACGAGGAGATCGACAAGCTCCTGCTCAAGGGTCGCATGTCACAGGACAAGGCGAACCGGCTCAAGAACCTGATCACCGGGGCGGTCGACAAGGCGGAGGTGTTCGCCGACG
>DATHVS010000008.1:0-23385 GCA_035461195.1 Nocardioidaceae bacterium
TGACCAGGAGCTGGCCTCCGTCGCGATCGGCGTCGCACTGCGCCGTCACGCCGGGCGGGCCCAGGTGGTGTTCGGGCCCGACGGCCGGGTCGTGGAGCGGTCCGGCAAGGACCTGCGCGAGGCGGACCTGCTCGTGGGGTCCGGCGGAGTCCTGCGCCACAGCGGCGACGCCGGGCGGACGGTCATGCTGCGGCTGCTCGGGGACGACGGGCAGGGCTGGCAGGTCCCGCAGCGACCACGGACCCTCGTCGACACCGACTATGTCCTCGCGCCGGCCGGTCTCCTCGCGGCTCGACACCCCGAGGCGGCGTACCGGCTCCTGGGACGTCTACGCGGCTGAGGGACCTACGCTGTGGCCATGGGAATGGGCAAACGGCTGACCGGCCGCATGGGCCGGCGGCGTGAGAGGCAGCGTCGTGCCTCGGACGACCGCTTCGCCGAGCGGTTCGCCGCGCAGTTCGCCCACCAGTGGGCCCAGGCCCGCGCCGATCGTCGCCAGGACGAGGAGCCGACCATCGAGGCCGGCCCCTCGAACTTCTCCCGGGCACAGGTGCCGTGGGCGGTCGACATGGCTGCGGCCTGGGCGTGGCGGTTCCTCGTCATCGTGGCCGCCGGGTACGTCATCGTGTGGGTGCTCGCGCGCTTCTCGGTCATCACGATCCCGTTGGTCGTGGCGCTGTTGTTCGCGGCTCTCGGCACCCCGTTCGTCGACCTCCTCCAGCGGGTCGGTCTCAACCGAAAGCTGGCCTCCGCGCTCACGGTGCTGGGGGGGCTGGCCACGTTGAGCCTGCTGCTGACGTTCGTGGGCCAGCAGATCGCCCAGGGCTTCAGCGACCTGTCCCAGCAGGTCGTCGACGGCCTGGGCCAGATCCGGATCTGGCTGCAGGAGGGGCCGCTCCAGGCCAGCGAGTCACAGATCTCCGATGCCATCGCCGAGGCCCAGAGGGCGATCGGTAGCAGCACCGAGCAGATCATCACCCGGGTGACGGAGGTCGGCACGGCGTTGACCTTCATCGTGGCCGGGTTCTTCATCGCGCTGTTCGCGACGTTCTTCTTCATGGCCGACGGAGCCCGGATCTGGGCGTGGGTGGTCCGGCTGTTCCCGCGTGCCGCTCGCACTCGCGCGGACTCCTCGGGCCGCGCGGCGTGGTACTCGCTGACCCGGTTCGTGCGCGCCACCGTGCTCGTCGCGCTCGTCGACGCGGTCGGCATCGGCTTGGTGGCCTACCTGCTCAACGTGCCCTTCGCCTTCGCGATCGGGGTGCTGGTCTTCATCAGCTCCTTCGTCCCGATCGTCGGCGCGACGGTCTCGGGCGCGGTGGCCGTGCTGGTCGCCCTCGTCGCCCAGGGACCGGTGGTCGCCCTGCTGATGCTCGCGGGCGTGCTCGTGGTCCAGCAGGTCGAGTCCAACGTCCTCCAGCCGTTCCTGATGGGCCGGTTCGTCTCGGTCCACCCGCTCGGTGTCCTGGTGGCCATCGGCTGCGGTGTCCTCGTCGCCGGCGTGGCGGGAGCCCTGGTGGCCGTCCCCCTGGTCGCGGCGGTCAACGCGATCATCCTCCACCTGGCAGGCGAGGCCGAGGCCCGGCGCATCGCGCTCGAGGTGGGGGCAGCCGGGCCGGCCCCGCCCGAGAGCCCGGCCTGACCCTTCTCAGGGCAGTGCCTCGCTCGGCTCCTGCGCGGTCTCGTCCGGGGCCGCCCGGGTGGCGAGCGGGACCTCCTTGATGAAGAAGGCGACCCCGAGCGCCACGAGCACCAGGGGTACGGCGGACAGGAACATGTCGTGCAGGGCGCTGCTGAACGCTCCGGTCACGAGGTCCTGGAGCGGGTCGGGGAGGGCCTGGATCGCCTTGACGTCGTTGGCCATCGTCTCGGGGTTCCCGACCGCCGCGGGCGGGGTGCCGGGGGGCGCGTCGCGCATCGCGTCGGCCAGGTGGACGGCGAGGCGGCTGGAGAGGATCGCACCGAACAGCGCGGTGCCGAACGAGCCGCCCATCTGCCGGAAGAACGCCACGGAGGCGGTCGCGACCCCCATGTCGGCGCGGTCCACGGAGTTCTGGACCACCACGACCAGGACCTGCATGGTGAGCCCGAGTCCCAGGCCCATGACGTACATCGAGACTCCGGCGACCCAGTACGGCGTGTCGCCGTCGAGGGTCGACAGCAGGACGAGGCCGACCGCGGTGCCGCTCGCGCCGATGATCGGGTACATCCGGTAGCGGCCGGTGCGGCTCATCCGGCGACCGGCGGCGATGGAGGTGGTGAAGATGCCCACGACGAGCGGCAGCATGGCCAGGCCCGACCGGGTGGGGCTCATGCCGTCGACGACCTGGAGGTAGACGGGGATGAAGATCATCGCCCCGAACATCGCGGCGCCGATCATGAAACCGAAGAGGTTCGCCACCGAGAAGATCGAGTTGCGGAACAGCCGCATCGGGATGATCGGCTCGGTCGCCCGCAGCTCGACGAGCACGAACACGACGGCGAGGGCGAGGCCCGCCCCGAGCAGCGCGAGCCCCGTGGAGGAGCCCCAGCCGAGGGCCGGTCCGGCCCACGCGGTGTAGAGCAGGATGGAGGACACCGACGCGACGACCACGGCCGCGCCGAGGTAGTCGATGCTGTGGTCGCGAGGCACGTGGGGGATCTTCAGCGCCGCCGAGGTCACGACGAGGGCGACCAGGCCGATCGGGATGTTGATGAAGAAGATCCACTGCCAACCGGGGCCGTCGGCGAACCAGCCGCCGAGCACCGGGCCGAGCACCGACGACGTCCCGAAGACGGCGGCGAAGTAGCCCTGGTAGCGGCCCCGCTCCCGGGGCGGGACGACGTCGCCGATGGTGGCCATGGCCAGGGCGATGAGTCCACCGCCCCCGAGGCCCTGGATGGCCCGGGAGCCGATGAGCTGCTCGATCGACTGGGAGAACCCGGCCAGGAGGGAGCCGAGGAGGAAGGTCACGATCGCGACCTGGAACAACAGACGCCTGCCGTAGAGGTCGGAGATCTTCCCCCACAGCGGTGTGGAGGCGGTGGCGGTGAGCAGGTAGGCGGTGACCACCCAGGAGAGCTTGTCGAGGCCGCCGAGCTCGCTGACGATGCGGGGGAGGGCGGTGCCGACGATGCTCTGGTCGAGGGCGGAGAGGAACATGCCCACCATGAGGCCGCCCATGACGACCAGGATCTGGCGGTGGGTCAGGTAGCCGTCGGTATCGGGTGTCACACGGGCTCCTTGTGCTGGTCGAGCTCGCCGAGGAGCCGGGTGAGAAGGGTACGGAGCTGTTCGCGGTCGGCGTCGGGCCAGTCCTCGAGGAACTGTCCGACGAGGTCCCGGCGGCGCCGGGCGCCGTGCTCGAGGCGGGTGCGGCCCTCGGCGGAGAGCGCGACCTGGCTGGCCCGCCCGTCGTCGGGGTCGCTGGTGCGCTCGAGGAGGCCGCGGTCCTCGAGCTGGCGGACCTGGCGGCTCACGGTGGAGGCGTCGAGGTCGAGGGCGGCGGCGAGCGAGGACAGGCGCAGCGGGCCGGGGAGGAGTGCCTTGAGCAGGAGGATCGCCGGGAAGTCGAGCTCCTCGCCGGGCAGCCGCTGGCGCATCCGCCGGCCCAGGCGGGCCAGGGTCACCATCACGGCGTCCTCGGCGGTCGCCGGCTCGCCGTACGCGCGGGACGCGTTGCTTGCGGGAGGTTGCATCCCTCAAGGATGAGAGGGTTGCGTGTGCCACGCAAGTTGTTTTCGCGTGACCGCTGTCACCTCGGAGGCCGGGGCACAGGAGGCAATAGGGTGGCGCCATGAGTGCCGAGCCCTCCGCCGAACCCGTCCCGATCCCCACCCTCGACGACATCCGCCGCGGCGCGGAGAGCCTGCGCGGTGTGGCGATCAGGACGCCCATGGAGGAGTCGCGATGGCTTTCGGCAATCGCTGGGGGGCCGGTCCTCCTCAAGTGCGAGAACCTCCAGCGCACCGGCTCCTTCAAGATCCGTGGCGCCTACCTGCGCATGTCCCGGCTCACCGAGCAGGAGCGGGCGGCCGGTGTGGTCGCCGCGAGCGCCGGCAACCATGCCCAGGGGGTTGCCCTGGCCGCGGGTCTTCTCGGGATCAAGGCCACCGTCTTCATGCCGAGCGGAGCGCCGATCCCGAAGGAGAAGGCGACCCGTGGCTACGGTGCCGAGGTGGTCTTCGAGGGCCACACGGTCGACGACGCGCTCGTGCGCGCGAAGGCGTTCTCCGAGGAGACGGGAGCGGTGCTGATCCACCCCTTCGACCACCTCGACATCGTGACCGGCCAGGGGTCGTGCGGTCTCGAGATCCTCGAGCACGCGCCCCACGCCGAGACCGTGCTGGTGCCGACCGGCGGGGGAGGGCTGCTCGCCGGCATCGCCACCGCGATCAAGGAGCAGAACCCCGGCGTGCGGGTCGTCGGCGTCCAGGCCGAGGGGGCTGCAGCCTTCCCGGGCTCGCTCTCCGCCGGCCACCCTGTCGCGCTCGGGTCGATGCACACGATGGCCGACGGCATCGCGGTCGGGTGCCCGGGTGCGGTGCCCTTCCGGGCCATCTCGGAGTACGTCGACGACGTCGTCACCGTGAGCGAGGAGTCGCTGTCACGGGCGCTGCTCATGCTGCTCGAGCGGGCCAAGCTCGTCGTGGAGCCGGCCGGGGCCGTGGCCGTGGCCGCTCTGATGGACCACCCGGACCGTTTCCCGACACCTGCCGTCGCGGTGCTCTCCGGAGGCAACGTGGACCCGCTGCTGCTGATGCGGGTGATCCGTCACGGTATGGCCTCGGCGGGTCGCTACCTCGTCTTCCGGGTGAGGATCCCCGACCTGCCCGGTGGTCTCGCCCGGCTCCTCGGAGAGCTCGCCGAGCTCGAGGCCAACGTCCTCGACGTCGTCCACGAGCGGACGTCGGCCCACCTGCACCTCGACGAGGTCGAGGTCGCGATGCAGGTCGAGACCCGTGGCGCCCCGCACGCGGAGCGGGTGCTCGCCCGGCTCCGCGAGTGCGGGTACCACGTCTACGAGCAGGGCTAGCGGGCCGTGTAGCCGCCGTCGACGTACAGCTCGGTGCCGGTGACGAAGGAGGCGTCGTCGCTCGCGAGGAACGCCACCGCGGCCGCGACCTCCTCGGGCCTGCCCAGGCGCTCCATCGGGGTGGACGCGATCATCGTCTGCTCGAACGGCGTGCCCTTGGCCTGGTCCAGGATCGGGGTGTCGATGAACCCGGGATGCACCGAGTTCACGCGGATGCCCGCGGTCGCCCAGTGCAGGGCGGCGTTCTTGGTCATCAGGCGCACCGCGCCCTTCGCGGCGTGGTAGGCCGGGGAGGTCCCGAAGCCGCCGGTGGCGCCGAAGATCGAGCTGTTGTTGATGATCGAGGCGTGTGGGGACCCGCGCAGCGCCTCCGCGGGGATCTTCATGCCGAGGTAGACGCTGGTCTGGGTGACCGCGATGGTGCTCTCGTAGTCCTCGAGCGAGGTCTCCTCGATCGACCCGAGGTCGCCGACGCCGGCGTTGTTGAACACGATGTCCAGGCCGCCGTACTCCGTCACGGCCTTCTCGACCGCGCGCTCCCACCCGGCCTGCGAGCTCACGTCGTGGTGGAGGTAGCTCGCCTCGTGGCCGAGCTCCTTGAGGTGCTGGGCGATCTCCTCGCCCGCGTCGTCCTGGATGTCGGTCAGCAGGACCCGCGCGCCCTCCTCGGCGAGCCGGTACGCCGTCGCCTTGCCGATGCCGCTGGCACCGCCGGTGACCAGGGCCACCCTGCCTTCGAGTCGTCTCATCCTTGCTCCCTGTGCCGGGAGAGGCGCCCTGCCTCTCTCGACTCAAGCCTCTTGGGGCCGTTCGCGGGGGACAAGGGGACGAACGCCCGTGGCACAGGACCATCGTCCCGCGCCACGGGCGCTCTGTCGGCCTAGGTGTCGGGCCTTCGGCTCAGGCTCCGGTGTAGGGCACCGCGTCGACGATCTCGACCTGGAGGGTCTTGCCGTTGGGAGCCTCGAAGTCGACCTCGTCGCCCTTCTTCTTCCCGATGATCGCCGAGCCGAGCGGAGACTGCGGGGAGTAGACCTCGAGGTCCTCGGGTGTCTCGATCTCACGAGCGCCGAGGAGGAACACCTCGACCTCGTCGTCGCCGACGAAGCGGGTGGTGACCTTCATGCCGGGCTCGACCACGCCGTCGTCCGCGGGCGTGTCGCCCACCTCGGCGCGGCGCAGCATGTCCTCGAGCTGGCGGATGCGCCCCTCGACCTTGCCCTGCTCCTCGCGGGCGGCGTGGTAGCCGCCGTTCTCCTTCAGGTCGCCCTCGTCGCGGGCGGCGCTGATGCGGGCGATGACCTCGTTGCGGACGGGCCCGCGCAGGTGCTCGAGCTCGTCCTGGAGCTTGTCGAAAGCCTCCTGGGTCAGCCAGATCACGTTCTGTTCGCTGGACTGCGTCACTGGTCGGTGCTCCTGATGCTCGTCGGTGGTGTGCCCGGTTGTCCCGGGGGTAGGGGGCCGTTCAAGGCAAGTAGACAAGGTTATCAACGCTCCCGGGGTCGTGACCAATTCCCTCGGGGGTCAGCGTCTGTGCTTCTGGCCCTCGGCCCTGCAGCCGACGACGTCGACGGTCGTGGCCATCCGGGCGGTGCGCACGGTCTCGGTGAGGCGCTCCACCCGGTTGCCGCCCGGGCCCACGGTCACGTTGAGCTCGCCGACGATGGAGTGGTCGGCCGCCTGCGCGCGCAGGAGGCAGGAGGCCTCCACCTCCGACGTACGCCGGGCGACGGTGAACGTCGCGGACGCGGTGTGCTGGTCGAGGATCTCGAAGGAGACGACGTCGGAGGTGACCTCGGGGGCGCTGTGCTCGACGATGACCCAGGCAAGCCAGCCGAGGAAGGCGAGGGCGATGATGCTCGCGCCTGCGACGAGGAGGCGTCGCCGGACAGGACGGGGGGTCCCGTATCGGGTCGCCAGGTCGGTCACCCCCTCATTCTAGGATTGCCCCCATGCTCCGACTGATGCACGTCCACGCCCACCCCGACGACGAGTCGAGCAAGGGTGCCGCCACGACGGCGAAATACGTCGCCGAGGGGGTCGACGTCCACGTCGTCACCTGCACCGGCGGGGAGCGCGGCTCGGTCCTCAACCCGAAGATGGACCGGCCGGAGGTGCTCGCGAACATCGCGGAGATCCGACGCAAGGAGATGGACGCCGCCCGCGAGATCCTCGGGGTGACCCAGGACTGGCTCGGCTTCGTGGACTCGGGGTGGCCGGAGGGCGACCCCCCGCCCCCGCTGCCGGAGGGGTGCTTCGCGCTGGTGCCCGTGGAGGAGGCGGCCGAGCCGCTGGTGCGACTGATCCGGGAGTTCCGGCCGCACGTGATGACCACCTACGACGAGAACGGCGGCTACCCCCACCCCGACCACATCATGTGCCACAAGGTGAGCGTGGCGGCGTTCGAGGCGGCCGGTGACCCCACCCGGTACCCCGACTCGGGGGAGCCGTGGCAGCCGCTGAAGCTCTACTACCACCACACCTTCCACCGTGACCGGACGCAGGCGCTGCACGACGAGATGATCGTGCGGGGGCTCACCTCTCCCTACGAGGAGCGGCTGTCGAACTGGAAGCCCGACCCCGAGCACGCCAAGCGCATCACCACCAGGGTCCCGTGCGCGGACTACTTCCCGGTCCGGGACCAGGCCCTGCTGGCGCACGCGACCCAGATCGACCCGGACGGGGCGTGGTTCGCCTGTCCGCTCGAGGTCCACCAGAAGGCCTGGCCGACGGAGGACTACGAGCTCGCCCGCAGTCTCGTGGACTCCGCGCCGCCGGAGGAGGATCTCTTCGCAGGTGTCCGCGAGACGCTTGCGACAATGGAGGCATGATCCCCCTGAACGCCATGACCGCCCTCTGGGCCGTGCTCCTGCCACTCGTGGACGAGGTCCCCCGCCCCGAGGACGTCAAGCCGGGCTGGCTCGGGTTCGGCGTGTTCCTGCTGCTGGCCGCTGCCGTCGTCGTGCTCGCGTTCAGCTTCCGCAAGCAGCTGAAGAAGGTCGACTTCGAGGAGAAGCCGGCCACCGGTGAGAGCGGGGAGACCCGCGACGAGCCCGAGGGAGACGAGGGCGGGAGCCCCCGCACGCGCTGAGGGTCCAACGACCCTGGTCCGCCACGCCCCCTCCGTCGCACCATGGATACAGGGGCGGAAGGAGGGTGTCATGAGCACGTCAGCCCCACAGAGACACAAGGTGCCCGCGCGCCGGGCGGACCCTACGCGCGTCGTGGTCGCGGAGGGTACGCGGTTCAGTCGTTACGTCACCTGGGCCTGGGGGCTCATCGCGGTGACGCTACCCGTGGGGATTCTCTCGGTGCTCCTCGTCGAGGCGCTCGGACAGCCGGGATGGGCGGACGCGGGGCTCTACGTCGCCGTCGCGGCTCCCCTGGTTGCGTCGGTGGTCGTGGGTTTGCTCGGGTGGTGGCGCGAGAGCGAGCCGCTCGCCCTTCGAGGCGCGCTGTTCAGCGTGTTCCTGCTCGTGGTGGGTACGGTGCTGGTCGGCCTCACCCTGTGAGCCGGGTGAGCGGTCAGAGCGGATCGGTGCGTACGACGCGGACAAGGGCGTCGTAGGCGGTTCGAGGCGTGTCGTCGGGCGAGTCGGCCTGAGAGGGGACCTCGCGGGCCACGCGCTCGGCACGGGCGACCTCGAAGCGCTCCCCGTCGAGGTCGGCGAGGACGTCCTCGGCGGTGTAGAGGACCTCGGGGTACTGCGGCCCGCCGGTGCCCTCCGTCAGGTTGGTGCTGTCGTGTGCGACCACGAACAGCGTGCCTCCGTCGCGTAGCCAGCCGAACGAACGGCGTACGGCCGTCCGTCGCTGTGCGGCGGGGAGCTGGAGGTAGGCCAGGACGGCGAGGTCGAACTTGCCCTCCGGCTCGTAGGTGAGCGCGTCGGCGCAGACCCAGTCGACGCTCAGGTCGCGGCCGCGCGCCTGGCCCTCCTGCAGTGCGCGGCCCTTGTCGAGACCCGCCTGGGAGAAGTCGACCGCGGTGACCCGCCAACCCCGCCCCGCCAGCCAGATGCTGTTGCGCCCCTCCCCGGCCGCGACGTCGATCGCGCGGCCGGGGGAGAGGTCAGCCAGCTCGGACTCCACGAACAGGTTCGGTCGTGATGACCAGACCAGCTCGGTGTCGGCGTAGCGACGGTCCCAGTCGTGTGCGTCCATCGAGGTCCTCACGCAAGAGAGAGGAACAGCTTCTCCATCTTCGCGGTGTCCAGGGCAGCGGCGTCGCCCTCCTGGACCACGCACTGCCGCAGCCCGGAGGCGATGATCGCGAAGCCGGCCTTGTCGAGTGCGCGGCTCACCGCGGCGAGCTGCGTCACCACGTCCTCACACTCGCGGCCTTCGTCGAGCATCTTGATGACACCGCTCAGCTGCCCCTGGGCACGCTTGAGGCGGTTGATCACCGCGACCATCTCTTCGGCGGGCAGTTCCATGTTCGTTCCTTCTTCCGGGGGCTACGCGGAGAGCGAGGCCAGCGCCTTCTCGAGGCGCTCCTTGGCCTCGTCGGCGATCTCCTGCAGGTCGCCATTGTCGGTCATCGAGACCATGGTCTGCGGGTCGACCGCCTCGACGACGGTGCCGTCCTCGACCTCACGGACGACCACGTTGCAAGGCAGGAGCAACCCGATGGAGGGCTCCTTCTGCAGCGACGCGTAGGCCAGCGGCGGACGGCACGCGCCGAGGATGACCTGGGCCGGGACGTCGACGTCGAGCTTCGTCTTCAGCGTCGCCTTCATGTCGATCTCGGTCAGGACGCCGAAGCCCTGCTCGCCGAGCGCCGCCTTGACCGCCTCGACCGTCTCGTCGTAGGGCGTGCGGACGGTGGTGCTCAGGGCGTAGCTCATGCGTTCTCCCCGTTCTGCTGGGCGGCGACAGCCGCGTGGACCTCTTCCATGTCCAGGTCCTTGACGGCGGTGATGACCTGCTCGAGCGCCTGCGGCGGAAGAGCACCGGGCTGGGCGAAGACGAGCACGCCCTCGCGGAAGGCCATCAGCGTCGGGATCGAGGTGATGTTCGCCGCACGCGCCAGCGCCTGCTCAGCCTCGGTGTCGACCTTGCCGAAGACGATGTCCTGGTAGGTCTCGGAGGCCTTCTCGTAGGTCGGCGCGAACTGGCGGCACGGACCGCACCAGGCTGCCCAGAAGTCGACGAAGACGATGTCGTTGTCGGCGACCGTCTGCTCGAAGTCGGTCGCGCCGAGGTTGATGGTTGCCATGTGCTCTATCCCTCCAAGGGAGTTTGATCGTAATACTCGTGGGGGTATAACCGGGAGTAGTTCCGCTTCATTCCCCACGATGTCAGGGGTGCCCAGGGAATGCATCTCGCACGCGTCGGCGTTGGAGAATCATACCCCCTAGGGTATCTGACGACGGAAAGGATGATGGACGAATGCGCGAGGTCGACATCGACCAGTTCGCTCAGGCCCACGCTGCTGGAGCCACCGTGATCGACGTCCGCGAGGCGCGCGAGTACGTAGGTGGCCACGTGCCCGGCTCGGAGCTGATCCCGATGGGCTACGTGCCCAGCCAGATGGGTCGGCTGAGCAGGGACGAGCCCCTCTACGTGATCTGCCGCACCGGCAACCGCAGCCTTGCGATCGCGGATCTTCTGATCGCCTCCGGGTACGACGCAAGATCGGTGGCCGGCGGGACCGTCGCCTGGGTCCGCTCGGGTCGCCCGGTGGTCGAGGGCAGGGAGCCCGGCCGGACGCTAGAGAGGAGCGCATCGTGACCGACATCGAGATCCGTACCCTGAAGACCCCCTCGCTCGGGGACCGCAGCTACCTCGTCCACGACGGGAGCGTGGCGCTCGTGATCGACCCTCAGCGCGACATCGACCGGGTGCTCGACCTGGCCTCGGAGGAGGGGGTGCGCATCACGCACGTCTTCGAGACCCACATCCACAACGACTACGTGACCGGTGGCCTCGCCCTGGCGCAGGAGACCGGGGCGGGGTACTACGTCAACGCCGCCGACGACGTCACCTTCGAGCGGACCCCGGTCCGCGACGGCGACACCGTCGCGGTGGGTGACCGGATGAGCGTGCGTGCGATCCACACGCCGGGCCACACCTTCACCCACCTCTCGTACGCGATGGAGGCCGACGGCAAGCCCGTCGCGGTGTTCACGGGCGGCTCGCTGCTCTACGGCGCCACCGGCCGTCCCGACCTGCTCGGTCCCGAGCACACCGAGGAGCTCACCCGCCTCCAGCACGGTTCGGCGCAGCGGCTGGGCCAGCTGCCCGACGACACCGGGGTCTACCCGACCCACGGCTTCGGCAGCTTCTGTGCGGCCGGATCCTCGGATGACCAGCCGAACGAGTCGACCATCGGTCGGGAGAAGAAGGCCAACCCCGCGCTCACCGAGAGCGAGGAGGCCTACGTCCGCCAGATCATCGACGGTCTCGACGTCTACCCCGCCTACTACGCGCAGATGGGGCCGGCCAATGCCTCGGGCCCCGACGCGCCCGACCTGTCCCCGCCTGAGCCTGCGGACGCCAAGGAGCTGCGCCGTAGGCTCGAGGCGGGCGAGTGGTTGGTCGACCTGCGCACGCGCACCGCGTTCGCCGCGGGCCACGTGCCAGGCACGTACAACTTCGGCATCGACGGGCAGTTCTCCACCTACGTCGGCTGGATGATGAAGTGGGGCACCCCGATCACGCTGCTCGGTGAGTCCGAGGAACAGGTCGCCGAGGCCCAGCGCGAGCTGGTCCGCATCGGGATCGACCGTCCTGCGGCCAGCGCCACGGGCAAGCCCGAGTCCTGGGCGACCGGTGAGCTCGCCAGCTTCCCCCTCGCCACCTTCGCCGACCTCGCCGACGTGCGGCACCACCGTGACGTGGTCGTCCTCGACGTACGACGTGCCTCGGAGTACGTCGAGGAGCACATCGAGGGCGCGGTCAACATACCCATCCACGAGATCGCCGGTCGGGTCGGCGAGGTCCCCGACGGTGAGCTGTGGGTGCACTGCGCGAGCGGCTACCGCTCCTCGATCGCTGCCTCGTTCCTGGCCGCCGCCGGGCGGACCCTGGTCGCGGTCGACGACGACTACGAGAAGGCCGGGGACGCCGGTCTTCCGATCACGAAGAACCAGGAGAAGTGAGTGATGGGGTTTCTGGACACCCTGCTGAAGAAGCCCTACCGCGCGGTCGGGCCGGAGGAGGCCAAGGAGGCCATGGAGCACGGCGCGGTGCTGCTCGACGTGCGGGAGTCGCACGAGTGGAGGACCGGGCACGCTCCGAAGGCCCGTCACATCCCGCTCAGCCAGCTGAGCTCGCGCGTGGGGGAGCTCCCGCGCAACCGTGAGATCTTCGTGGTGTGCCGTTCCGGGCACCGCTCCGCACGGGCGGCGAAGATGCTCGCCTCGCAGCGTGGCGACGTGGCCAACGTCAAGGGCGGCATGAGCGCCTGGGCCAGGTCCGGCCTTCCGGTCGTCGCCAAGGGCGGCGGACCGGGCCGGGTGGCCTGACCAGACCACCGCCGGCCAGTGCGGAATGGATCGTCGCGACTTCGCGTTCGACTGTTTGGAATTGATACCCCCCGGGGTATAGTGAACTCAGGTATCCCACCGAACCTCTTGGAGTAACCACATGTGTTTCCCGGTTTCCTGCCCCTCCTGCAAGAAGACCACTTGGGACGGTTGCGGCATGCACGTCGACGCCGTGATGTCCACCGTCCCCGACGAGCGCAAGTGCGAGTGCCGCTGACTCTGCACTGACCGCACGCCGAGCACCGGCCCCCCTTCCGTCGGAGACGGATGCGGGGGCCGGCGTCTTTCTGGCGTCCTCAGGACCGGATGTGCCATAAAGAGGATGAGCGCCTCCCTCCTGGAGAACTCCCGCTCCGCGAGCACGTCGAGGCGCTCGTGTTCGACTCGCCCATGCCCGACCTCGGTGCCGTGGTCTCCCACGGTGCCTCCGGAAGGGAGCTGCCGGTGGTGGGTGGGGCTGCCCGTGTCCGACTCGCTGGTGGGGACGCCGACGTGGGTGCACCACGGCACCACCGACGGCACGGTGCCTCATTCGGTGACCGAGAGGCTGGACGCGGCGGAGCCCGAGCTGGTGGACCACACGCTCGTCGAAGGGGCCGAGCACGTCGAGTCCTGGAACGTCACACCCCGAGAGCACGACCGCAGTATCCGTGCTTTCCTCAGCCCCTACGCTCCCTGAGACCTGGATCGCGGCATTCCCGGGTCGGCGTCGTTCTGCCCTCTGGAGATCTAGCCAGCCCGACGGTCGGAGCCGAGCGCTCCGTCAGCGGACATGGCAGCCACCACGTTGGGCACCGTGCTTGGGTGGACAACGACGATCGCCCAGGGACGGAGAAAGAGCAGTGGTGAACCGGTTGGCGAGCGCGACCTCGCCGTACCTCCTGCAGCACAAGGACAACCCCGTCGACTGGTGGGAGTGGGGGCCCGACGCCTTCGCGGAGGCTCGGCGCCGGGACGTCCCGGTCCTGCTGAGCGTCGGCTACGCCGCCTGCCACTGGTGCCACGTGATGGCCCACGAGTCCTTCGAGGACGAGGCGACCGCGGCTCTCATGAACGAGCACTTCGTCAACGTCAAGGTCGACCGCGAGGAGCGCCCCGACGTCGACGCGGTTTACATGACCGCGACCACGGCGATGACCGGTCACGGCGGCTGGCCCATGACGGTCGTCCTCAACCACGACGGCGAGCCGTTCTTCGCAGGCACCTACTTTCCCGACAAGCCCCGTCACGGGCAGCCGGCCTTCACCCAGCTCCTCCAGGCGCTCGCCGACGCGTGGCGCCACCGGCGCGAGGAGGTCGCGGGCGTGGCGGGCCGGATCCGCGAGCGCCTCAAGGCGGAGAACGCCCTCGCCGGGGGCGGCGAGCTCGACGAGGCGGTGCTGGAGGTCGCCGTCGACAAGCTCGGCCGGGACTTCGACCAGACCTCGGCCGGCTTCGGCACCGCCCCGAAGTTCCCGCCCTCGATGGTCCTCGAGCTGCTGCTGCGCCATCGGGCGCGGACCGGCTCCGCCAAGGCGGGCGAGATGGTGGCCGCGACCTGCCACGCCATGGCGCGGGGAGGGATGTACGACCAGCTCGGGGGAGGCTTCGCGCGCTACAGCGTCGACCGTGACTGGGTGGTCCCCCACTTCGAGAAGATGCTCTACGACAACGCCCAGCTCGTCGGGGTCTACGCCCGGTGGTGGCGCCAGGACAGTGACCCGCTGGCCGAGCGCGTGGCCCGGGAGACGGCCGACTTCCTGCTCGACGACCTGCTCACCCCCGAGGGCGGCTTCGCCTCGGCCCTCGACGCCGACTCCGAGGGAGTGGAGGGCAAGTTCTACGCCTGGACCCCGGGCGAGCTCGTGGAGGTGCTCGGCGCGGAGGACGCCGCCTGGGCGGCCTCGTTGCTGCAGGTCACCGAGCGGGGCACCTTCGAGCACGGCAGCTCCACCCTGCAGATGCGAGTGGATCCCGACGACCCCGAGCGCTGGGCCCGGGTCCGCTCGCAGCTGCTCGAGGCGCGCTCCCGCCGGGTCCCGCCGGCCCGCGATGACAAGGTCGTCGCGGCCTGGAACGGCCTCGCGATCTCCTCGCTCGCCCAGGCCGGCCTGATCCTCGACGAGCAGCGGTACGTCGACGCGGCCGTCCGCGCCGCCGAACTCCTCGTCGACCTCCACCTCGACGAACGCGCGGACGGCCTCAGGCTGCGCCGGGTGTCCCGGGACGGCCGGGCCGGGCCCCATGCCGGGGTGCTCGAGGACTACGGGTGCGTCGCGGACGGCTTCCTGACCCTCCTCTCGGCCACCGGTGACCCGGTCTGGCTCGAGCGCTCGGGCGGGCTCCTCGCCACGGCCCTGGACCACTTCGCCGACGGGGAGGGTGGCTTCTACGACACCGCCGACGACGCCGAGACGCTCGTGGCACGTCCTCGCGACCCCAGCGACAACGCGAGCCCCTCAGGGCATTCCGCGCTCGTCCACGCCCTGCTCGGATACGCGGCCCTCACCGGTTCGGGGCGCCACCGCGACGCCGCCGAGGCCGCGCTGAGGACGGTCCGTCTCCTCGCCGACCGGGTGCCCAGGTTCGCCGGGTGGTCCCTCGCAGCGGCAGAGGCCGCCCTGGTGGGACCGCTGGAGATCGCCGTCGTCGGGGAGGAGGGCGACCCCTTGCGGGACGACCTGGCCAGGGCGGCGCACCTCGCGGCGAGTCCCGGCGCGGTCGTGGTCGTCGGTACACCGGGCGCCTCCGGCGTACCGCTGCTCGAGGGGCGCGGCCCGGTGGACGGGAAGGCCGCTGCGTACGTCTGCCGGTCGATGGTCTGTGAGCGGCCGGTGACCACACCCGAGGACCTTCGCGCCCTGCTCGGCTGATGCTGCGGACACGGAGAAGGGGAAGGCGGTGGACGCCTTCCCCTTCAACGTGGTTCAGCTTTCTGCGTCACGGCCCTTCGGGCTCGCGATGCGATCGTGATGGAGAAGTCATAGGCAACACCTCCGAACCGATCCAGCTGGTTTCAGTTACCTCGACCGTACGCCGGGTGACCAGGTATGTGAAGACCCGGATGCGCGTTTTGCGACATGGCTCGACGCTGTCTAGCGCAGCGAGTACGTCGCGATCGAGACGCCGACGTAGTGGGTGACGAACGCCAGGATCGTGAGCGTGTGGAAGATCTCGTGGAAGCCGAACCAGGTCGGCCACGGGTCGGGGCGCTGCAGGCCGTAGACCAGCGCGCCCAGCGTGTAGAGCAGACCGCCGACGACCATGAGCGTCAGCACGGTGTTGTCGGTGCTGGCCACGAACTCGGGGGCGTAGAAGACCGCTGCCCAGCCCAGGCCGATGTAGATCGGGGTGTAGAGCCAGCGCGGCGCACCGGCCCAGAAGATCCGGAAGAGGACGCCGAGCCCTGCCCCGACCCACACCACGGTCAGCAGGACGGTGCGGTCACGTCCCTCGAGCAGGAGCAGGGTGAACGGCGTGTAGCTCCCGGCGATGAGGAGGAAGATGTTCGCGTGGTCGAACCGTCGCAGGAACGCCCAGACCCGGGGTGACCAGGTGCCACGGTGGTAGACGGCAGAGACCGTGAAGAGCAGCAGCGCCGACGCGGCGAAGATCGTCGACCCCAGGCGGGTCGCAGCGTCGGGTGAGAGCACGATCAGCACCACGCCGGCGATCAGCGTGAGCGGAGCGGTCGCGGCGTGCAGCCACCCGCGCAGCTTCGGCTTTACCTCGTCGATCACCTCGCGGACTTGCTCGCGCAGGTGCTCGCCGGCCTCCTCGACGCGGTGGCCGGTCGCGCGGGCGGACTCGTGCGGGGACTCCTTCCCGGACTCGTGCGGGTAGTGGCGCTCGCGGGAGGACATGGGCGCAAGGTTACGGGAGCGTAGGTAGTGCCGATCAAGCGAATGCGCTCGCCGTCACAGGTAGGGTGGTTAGCCGTGGCTGACTGGAAATCCGGCATACGCAAGGTGCTCTACCCGGCGTACGAAGCACGGCTGGCGCGCCGCCTTCCGGCCGACCGTCTGCCCAAGCACGTGGGTGTCATGCTCGACGGCAACCGCCGATGGGCCCGCGCGGTGGGGGCTGACGCGGCCCACGGTCACCGCGCCGGCGCGGCCAACATCTCCCCGCTCCTCGAGTGGTGCGAGGAGGTCGGCGTCGAGGTGGTCACCTTGTGGCTGCTCTCCACCGACAACCTCAACCGCCCGCCCCAGGAGCTCGCCGCCCTGCTCGAGATCATCGAGGAGGCCGTCGCCGACCTCGCCCGGTCGCGGCGCTGGCGGCTCAACCCGGTCGGGGCGCTCGACCTGCTCCCCGCGCCCACGGCGCGCCGGCTCAAGGAGGCGGCCGACGAGACCCGCGACGTCGAGGGGCTGATCGTCAACGTCGCCGTCGGTTACGGCGGCCGCCGCGAGATCGCCGACGCGGTCCGCTCGTTGCTTCAGGAGCACGCGTCGAAGGGCACCTCGATCGAGGAGCTCGCCGAGATCCTCGACGTCGAGCACATCAGCGAGCACCTCTACACCAAGGGCCAGCCCGACCCGGACCTGGTGATCCGGACCTCGGGGGAGCAGCGGCTCGGTGGCTTCCTGCTGTGGCAGAGCGCGCACAGCGAGTTCTACTTCTGCGAGGCCTACTGGCCCGACTTCCGCCGCGTGGACTTCCTGCGCGCGCTGCGCGCCTATGCCGAGCGGGAACGCCGCTACGGGGCCTGAGGCGGCACTCGAGGGTTCACCTCGCGTTCGGGCGTGTCGCACTGTGGCGCCACGCTTCGCGTCGTACCTTCGGAGCAACGGCAGGTGGGGAAGCCGGCCGTTCGGGAGGCCCGTTCGTGAGCATTCACGACCAGTTGAACACCGGAGGTCCGCACTCGGACCTTCGGGCCCGGTCCCGGTCCGGAGCGAGAGACTAGGGCCGGGGCGCTGAGTGCGTGCGTCGGTCCTGCTGAGGGGACGTAGCCGTGGCTGCAAGCAAGAGCACCACTCGTCGGAAGAGCGCAGTGCCCGCCGCCAAGGAGGTCCGGACCTACGTCCTGGACACCAGCGTGCTGCTCGCCGACCCCGGCGCCCTGCGGCGCTTCGACGAGCACGAGGTCGTCCTGCCCGTGGTCGTGATCACCGAGCTCGAGGGCAAGCGTGACCACCCCGAGCTCGGCTACTTCGCTCGAGCTGCCCTGCGCATGCTCGACGAGCTGCGGGTGCTGCACGGCCGCCTCGACCAGCCGGTGCCCGTCTCCGAGGCCGGCGGCACCATCCGCGTGGAGCTCAACCACACCGACCCCGAGTCCCTCCCCTCGGGCTTCCGGCTCGGCGACAACGACACACGGATCCTCGCCGTCGCCCGCAACCTCGCCAACGAGGGCCACGACGTCACCCTGGTCTCCAAGGACCTGCCGCTGCGCATCAAGGCGTCGGCCGTGGGACTCGACGCGGAGGAGTACCGCGCCGAGCTCGCGGTCGAGTCGGGGTGGACCGGCATGGCCGAGCTCGAGGTCTCCGGCCTCGACGTCGACGAGCTGTACGCCGACGGCGTGATCGACCTCGAGGAGGCCCGCGACCTCCCCTGCCACACCGGTCTCGTGCTCCTGTCGGAGCGGGGCAGCGCGCTCGGCAGGGTCCGGGCGGACAAGCGCGTCCACCTCGTCCGCGGGGACCGCGAGGCCTTCGGGGTCCACGGTCGCTCGGCCGAGCAGCGGATCGCCCTGGAGATGCTGCTCGACCCCGACGTGGGGATCGTGTCACTCGGCGGCCGCGCCGGCACCGGCAAGTCGGCGATGGCCCTGTGCGCCGGCCTCGAGGCGGTCATGGAGCGGCGCCAGCACAAGCGGGTCGTGGTATTCCGTCCCCTGTTCGCCGTCGGCGGTCAGGAGCTCGGCTACCTCCCGGGCAGCGAGTCGGAGAAGATGTCGCCCTGGGGGCAGGCGGTCTTTGACACGCTCGGCGCGCTCACCTCCCCGGACGTGATCGACGAGGTGGTGGACCGCGGCATGCTCGAGGTGCTGCCGCTGACCCACATCCGAGGTCGGTCGCTCCACGACGCCTACGTCATCGTCGACGAGGCGCAGTCTCTCGAGCGCAACGTCCTGCTGACGGTCCTGTCGCGCATCGGCGCCAACAGCAAGGTCGTCCTCACCCACGACGTGGCCCAGCGCGACAACCTGCGCGTGGGACGCCACGACGGGGTGGTTGCGGTCGTCGAGCGGCTGAAGGGGCACCCGCTGTTCGCCCACGTCACCCTCACCCGGTCCGAGCGTTCGCCGATCGCCGCCCTGGTGACGGAGATGCTGGAGCACGTCACGGTGTGACCGCGGTTTGGCGGCGTTGCGCGGCGGGAAGCATGGCCAGGGAAGTGACTCACGGACCTGCGTGACCTGCCTCGCATCGGCCCCTGCGGATTTGCGTGGCCTCGGACAAGTCAGGCATCGTGGCTCACTTGTTCGTCCCCAGACGTACAGCTCCCCTGTAGTCGACCCCTGCGAGAAACGCCTGTGCGAAAAGCCAAGTACGTTCCGAAGCACCGGAACGCACCGCCAGAGCCGGCGCTGAGGAAGGGCCTGCGCAAGTCGGTCACCTACTCCGGTGTCGCGGTGGCCGCGACCGGTATCGCCGTCACCGGGGGCATCGCGATGACGGATGACGCGCCCGCCGACCCCGCCACCGCGACCATCGCCGCGGCCCAGGCCAACCGTGCCGACACACCCGTCGACGAGTCGCTGAAGAAGCGGGCCAACGAGGTCTCCCGGTCCGACCGGCGCACCGGCCGCGACAAGGAGCAGGCTCTCGACCAGGAGCCGGGAGGCGCCGTCACCCGCACCGAGGACCTTGCCTCCCAGGACCCCCGTGAGGTCGCGCGGCGGCTGATGCCGGAGTACGGCCTGTCGCAGTCGGAGTTCGGCTGCCTCGACCAGCTCTGGATCAGCGAGAGCGACTGGGACCACACCGCCGACAACCCGACGTCGAGCGCCTACGGCATTCCCCAGGCCCTCACCGGAGGGACCCACGACAACCTGCCGGCGGACTACATGACCAACCCGGTGAGCCAGATCCGCTGGGGCCTGTGGTACATCCGCGAGGCCTACGGCACCGCCTGCTCCGCATGGGAGTTCAAGCAGGCCAACAACTGGTACTGAGCTCTACCCCGACCCGCAGGGGGACCCATCGCTGGCGGTGGGTCCCTCTCGTGCGTTCAGGCGTCCGCCTGCGCCGTTCGCCGTGCATCCTCTGGGGGCCGGCCGAAGAGGTGTAGCGCCCTGTCGGCCACGACGTCGGGCCGGTCATCGGCGATGAAGTGCGAGGCACCGTCGACAACCTCCAGGTCCCAGTCGTCGACGTACTTGTCGACCCCGTGGACGAGCTCGGCGCTCACGATCGGGTCGTCGCGACCCAGCAGGACGTGCGTCGGATTGCTCAGCCTCCGGCCGCGGTAGTTGCCCGCCATGATCCGGACGGCCTCGGGGATGATGAAGTGGCGGTAGAGCGCGGAGCCGGCCCGGGCGCGCTCGGGCTCGCGCAGGGGCCCCAGGAAGAGGTCTTTGTCCTCCCTGCTGAGAGCGGCTTGGTGTGACGTGTGCGCGGCGAGCATCGCCCGCTCTACGGTGTGCTTCCCGCGTATCCACCGGGGGCCGAGCCCCGGCACCGGGAGCACGAGCTCAAACCGGGCGTGCCGCGCCATGGCCAGCGGGAGGCGCATGTCGAAGTCGAAGTACGGCGGCGGGATGCTGAGCGCGAGGTGCCGTCCGACGCGTTCGGGATGCTCCAGGCACATCTGGTAGCCGACGAGAGAGCCGTAGTCGTGGGTCAGGAGGTCGACCCGGTCCAG
The DNA here is from genome assembly GCA_035461195.1 of Nocardioidaceae bacterium. GTDB lineage: Bacteria > Actinomycetota > Actinomycetes > Propionibacteriales > Nocardioidaceae > Nocardioides_C. The sequence goes on from DATHVS010000008.1 coordinate 20,300, forward strand.
CTCGAGCGCGTCGAGGAGAGCGACCATGTCGGCCACGAGCTGGGCGCGGGTGTAACCCTTGCGCGGAGCCTCGGTCCACCCGGCTCCCCGGAGGTCCGGGCAGATCACGCGGTGGCTCACGGCGAGTGTGGGAATGACCCTGCGCCACTCCCACCAGTGCTGAGGGAAGCCGTGCAGCAGCAGGGCAGGGGCGCCGTGGCCGGCCTCTGCAACGTGCATCCGCAGTCCCGGAAGGTCGACGAACCGATGCGTCACACCGTCGAGCTTCGGGAGCGGGGTCTCCGGAGGAATCATGTCTGCGACGCTACTACTGCCGTAGTGTCATGTCACTACAGTTATAGTCCACTCATGACGCCGACGAAGACCCGCTCGCTCGACGCCGCCGTCGACCTGCTCGGGACCGAGGGGTTGCGTGCCCTCACCCACGCCAGGATCGACGAGCGCGCCGGTCTCCCCAAGGGGTCCACGTCCAACTACTTCCGCACCCGGGCCACGCTGTTGTCCGGAGTCCTCGACCAGATCCTGCAGCGTGAGATGGCGGAGTTCGGGACGTCGTTCTCCCCGAGCACGGGGGCGGATCTCGTCGAAGCACTCTGCGGCATGTTCGAGCAGGTGACGGTCAGCAACCAGATCCTCACGACCGCACGTCTGGTGCTGTTCATGGAGGCCAGTCACGACGACGAGCTCCGGGAGGCCATCAACCGAGGTCGTGACGCGATGGAGTCGTGGTTCGTGCCGGCGATGGCCCGGCTCGGGTCGCGGGACCCCGACGGCGCGGCTCAGGCGGTCATCGCCTGTTTCGAGGGCCTCGTGCTGCACCGGATCGCCCGCCACGACCACACCGACCCCCGCCCGCTCTTCGAGCGGGTGGTCAGGGGCGCACTGGGCTGAGCGTCAGGGGTGCGTCATCCGGGCCACGTCGAGGGCCTCGTCGAGCTGTTCCTCGGTCAGGTCACCGCGGTCGACGTACCCCAGCTCCAGCACCACCTGCCTGATCGTCTTCTCCTCGGCGAGCGCGGTCTTGGCGACCTTGGCTGCGTTCTCGTAACCGATGTAGCGGTTCAGCGGTGTGACCACCGACGGAGAGGACTCGGCGTAGGTGCGCATGCGCTCGACGTTGGCGGTGATCCCGTCGATGGTGCGGTCGGCGAGCACGCGGGTGCTGGTGCTGAGCAGCCGGATGGACTCGAGCAGGTTGCGCGCCATCACCGGCATCATCACGTTGAGCTCGAAGCTGCCCGAGGCCCCCGCGGTGGCGACGGTGGCGTCGTTCCCGATCACCTGCGCGCACACCATCAGCGTCGCCTCGGGGAGGACCGGGTTGACCTTGCCGGGCATGATGCTCGAGCCGGGCTGGAGGTCGGGCAGGTTGATCTCGGCGAGGCCGGTGCGCGGACCGGAGGACATCCAGCGCAGGTCGTTGCAGATCTTGGTGAGGCTCACCGCGACCGTGCGCACCGCTCCGGAGAGCTCCACGAGCGCGTCACGGGCTCCCTGGGCCTCGAAGTGGTTGCGCGCCTCGGTGAACTCCAGACCGGTACGCCGGGAGAGCTCCTCGATGACCTGGGGGGCGAAGCCTTCGGGGGTGTTGATTCCCGTGCCGACGGCGGTGCCTCCGAGGGGGAGCTCGGCGACCCGGGGAAGCGCGGCCTCGAGTCGCTCGATGCCCAGACGCATCGCGGCGGCGTAGCCGGACAGCTCCTGGCCCAGCATCACGGGGGTGGCGTCCATGAGGTGGGTACGACCGGCCTTCACGACCTCGGCGAACTCATCGGCCTTGCGCTCCAGCGTGGTGGCGATGTGCTCGAGGGCCGGCACGAGGTCGTGCGTGGTCGAGGTGACCGCCGCGACGTGGATCGACGTCGGGAACGTGTCGTTGCTCGACTGGCTGGCGTTGACGTGGTCGTTGGGGTGGACGTCACGACCGAGGCCGTTCGTGGCCAGGGTTGCGAGGACCTCGTTCATGTTCATGTTCGACGACGTGCCCGAGCCGGTCTGGAAGACGTCGACCGGGAAGTGGTCGAGATGCCGTCCCGCGACGATCTCGTCGGCTGCCGCGACGATCGCCTCGGCCATGTCCTGGTCCACGACGCCGAGAGCCGCGTTGACCTTGGCAGCGGCGGCCTTGACGTGCGCGATCGCCTGTATGTGAGCGTGCTCGAGGGTGCTCCCACTGATCGGGAAGTTCTCGACCGCACGCTGCGTCTGGGCCCGCCACAGCGCCTCCGCAGGCACCTGGACCTCGCCCATGCTGTCGTGCTCGATGCGGTAGTCAGCCATGGTCGGACACTACCCGTGCGGCTCGTGGCCTATGCGGACCTCCGGGCGAGGTACATCCAGTAGTGCTCGTCACGGCTCTGCAACGTGACGTCGAAGGGGACCGCGACGGCCCTGCCGAAGACGTCCTGGAGCTCGGTCTGGAGCGCGGGCGACTCGGCCGCCGACCAGATCACCAGCGCACCCCCCGGTCGCAGGCACTCCTCGACCTGCCTCAGGAACTCCCGCTGGTAGACCGCCTCGTTGTCGTCGTAGACCAGGAAGCCGGGGCCGTTGTCGACGTCGAGGAGGACCAGGTCGTACGCCGCGGGGGTGGCCTCGGCCATCGCGACGCGGATGTCGGCGGTCATCACCGTGACCCGTTCGTCTGCCAGGTACGCCGGGCCGTGGGGGATTGTGCCGTCGCGCATCCACTGCACGAGCGCGTCCTCGATCTCGACGACCACGAGCCGTTCCACACGCTTGTCGGCGAGCACCTCGTGCATCGTGAAGCCGAGGCCGAGCCCGCCGACCACGACGTCGCGCGGATGCTCCACCTGCCTCAGCGCAGCGCTCGCGAGCCCCTTCTCGCTGCTGGTCTCGAGGGTGTCCATGACGAACACCCCGTTGACGCGAAGCTCCAACACCACGGGGGCGGTCGGGCCCGCATCCGGGTCGCGTCGTTCGCGCAGGACGATCTCGCCGCGCGGCGACTCGGCGCGTGCTACCTCGGTGTACTCCACGAGGGTCATTACCTCCTGCGGCGGCGTCCCAAACCCGCCGACCCGGCGTATCTGCCCCGGCAGACGCGCCGGGTCGGCGGGTTTTCG
>DATHVS010000009.1:0-4727 GCA_035461195.1 Nocardioidaceae bacterium
GGATCGAGAGGTTGAGACCGCCGTTGAGCGCGGCCTTCATGCCGGAGGTGCCGCACGCCTCGTAGGGGCGCAGGGGGTTGTTCAGCCACACGTCGCAGCCGGGGTACAACGGCTGGGCCATGGCGATGTCGTAGTTGGGCAGGAAGACGATCCGGTGGCGCACCTCGGGATCGTCGGAGAACCGCACGATCTCCTGGATCAGCCTCTTGCCGCCCTCGTCGGCCGGGTGCGCCTTGCCCGCGATCACGAGCTGCACCGGCCGCTCGGGGTGGAGCAGGATCCGCTTCAGACGCTCGGGGTCGCGCAGCATCAGGGTCAGCCGCTTGTAGGACGGCACGCGGCGCGCGAAGCCGATGGTGAGGACGTCGGGGTCGAGCGCGGAGTCGATCCACTTCAGCTCGGTCGGCGACGCGCCACGGTGCTGCCACGAGGCGGCGAGGCGAGCCCGGGCATCCGCGACGAGACGCTCGCGCAGCTTGCGCTTGGTCTCCCAGATGCGCTCGGCCGGCACCTTGTCGGCGACGTCGAAGACCTCACGGGGCTGCCCGGTGTGGGCGTCCACGCCCGTCTCGGCGGCCAGCTCGTAGACCTCGCGCGCCACCCAGGTCGGGGCGTGCACGCCGTTGGTGATGGAGGTGATGGGACGCTCGTCCGCGTCGAAGTCGGGCCACAGACCACCGAACATGCCGCGGCTGACCTTGCCGTGGAGCTGTGAGACCCCGTTGGCCCGCTGCGCGAGGCGCATGCCCATCACGGCCATGTTGAAGACCGAGGGGTCGCCGCCCTCGTAGTCCTCGGTGCCGAGGGCGAGGATCTGCTCCACGGGGACGCCCCGGCATGCGTTGTCGCCGCCGAAGTACTGCGCGACCAGGTCGCGGGGGAAACGGTCGATCCCGGCCGGCACGGGCGTGTGGGTGGTGAAGACGGTGCCGGCCCGCGACACCTCGAGGGCGGTGGCGAAGTCGAGCGCGTCGGGCCCCTCGGTGAGCTCACGGATCCGCTCGAGGCCGAGGAAGCCCGCGTGTCCCTCGTTGGTGTGGAACACCTCGGGCGCGGGGGCCCCGGTGATGCGGGTGTAGGCGCGTATCGCGCGGACGCCGCCGATACCGAGGAGCATCTCCTGACGCAGGCGGTGCTCGGTGTTGCCGCCGTACAGCCGGTCGGTCACGTCACGCAGCACGTCGGTGTTCTCCTCGACGTCGGAGTCGAGGAGCAGAAGGGGCACGCGGCCGACCTTGGCCACCCAGATCCGGGCGGTGAGGGGGTCGCCGCCGGGGAGCCCCACGGTGATCTTCGCCGTGCTGCCGTCGGACTCACGAAGCAGCGACAGCGGCAGGCCGTCGGGGTCGACGACCGGGTAGGTGTCCTCCTGCCAGGCCTCCGGCGACAGCGACTGCTGGAAGTAGCCGTGGCGGTAGAGCAGCCCCACGCCCAGGATGGGGACGCCGAGGTCGCTCGCGGTCTTGAGGTGGTCACCGGCGAGGATGCCGAGGCCGCCGGAGTACTGCGGCAGCATGCCGGTGATGCCGAACTCCGGCGAGAAGTAGGCGATGGACCGCGGAGCCTCCTCACCGAGGTTCTGGAACCACCGGTCCTCGATCAGGTAGGACTGCAGGTCGTCGCGTGCTGCGTCGAGCCGGGAGAGGAACTCCTCGTCCCGCGCGAGCTCGTCGAGACGCTCGACCCTGACGCTGCCGAGCATGCTCACGGGGTCGTGCCCACAGGCGGCCCAGGCATCGGCGTCGATGGTGGAGAAGATGTCCTGCGTCTCGGGGTGCCAGGACCACCGGAGGTTGTGGGCCAGGTCCGCGAGGGCGGCCAGCCGCTCGGGCAGGACAGGTCGGACGGTGAATCGGCGGATTGCTCTCACCCCCCGGACCTTACCCAGAATGGATCGTTCCAACTACAGGGGGCCAGGGGTCTGGACCAGCCGCGGACGATCGAGGTGCGGCGAGCCGCGGAGGAGCGGTGGCTCCTGGGCCGAACCGGGTCTCGTACCCAACGTCCGACGCGTCAATCCTTACTTGCAGAGGCCTGGCCGATCGGACAGATTGGGGGCATGGTTGGACGAATTCCCATCATGGACGTCGCCCCCGTGGTCGACCTCGGCCGCTACCCCGCCAAGGCTGTGGCGGGTGAACCGTTCGAGGTCACCGCCCTCGTGTTCCGCGAGGGTCACGACGCGCTCAGCGCCGACGTGGTGCTCACCGATCCCGAGGGCCGCCGGCGCCCGTGGGTCAGGATGACCAAGGACGCGGAGGTCCCGGACCTGTGGCGGGCCGAGGTGGCCGCCGACAGCGTCGGCGCCTGGACCTTCGAGATCGAGGGATGGTCCGACCCGATCGCGACGTGGCGACACAACGCCGAGATCAAGATCCCCGCTGAGATCGACGTCGAGCTGATGTTCGCCGAGGGCGTGCTGCTGCTCGAGCGCTTGCGCGAGAGCCTGCCGAAGAGAGCCGGCCGCCTCACCGAGGACCACCGCACCGTCGCCGACGCCATCAAGGCCATGAAGGACACCCGACGTCCGAACGACGTCCGATACTCCGCCGCCGTCTCGCTCGCTGTCGACGAGGTGCTCGAGCGCCACCCCCTGCGTGACATGGTCACCACCGAGGGTCCCTACAAGCTGTACGTCGACCGCCCCCGCGCGCTCTACGGCTCGTGGTACGAGTTCTTCCCGCGCAGCGAGGGCGCCTACGTCGACCCCAAGACCGGCAAGGTCGTCTCGGGCACCTTCCAGACCGCCGCCAAGCGCCTCGACGCGGTGGCCGCGATGGGCTTCGACGTGGTCTACCTGCCGCCGATCCATCCGATCGGCAAGGTCAACCGCAAGGGCCCCAACAACACCCTGGTGACCGAGAAGGGCGACCCCGGCTCGCCGTGGGCCATCGGTTCGGACGAGGGCGGGCACGACGCGGTCCACCCTGACCTCGGGACCCTCGCGGACTTCGACGACTTCGTGGCCAGGGCCGAGGAGCTCGGCCTCGAGGTCGCGCTCGACCTCGCGCTCCAGGCGGCCCCCGACCACCCGTGGGTCAAGAGCCACCCTGAATGGTTCACCACGCGCGCCGACGGGTCGATCGCCTACGCCGAGAACCCGCCGAAGAAGTACCAGGACATCTACCCGATCAACTTCGACAACGACCCCGAGGGCATCTACCACGAGGTGCTGCGCATCGTGCGCCACTGGATGTCCCACGGGGTGCGGATCTTCCGCGTCGACAACCCGCACACCAAGCCGGTCGAGTTCTGGGACTGGCTGTTGACCGAGGTGCAGAAGACCGACCCGGACGTGATCTTCCTGTCCGAGGCGTTCACGAAGCCCGCGATGATGCGCACGCTCGCCACCGTCGGGTTCCACCAGTCCTACACGTACTTCACCTGGCGCAACGCCAAGTGGGAGCTCGAGCAGTACCTCGCCGAGCTCTCACACGAGACCAGCCACGTGATGCGGCCGAACCTCTTCGTGAACACACCGGACATCCTCCACGCCTACCTTCAGTACGGCGGTCCGGCGGCGTTCAAGATCCGCGCCACCATCGCGGCGACGGCGTCTCCGACGTGGGGGGTCTACGCCGGTTTCGAGCTGTTCGAGCACGTGGCGGTGAGGCCGGGCAGCGAGGAGTACCTGGACTCCGAGAAGTACCAGGTCCGGATCCGTGACTGGGAGGGGGCCGAGCGTTCCGGCCGCACCCTGTCCCCCTACATCACCCAGCTCAACGACATCCGTCGGCGCCACCCCGCGCTCCAGCTGCTGCGCAACCTGACGGTGCACCACAGTGACGACGAGTCCGTCCTGGTCTTCAGCAAGCTGGCGAAGGGGCCCGGCGACGGCCGTCACGACGACGACCTGATGATCGTGGTGGTCAACGTGGACCCGCACGCGACCCGAGAGACGACGGTGCACCTCAACATGCCGGCGCTGGGCATGGACTGGCACGATCGTTTCACCGCCCACGACGAGCTCACTGGCGAGTCCTGGACCTGGGGCGAGCACAACTACGTGCGCCTCGACCCCCACCAGCAGCCCGCACACATCTTCACCGTTCGGAGGCCCAGCCTGTGACCCAGTCCGCGACAAGCCCAGGTGCCCAGACCCAGCACCTGCCGGAGACGGCGGAGGGACTCCCCGCACACGAGCCGGACTGGTTCAAGAAGGCGGTCTTCTACGAGGTCCTGGTCCGCTCGTTCAAGGACTCCAACGGCGACGGCGTCGGTGACTTCAAGGGCCTCACCGAGAAGCTGGACTACCTCGAGTGGCTGGGCGTCGACTGCCTGTGGGTGCCGCCGTTCTTCACCTCCCCGTTGCGTGACGGCGGCTACGACGTCGCCGACTACACCGACATCCTCCCCGAGTGCGGCACCGTCGACGACTTCCACGAGTTCCTCGACGCAGCCCACGCGCGCGGCATCCGGGTGATCATCGACTTCGTCATGAACCACACCTCGGACCAGCACCCGTGGTTCCAGGCCAGCCGCAACGACCCCGACGGCCCGTACGGCGACTTCTACGTCTGGTCCGACAGCAACGAGCTCTACGAGGAAGCGCGGATCATCTTCGTCGACACCGAGCCGTCGAACTGGACGTGGGACCCGGTCCGCCAGCAGTACTTCTGGCACCGGTTCTACTCCCACCAGCCGGACCTGAACTTCGACAACCCGAAGGTGCACGAGGCGATGCTGGACGCCTTGAAGTTCTGGCTCGACATGGGCATCGACGGGTT
>DATHVS010000010.1:0-6596 GCA_035461195.1 Nocardioidaceae bacterium
CGCGTTCGGGGAGGATCTTGCGACCTTCTCGCAGGATCTCGCGCAGGGTCCGCCCCGCGACGTACTCCATGACGATGTAGGGCTGGGCGACGTCGGTGCCGTCGGTGGACATCTCTTCGCCGGTGTCGTAGACGGCGACGATCGAGGGGTGGTTCAAGGAGGCGGCGGACTGGGCCTCACGCCGGAACCTGGCCTGGAAGGTGGGGTCGCTGGCGAGGTCGGTGCGCAGGCGCTTGACGGCGACGATGCGGCCCAGCCGCACGTCGTTGCCCTTGCGGACCTCGGCCATGCCGCCCCGGCCGAGCATCTCGCCGAGCTCGTAGCGGCCGCCGATCCGGTGGGGTTCAGCTCCGGTGCTCATCAGTCGTCGTCCCGGCCCTTCCCTTTGCCCGGATGGCCGTCGGACCACTTCCCGGACTTGTCATCCCCGTCCTTGTCGTCGTCGGCCCAGTCGTCGTCCTTGGGAGCCTGGTACTCCTTCCAGACCTGGAGGGTCACCGTGCTGCCCGGCTCGACGAGGCCGTGGGGCCGAACGGATGCGACGGTGTCCTTGGCCTGGTCCGGCGAGGTGGCCTCGACCTTCTGGTCCGTCACGTCGAGACCGAGGTCCTCGAGCTCGCGCTTGACCTCCTTGGCCTCCCGGCCGAGGTAGTCCGCCTCGCGCACACGGATCCGGTCGTCGGCCTTCTCGGTCGGCTCCTCGGAGGGTGTCTCGGACGGGGTCGGGGAGGCGACGCTGCCCTGCTCGGCGGCGGCCGGCTCCGAGGTCCGGCTGGTGGCGAAGGCCACCGTCCCGAGGACGATCGCGAGGACGGCAGCTGCTGCGGCGGCCCACGGCCACCACGGCGGAAGACCTCCGCGGCGACGGTCCTCGTCGACGGGATCGGCCCCGGTGGGCGCGTCCATCACGCCGGTGACCGGCTCCATGACCTGGGTTGCCTCGGGTCCGAGCGAAGCGGCTGCAGCGGCAGCCCCCAGGCCGGCGACCTCGCCGCCGCGCAAGGCTATGGCGAAATCTGCGGCGGTGGCGAACCGGTCCTGGGGCGACTTGGCGAGAGCCCTGTCCACGATGTCGCGCATCCGGGCGGGCACCGAGTCGTCGAGCGGCGGGACCTGCTCGCGGACGTGGGCGAGGGCGACCTGGATCGGGGTGTGGCGGTCGAAGGGGCGCCGGCCGGCGAGGCACTCGTAGAGCACCACTCCGAGGGCGTAGATGTCGCTGGCCTGTGTGGCGGGATGGCCCTCAGCCTGCTCGGGCGAGATGTAGTACGGGGTCCCGATGATCTGGCCAGTCTGGGTGATCGCTGCGCTCTCCCCGGCGCGAGCGATGCCGAAGTCGGTGATCTTGACGGTGCCGTCGGGGGTGACGAGGAGGTTCCCGGGCTTGACGTCGCGGTGGACGATGTCGAGGGCGTGTGCCGCGGCGATCGCGTCTGCCGCCTGCGCGACGATGTCGGCCGCCCGGTCGGGAGGCATCGCCTCTCCTCCGCGGAGGAGGGCGGACAGGGGTTGTCCGGGGACCAGCTCCATCACCAGGAACGGCCGCGGCACCCCGGAGCCGTCGTCGTCGACGATGTGGCCGAAGTCGAACACCGAGGCAACGTTGGGGTGGACCAGCGCCGCTGCGTGACGGGCCTCGGCCTCGAACCGGGCCCGGAACGTCGGGTCGTCGGCGTACTCGCTCTTGAGGACCTTCACCGCGACCTCACGGTCGAGCACGGTGTCCTCGGCGCGCCACACCTCGCCCATGCCGCCCGTGGCGATCCGAGCGGTCAGCTGGTAGCGGCCGCCGCTGTCGTTCCCGCTCACCGGTTGATCACCGCCTCCATGACTCGTTTCGCGATCGGTGCGGCGAGGCCGCTGCCGGTGATCGCGTTGCGCTCGACGCCGGCGTCCTCCACCAGCACAGCGACCGCGACCTGGGGATTGTCGGCAGGGGCGAAGGAGACGAACCACGCGTAGGGGTTGCGCTCGGCCGAGGTCTGGGCGGTGCCGGTCTTGCCGGCGACCTTGATGCCCGAGATCTGCGCGGTGGTGGCGGTGCCGCTGTCGACGGTCTCGATCATCATCTGGGTCAGGTCACGGGCCACCGAGGAGCTCACCGCGCTGCGGTAGGGCTCGGGGTTGGCCTTGTCGAGGACGTCGAGGTTCGGCGAGCGCACCTCGTCGACGAGGTAGGGGCGCATCACGGTGCCGCCGTTGGCGATGCCCGCGGTGACCATCGCCATCTGCAGCGGGGTCGAGGCCACGTCGAACTGGCCGATCGCGGAGTACGCCGTCTGCGGCTCGTCGGCGTCGGTCGGGAAGCGGCTGACCGCCTGGCCGTTGAGGTCGGTGAGGTAACGGTCGCCGAACCCGAACTTCTCGGCCTGCTCCCGCAACGCGTCGTCGCCGAGCTCCATGCCGAGCCAGCCGAAGGCGGTGTTGCACGAGACCATCAGCGCCTGGGTCAGCGTGACCCGGTCACCGCCGCAGTTGGACCCGGTCACGTTCGGCAGCACGTTGTCGGTCAGCGGAAGGTCGAGGGTCGCGGTGCCGGGCACCATCGACTGAGGGGTGTACTGGCCGCTGGAGAGCGCGGCGGCGGCGGTGACGAGCTTGAACGTCGACCCGGGCGGGAAGACCTCCTGGATGCCGCGGTTCAGCATCGGCCTGGCCGGGTCGTTGTTGAGCTCCTTCCACGCGTCCGAGATCGCGGACAGCCGGTGCGAGGACAGGTCGTTGGGGTTGTACGCCGGAGACGACACCATGGCGAGGATCGCTCCCGTCGAGGGGTCGAGTGCAACGACGCTGCCCTTGATGTTGGGCCCGCCGAGGTCGCGGAGGCCCTCGTACGCGGCGTCCTGGGCCGAGGGGTCGATCGTCAGCGTGACGTCACCCCCCTTGGGCTGGGTGTTGCCGAACATGTCGACGACCCGGTTCACGAAGAGGCGCGGGTCGCTGCCGGAGAGGATGTCGTTCTGGGTGAGCTCCACGGCGTTGCGGCCGTAGGTGTAGGAGTAGTAGCCGGTCAGGTGGCCGTACTTCAGCGGCTGCGGGTAGCGGCGCTGGAACTCGAACTGGGAGTCGACGGGGACGCTCTCGGCCACCGACGTGCCGCGGACCAGGATCGCGCCGCGTTCGCGGGAGAACTCCGCGTCGCGGACCCGCTTGTTGTCGTTGCGGGAGTTCAGCTCGTCGGCGCGGATGTACTGGAGGTAGGTGGAGTTCACCAGCAGCGCGAGGAACAGTGCGAGGCACGCGATGGCCATGGTGCGGATGGGCTTGTTCACCGGACCATCACCACCTGGGTCGCGTCGTCGTCCATCGGCCCGGACAGGTCCGGCAGCGGACGACGGGCCTGGTCGGAGATGCGGAGCAGAAGCGCGATGATCGCCCAGTTGGCCACCAGCGAGGAGCCTCCGTAGGACATGAACGGGGTGGTAAGACCGGTCAGCGGGATCAGCTTCGTGACGCCGCCGATGACGATGAACACCTGGAGGGCGAAGACCACGGCCAGGCCAGTCGCGACGAGCTTGCCGAAGCCGTCACGGCACACCAGGGCGGTGCGCAGGCCACGCTCGACGATCAGGCCGTACATCAAGATCACGGCCATGATCCCGGTCAAGCCGAGCTCCTCGCCGATCGCGGCGACGATGAAGTCGGAATAGGAGAACGGGATCAGGGTCGGGTCTCCCTGGCCGAGCCCGCGTCCCACGAGCCCGCCCCAGGCCTGGCCGTACATGCCCTGGATGATCTGGTAGCTGTCGTACTGGCTGCCGAACGGGTCGATCCACGCGCCCACGCGGGCCTTGACGTGCGGGAACAGCAGCCAGCCGACGTAGGCGCCGGCTCCGAAGAGCAGCCCGCCGACGACGAGCCAGCCGGGTCGCTCGGTCGCGACGTAGAGCATCACCAGGAACAGGCCGAAGAACAGCAGCGAGGAGCCGAGGTCGCGCTGGAAGACCAGGATGCCGAGGCTGATCAGCCACATGACGAGGACCGGGCCGAGGTCGCGCCCGCGCGGGAGGTCCACCCCGAGGACACGGCGGCCGGCGAGGGCCAGGGCGTCACGGTGCAGCACGAGGTAGCCGGCGAAGAAGATCACCAGCAGGACCTTCGCGACCTCACCGGGCTGGAAGCTCATCGGGCCGACGTTGATCCAGATCCGGGCGCCGTTGATCTCGGTGCCGAGGAAGGGGATCAACGGCATGAGGAGCAGGACGATCGCCGCGAGCCCGGACGTGTAGGTGAACGCCTGGAGTCGGCGGTGGTCGCGCACGAGCACGAGCACCGCGACGAAGACGAGCACGCCGAGCGTCATCCAGATCAGCTGGTCGGCGGCGAAGGTGTTGGCGTTCTCGTTGCGGGCGAGCTCGGCGAGGTCGATCCGGTAGATCATCGCCAGACCCAGGCCGTTGAGGGCGGCCACCACGGGCAGGAGGACCGGGTCGGCGTACGGCGCCGTGATCCGCACCACGACGTGGCAGGCGACGATGAGCACGACCAGCCACCCGCCGTAGCCCACGATGTCGGCCGGCACCGCCCCTTCGACGCCGAACCCCACGGCGGCGTACGCCCCGATCCCCACCAGCAGGCTCAGGATGATCAGGAAGAGCTCGGCACCGCGGCGGCGCCGGTGGGTGAACCCGGTGAGCGGGTTGCCGGCCATCAGGGGCTCACCTCGACGCAGTCGGGGGGAGCCAGCGTGGGCGACGGGCTCGGTGAGGGGCTCGGGGACTCGGTGGCCTGGTCACCGCCGCGGGGGCGACCGGTCGGCGAGGGACCCGCGGTGGGACCGGGCTCGGCCGTCGGGGTCGGCTCAGGGGTCGGGCACGGCCGGGCCAGGCCGCCGATGTTCTCGAGGATCCTGCGGGCGTCGCCGAGGTCTTCGGCGCTGATGCCGTCACGGACCTGTGCCGCGCGGTACTCGGGTAGGGACGCGAGCGTGATCTCGGAGGTCTCGTACAGCTCGGAGAGGTTGACCCCCGGCAGGTCGGCCTGGATCCCCTGGTAGATGGCGACGTACTCCTCGTCGTCCTCGGCGGCGGCGACGTAGTACTGGTTCTGCGTCCAGGAGTAGGCACCGGTCGCGGCGAGCACCAGCAGGGCGGTGAGCCCGAGCAGGATCGCGATCCGGCGCAGCCACAGGAAGCGGCGGGGCGGGCGCGGGGCGTAGCGGAGCTCTTCCGGGTCGACCGGAGCGTCCTCGTCCGTCTCCCCCGGCACGGGCTCGAGCTCGCCGGTGTCACCCCCCCGGTGACCGCGGAAGAAGCTCTTGGACGCAGTGCCGGCCCGGCGAGGCTGCTCGGCCGCCGCTCCCACGAGCATCGGTCCGGTGCCGGCCGCGGCCACGGTGTCTGCGTCGTCCTCGGCGTCGAGGGCCAGGACGTCGGCCACGACGCAGGTGACGTTGTCGGAGCTGCCGGCCTCCAGCGCCGCCCGCACCAGCTCGACGGTGGCGTAGTCCACCGTCCCGGTGCCCAGGATGTCGGCCAGCCGGCCGTCGTCGAGGACACCCGAGCAGCCGTCGCTGCACAGCAGCAGCCGGTCACCGGCGGTGAGCTCGATCGTGAACAGGTCCGGGTCGGTCTCGTGGACCCCGTCGACCGCCCGGAGGATGAGGTTGCGATGCGGGTGCGACCGCGACTCCTCCTCGGTGATGCGGCCCTCGTCGATGAGGCTCTGGACGAATGTGTGGTCCTTGGTCAGCTGGGAGAGCTCGCCGTTGCGCAAGAGGTAGCCACGGCTGTCACCGACGTGGCCGATCCCGACCCGTCGACCGTCGAACAGCGCCGCCGTGACCGTCGTGCTCGTGCCCTCGAGCTCGGGGTCCTCGTCGACGAGCTCGGCGATCCGGTCGTGGGCACGGTGGATCGCGCCTGCCAGCGCCTCGAGCAGGTCGCCGTTCGGCGGGGTGTCGAGGCGGCGGAGGATCTGTACGGCGGTGGAGGAGGCGACGTCCCCACGCGCGGCGCCACCTACCCCGTCGGCGACGACGAGGAGGTTCTCGCTCGCGAAGCCCGAGTCCTGGTTGTCCTTGCGCACCCGCCCCACGTCGGAGAGGGCGGCGTAGCGCAGGCGCAGGGTGGGCTCGTTCGTGGAGGTCACCGTCGGGCTACTTCCTCAGCTCGAGGGTGGTCTTGCCGATCCGGACCTGCGACCCGAGCTGGACCGTGGTGGGCTGGGTGATCCGCTGGGAGCCGATGTAGGTCCCGTTGGTCGAGCCGAGGTCCTCCACGAACCACTGGTCGCCGGAGGCCGCGATCCTCGCGTGGCGGGTGGACACGTAGTCGTCGTCGAGACGGATGGCGGCGTCGCTGCCCCGGCCGATCAGCAGCGGGGCGTTGTCGAGGTCGGCGGTCTCGCCGGCGTTGGCGCCGTCGACGACAGCCACGTGGCTCGGCGCACCACGCGGACGCTTGGCCGGCTTGGGACGGCTCTGGGCCGCCTTCTTCTGCTCACGGCGCTGGGCTCGCGGGGTCTGGTCGATGCGGGCACCGAACATGTCGGAGCGGATCACCGAGATCGCCGACAGGACGAAGATCCACAAGATCGCCAGGTAGGCGAAGCGGATCAGCATCAAGGTCAGCTCAGACATCCGATCCGTCCTCCCG
>DATHVS010000011.1:0-9785 GCA_035461195.1 Nocardioidaceae bacterium
GCCCAATATCGGCCGGCTGCCCTGGAGTTGAGCCCGCGGAGCCATGTGGGAAAGCAAGCCGATGAGGGGCCCAAGGCGAACCAGTCAGCACAGGTCGCGGCTCTGGCGAGAAGGTGGTGACGACCCCATGAACATGGAGCGGCACCCATGGACTCCCATGCATGTCATGATCGCGACCATTCTGGTGGAGCAACCCAGCGTCTGCATGTGCGGACAGGACCTCGACGTCTGCTCGGGCACTCACTGTCCGCGCTGCGGTACGTCGGTCTCCGAGCACGCCGCTTGACCGGATGTGTTCGAGTCGCGGAGCCGTAGGCTGCGAGGGTGAACTGGTACCCGAAGAGGGACAGCGAGTGGTACCCACAGAAGCCCACCGTGGGACAGGCCGCCTTCGGAGCTGTCTTCTTCTTGGCGCTCGCGGGACTCGCGCTCTTGTGGACTGCAGGGGAAGCCGACGCAGGCAACCGCACCTTCCTATCGGTCATAGCCGGGCTCACGCTGATCCTGGCAGCATGGCGGCTCGCCATTGGTGTTCGCCTTGTCGGCGGAGGCCGGAGACGTCGTCGCGCCATCCGCGGCCTCTAAGCACTCGAAGCCGGATGACTTCGCCGACGTTCGAACGTCGGAAGTTGCAGACTTCCCTCAACGCGGAAGAAGCGGAAGTCCGCAGCGTTCCCTGACTGGGGGCGGAATGATGCGGGCGTCAAGGCGACAGCGCCCGAACGCTTCGAGACGTCTATCGCGGCGCGCCCACCGCAGGGTCACGACGGCGAAGGCGAGCACCAAGATCGTGAGCACCAGTGCCCCGAGTAGAGGGGCCAGAGCCGTCACCATGACGGTCGGGGTAGCCGTCGTACTCGCCCACCGGGACGTAGGACTACGAAGAGGAACGACTCGTGGAACTCGCCGTTGATGTATGACATGACTGCCGGCCGGGCAAGGAGTGCATCACTCCGCTGGCGGCAGGGTCGGATGGTCGGTGGGGTAGATGCCGATCGCGAACCCGTACATAGTTTCGCCGGACCTCGGAATCCGGTCGAACTGGTCAACCAGTTCAGCCATCTGGTCCCAGAATCGAGAGGCGTGTTCTTCGGAAATGCGCGCATGCCGGATGAAGCCCCAGAGCTTTCCCTGCTCGAACGCCTTCGCGGACTCGCGTGCCGCGACCTCGAAGTCGTTGAAGTCGCGCGGCATCACTTCGCCAGCCGGTGAGGGCTCCACTGCCACGTGGAACAGGCGCGCGGTGCGCCCGTAGAAGCGCTCCTCGATCGCGCGTACCTTCCGCGTGCGCACCACTTGGAGCAGGCCGTTGCGAGTGAGCACGTCCACGTGGTGAGCGACCGTGCTCTTGGGTCGCTCGACCGCGGTCGCGAGCTCGGTGACGGTCGCGGAGCGCTCGTGGAGGAGCTGCAGGATCGTGGTGCGGAGCGGGTGGCCG
The DNA here is from genome assembly GCA_035461195.1 of Nocardioidaceae bacterium. Lineage (GTDB taxonomy): Bacteria > Actinomycetota > Actinomycetes > Propionibacteriales > Nocardioidaceae > Nocardioides_C. Next base: position 1,439 of record DATHVS010000011.1, read on the forward strand.
ATGGCCTTGACCTGGGCAGGCCTGGTCAGTGTCATCCGATCGGCCAGCTCGTAGTCCGGGGGGTTGTCGGCCACGGTAGAACAGACTAGCATCACCGATTGTTCGATAAGAGTCGAACAATGGACGAAGGGGGAGCCGTTGAGATGGCCGAAGTGCTGCTGTACCACCACATCCAGGGCCTGACCGAGGGAGTGCGGGCCTTCGCCGGCGACCTGCGACAGGCGGGGCACACCGTGCACACGCCCGACCTGTTCGAGGGCCGCACGTTCGGCAGCATCGAGGAGGGTCTCGGATTCGCGCGCGATACGGGGTTCGACGCGATCCGGGAGCGCGGCGCCGCCGCCGCTGACGAACTCGGCTCCGAGCTCGTCTACGCCGGTTTCTCCTTCGGGGTGACGATCGCCCAGCGGCTCGCGCAGACCCGGCCGGGTGCTCGCGGGGCAGTGCTCATTGACTCCTGCATCCCGGTTGCGGAGTTCGGTGAGGCGTGGCCCGAGGGCGTGCCGGTGCAGATCCACGGCAAGGAGGGAGACGAGTTCTTCGACGAGGACCTGCCGGCTGCACGCGAGCTCGCCGGCTCCACGGCGGCCGCCGAGCTGTTCGTCTATCCCGGCGACCAGCACCTCTTTGCTGACTCCTCGCTCGACGCGTACGACCCGGAGGCGGCCGCGCTCCTCATGGAGCGGGTGCGGGCCTTCCTCACCTCCCTGTGACCGGCGCGGCCTGCCCCGCTGGCACACGCGTCGTCCTGAAAGCGTCACCCGGTAAACCGACGTAACGTCGGCCTAGGATCACGACCGACGGCGCCTCCGGGCTCACGGCCGACCCTGCACCCAGCAGGTCGGTCACACCCCCGACGCGCGCTTGCTCTTGATCCCCTCCGATCGGCCACCGCGTCGGCACGCCGGTCGCCGAGTGACAGCGGTAGCCGTTCAGGTTCATCACGAGGTACTGCTGGCCGAGCCGTTCACCAAAGCACGTGATCTGAACGTCCGCAGTTCGGCTGCTGGTTTCATTGCCTCAGAACCGCGGCCCGGCCCGGCCAGGCTTCGGTTCAGGCGCGGGCTGTCGCTCTCATTTCGGCCGGATCGCGTGGTCATCGGGATCGACCCGCACAAGCGCTCAGCGACGATCGAGGTGATGACCGCCGACGAGACCGTCACTGGTGGTGGCCGGTTCGGCACGACCGCGACGGCTACCCAGCGATGCTGCGGTGCGGCAAGCAGTGGCCGAACCGGGTTTGGGCGATCGAGGGCGCCGGCATCGGCAAGCACATCGCCCACCGGCTCCTTGCCGACGGCGAGGAGGTCGTCGACGTGCCACCGAAGCTGTCCGCGCGGGCCCGGTCTTCGCAGCCGCTCAGGGCCGCAAGACCGACGCCACCGGCGCACTCGGTCGCGCTGATGGGAACCCGGACAACCGGACTGCGTCCGGGTGGTCAATGACGAGCAGCCATCGGTGCCGCGGATCCTGGTCGACCACCGGCGGCCAGCTGCTGCTGGAGCTGATCCCCGGCGGCGCGAAGAAGAACCTCTCCGCCCGTCAGGCCAAGGCAATGCTGGCCGAGGTTCGCCCACGCGACGCCGCAGGCAAGGCGCGACGGCGGGTCGCAGCGGAGCTGATCAGCGACCTCGAGCGGATCTACACCCGTAAGAAGGCCGCCAACAAGGAGCTCACCGAACTGCTCGCCGCCCCAGGCACCACGCTGCTCGACCTCAAAGGCATCGGCCCCTCCGCTGGCGCCCGGCTACTCGTCGAGGTCGACGACGTCACCAGGTTCCCGACCAAGGCGCACTTCGCGTCCTGGCACGGCGCCGCACCCATCGACGCCTCCTCCGGTGACCAGGTCCGCCACCGCCTGTCCCGTGCCGGGGGAACCGAAGCCATGCGCTGCGTCAAACGACGCCTGTCCGACCTCGTCTACCAGCAGATGCTCAACGACGCACGCAGGCGCAAGGAACGGGTCCGGAAGGGCAACGGGGCAACGACTCTGACTCCACCGCACACCCAGTCAGGGTCGACCCCGAGAGGGAGTCCGGGTCAGGACCAGGGGTGGGACCAGCACCTTCCCCGATGCGGCGTCCCGCCACGAAGGGCGACGCTGCTGCGCATGATTAATGTCGAGTCACTCACCAAGAAGTACGGCGGGTTCACCGCCGTCGACGACATCTCCTTCATGGCCCGGCCCGGTCGCGTGACCGGCTTCCTGGGTCCCAACGGCGCGGGCAAGTCGACCACCCTGCGCATCCTGGTGGGGCTGACCCCGCCCACGTCCGGGTCCGCGACCGTCGCCGGCCGGAGGTTCGCCGAGCTGTCGAACCCGGGCTTGGAGGTCGGGGTCCTGCTCGACGCCTCGGCTCAGCACGCCGGCCGCACGGGTCGCGAGACCCTCACCGTTGCTCAGCGAGCGATGGGGCTCCCCAGCCGCCGGGTGTCGGAGATGCTGGCGCTGGTCGGCCTCACCGAGCGGGAAGCCGACAGACGAGTCCGCCACTACTCCCTCGGCATGCGTCAGCGGCTCGGCATCGCCACCGCCCTGATCGGCGACCCGGACGTGCTCGTGCTCGACGAACCGGCCAACGGGCTCGACCCTGCGGGCATCCGCTGGATGCGTGACCTGCTGCGCGACCATGCGGACCGGGGTCGCACCGTCCTGCTGTCCTCGCACCTGCTGCACGAGATCGAGACCGTGGCCGACGACCTCGTGGTCATCGGGAACGGACGGATCGTCGCCCACGGAGCCAAGGCCGAGCTCCTCCAGGCGACGGGCACCCTGGCACGGACCCGACGCATCGAGGACCTGCAACGGGTCCTCACCACCTCAGGCCTCGCCGCGACCCTCACGGCCGACGGCAGCATGCACACCGAGGCCGACCCCGAGACGGTGGGGCAGCTCGCGCTGCAGGCAGGTCTCGCCCTGACCGAGCTGAGGAGCGCCGACGGGGACGGCCTGGAGGAGATCTTCCTCCAGCTCACCGCAGAGACCCAACGAGAAGGAGCAGCAGCATGACCGCCGTCGCAGTGGAACACCGGCAGAGTCCGACCAGAGCCGTGCCGCGACCTGTGTCGATGGCGCGCCTCACCGCCCTTGAGCTCCGCAAGATGTTCGACACCAGGTCCGGCTTCTGGCTCATGGCGAGCATCGCCATCGCGGCGGTCGTCGCGACGGGGGCGGTGATCGTCTTCGCCACCGACGAGGCGCTGATCTACTCGACGTTCGCAACGGCCATCGGCTTCCCGATGGCGGTGATCCTGCCGATGGTGGCGATCTTGTCGGTCACCAGCGAGTGGAGCCAGCGAAGCGGGCTGACGACGTTCACCCTCGTGCCACGTCGCGGACGGGTGATCGCGGCCAAGGCGTTCGCCTCGATCGGCGTGGGTGTGGCCTCGATGGGGTTGGCGTTCGCCGTCGGTGCTGTCGGCAACGTCGTTGGTACGTCGATCACGGGTGCTCCGCTGGTGTGGGACATGTCGCCGTCCGACGCCGTCTTCATCGTCCTCGCCAACGTCCTGGGCCTACTCGTCGGGTTCATGCTCGGCGTACTGATCCGCAGCTCCGCCGGAGCGCTGGTGGCGTACTTCGTCTACTCGCTGCTCCTCCCCTCCCTTTTCGGGCTGCTGGCGGCCACCCAGACCTGGTTCCGCGACCTGCAGGCGTGGGTGGACTTCAACTACGCCCAGACAGTGCTGTTCGACGGCGCACCCACCAGTGAGCAGTGGGCCCACCTCGCCACGGCGGGGACGATCTGGCTGGTCGTGCCCCTGGCGATCGGGCTCGTCCTGGTGATGCGCTCGGAGGTCAAGTGAGGTGAGCGCTGCGTCGAGGCTGGCAGGCGGCGTACGGCGGTGGCAGCATCCCCACATGGCCTCCACCACCTACCTCACCGCCACCAGCCTCGACGGCTTCATCGCCACCGAGGACCACGACCTGAGCTGGCTGCTCCAGCTCGAGGCCGACGGGTCCACGAACCCCTACGACGAGTTCATCGCGAACGTCGGCGCACTCGCCATGGGCGCCAGCACCTACGAGTGGCTGCAGCGGCACCACCCCGGCGAGTGGTTCTACGACGACCGCCCGACCTGGGTGTTCACCCACCGCGACCTCCCCTCCGTCGCGAGTGCGGACATCCGCTTCACGTCCGACGACGTCGGCTCCGCGCACGCGCAGATGGTCGATGCGGCCGCAGGCAGGGACGTGTGGCTGGCCGGTGGCGGCGAGCTCGTCGGGCAGTTCCTGGACCAGGGCCTGCTCGATGACATCTGGGTCAGCATCGCACCGATCCTGCTGGGGCGTGGCGCCCCTCTGCTCCCCCGCCGGGTCACCACCCCGATGAGCGTCCTCGAGGTGCGTCACGCCGAGCGCGATCCTTTCGTGCACGTGCACTACTCGCTGCGCTGAAGGTCCTCCCACGGGAGCCGGAACGCCTCGGCGGCGCCACCCACCACGAAGATCGTGACGCGGTCGAGATCGGCGGCATCGGCCTCGGGGTCCACGAGCACGCCGTCGGTGGCCGTGTAGGTCACCGACCACCAGCCGCTGTCGACGGCATCGACGCCGGTCACGAAGCGCGCCTGCTCGGTGTGACCGTCGGGGAACGTGTAGCTGATCTCCTGGACCGGCCACGGCAGGCGGCCACCCGCCACGACGCGCACGGCCTCGTCGGCGCCGCCGGTGGCGGGTACGGCCCTCGTGGCGACGGACAGCGTCTGCTCGTCGAAGCCGGCGCGGGCTTTGTTGACGCCCGCGACCACGCTGGGCTCGGTGCCGGCGACCAGGTCGCAGACCGCCCAGCGGGCTCCCTCGGTCCAGAACGTCGTCACCCCGGCGCCGTCAGCGCTCTGCGCCACCTGGTTGAGCCCCTCGCCCACGGCGGCACCGCACTGTTCGGTCGCCGTCGCGTCCCACGGCTCGCCTCCGGACGGGGTCACCCCGTCGGTCGGCATCGGGTCGATCTGGGGCTCCGGCGTGGATTCGGCCCGGTCGGTCGCCGAGCCGGCCAGAACGGCACGGGCCGGAGCGTCCGAGGTCGCGGCACCGCAGCCGGTCAGGACCAGTGCTGCTGCGGCCAGGGCGATCCCAGGGCCCAGCAGGAGAGCACGGGCATGCAAAGGACTGCTTCCGGCTCCACCGGACGGCAGGTAACGCTGCGTCATCAGGCCCCCCAGTGACGTCCACCCCGGCCTTACCGGGTTCCCACACCCGTCCGGCCCATCTGTTACCTCCCAGTATGCCCCATCCACCCCCCTGAAATGATTGATCCCGTGATTGCGCACCTCGAGGCCGGCGACAGGGTCGTCCTGCTCGTCCCGGGCTCCCCCGCCTACGTCGATCTCGTGCTCCTCGCGACCCGGCAAGGCGTGGTGCCGGTCCCGCTCGACCCCCGGCTCACCACCCGCGAGCAGGAGGCGATCCTTCGCGACGTGGACCCGGCGGTCGTCGTACGCGACCAGGAGGACCTCGCGGCGGTCGCGGCCGGGCTCGACCCAGCACCGTCGAGCCCGGTGCCGCTGGTGCGGCCGATGCACATGACCAGCGGTACGACGGGCGCGCCGAAGGGCGTCTGGTCGGGACTGCTCGACGCCGCGTCGGCGCGGGCCCTGCTGGCGGAGGAGCGCGAGCTGTGGGGGTTCACCGACTCTGACGTCCACCTGGTGCTGAGCCCGCTGTACCACTCGGCCCCCCTCCGGTTCGCGGTCGGGACGATCCTCGCCGGGGGGCGGATCGTCGTACCGGGTCCGTTCGACCCCGCCGCGGCCACGCGGGCGATCGTGGAAGAACGGCCGACGACGATGTTCTGTGTCCCTGCGCACCTGCATCGGCTCTTCGCCTACTGGGACGAGAACGGCGCGCCGGATCTTTCGTCCTTCCGGCTGGTCGCTCACGCCGGCGCCGCGTGCCCGCCGCCGTTGAAGCAGCGTCTGATCGAGCTCTTCCCGGCGGGATCGACGTGGGAGTTCTACGGCTCGACCGAGGGGCAGTTCACGGCCTGTCGGAGCGAGGAGTGGCTCGAGCACCCTGGCACCGTCGGGCGGGCGAGGCCGGGCCGGTCGCTGAGCGTCGACCCCGACGGCACGATCTGGTGCACGGTGCCCGGGCACGCGAGGTTCACCTACTGGAACGCCCCGCAGAAGACCGCCGCGACATGGCGCGAGTCGGCCCAGGGGCCGGCGTTCACGGTCGGTGACCTGGGCCGGCTCGACGACGACGGTTACCTCTACCTCGAGGGGCGGCGCGAGGACCTGGTCATCTCCGGCGGCGTGAACGTCTACCCGGTGGAGGTCGAGCACGTGCTGGCCGAGCACCCCGACGTCGCCGAGGTGGCGGTCTTCGGCGTCGACGACGAGCGGTGGGGCCAGCGAGTGTGCGCAGCGGTGGTCGGCACGGCCTCGGCGGAGGACCTGAGAGACTACGCGAGGCAGCGGCTCGCACCTCCCAAGCGGCCCAAGAACTACTTCGCCGTCGACACGCTGCCGCACACCGCGACGGGCAAGATCAAGCGCCTGGAGCTACCCGGCCTTCTCGGACTCGGCTGAGCGGCCGAACGCCCGGCGGTACTGCTGCGGGCTGAGACCACGGGCCCGCGTGAAGTGGTGCCGAAGGGTGGCTGCGTTGGAGAAGCCGACGTCGGAGGCGATTTGGTCGATGGTCCGCCCGGTGCTCTCCAGCAGCTCCTCGGCGCGCAGGACCCGCTGCCCGACGACCCAGGCGTGCGGGGTCGCCCCGGTCTCCTCCCGGAACCGGCGCGCGAAGGTGCGCGAAGACATCGCGCTGCGCCGGGCCAGGGTCTCGACGCCCAGCTCCTCGTCGAGGTGCTCGGTGATCCAGGTGAGCAGTGACCCGAGGGTCTCGGCGTCGCACTCGGGCACGGCGTTGCGGATGAACTGGGCCTGTCCACCGTCCCGCTGCGGTGGCACGACCATGCGGCGGGCCACCATGTTCGCAACGGACGCCCCGAACTCCTTGCGGTACAGGTGCAGGCAGGCGTCGAGGCCGGCGGCCGATCCTGCCCCGGTGATAATCGGGTCGGCGTCGACGTAGAGCACCTCCGGGATGACGTTGGCCTCGGGGAAGCGCTCCGCCAGCTCGTGGGTGTAGAACCAGTGTGTCGTGCAGTCGCGTCCGTCGAGCAGCCCCGCAGCGCCGAGGGCGAAGGCACCCGAGCAGATGGACAACACCCGGGCGCCGCGCTCGTACGCTTCCTGGAGTGCTCGGACGACCGACTCTGGCACCTCTTTGTTGCGCGGCACCGCCGGCACCGCAACCAGGTCGGCCTCCGAGGCCCGAGCGAGGTCATGGTCGACCTCGAGACCGAAGCCCGCCGCCGTCGCCACCCGTCCCGGCTCGGGTGCGCACACCGCGAAGTCGAACAGCGGCAGCCCCTGGTCGGAGCGGTCGGTCCCCCAGGCCTCGCAGAGCACCCCGAGCTCGAAGGGCGAGACGCCGTCGTAGGCCAGGACGGCCACATTCTCGATCACGCCCTCACTATGCCAGCAGGTTGGCAGAAAATCGATGGATGTTGTCATACCTGCCACTCGCGGCAGGATTTCCTGGCCCGCATGATTACTGCCATGACCGAACTGCTCATCTTCTGGCTCATCGTCCTCGTGACAGCCGGCGTGCTGGCCACCCTCCGCGACATCTACGACGACGGCTACGGCCGCCGCCCCGCGCCACCCAGCCACCACAGCGACGTGTTCGACGCCGGCGCCCAGTCGGGGCCGTGCTGAACCGCGACCGGTCCGCTCCCCTCGCAGAAGACGAAAGGGCCCGACCACCCAGTGGTGGTCGGGCCCTTCTGCGACGCTCAGTGCGTAGCGGCGGTCCTTACTGGTTGCCGCCGGTCAGCTTCTCCCGCAGGGCCTGCAGTGCCTCGTCGGAGGCGAGGGAGCCGCCCGTCTCCTCCTCGACATCACCCTTGTCCGAGGAGTACGACGTCGCCTCGCCGGCCTCGGCAGCGGCCTTCTTGGCCTCGGCCTGCTGCTTGACGTGGGCCTCCCAGCGAGCGTGCGCCTTGGCGTACTGCTCCTCCCAGGCGGCGCGCTGCTCGTCGTAACCCTCGAGCCACTCGCCGGTCTCCGGGTCGAAGCCCTCGGGGTAGATGTAGTTGCCCTGCTCGTCGTACGACGCGGTCATGCCGTACAGGGTCGGGTCGAACTCCTCGACCTCGACGGCGACAGCGGTCTCGTTGGCCTGCTTCAGCGACAGCGAGATCCGGCGACGCTCGAGGTCGATGTCGATGATCTTGACCATGACGTCGTCGTTGACCTGGACGACCTGCTCGGGGATCTCGACGTGACGCTCGGCGAGCTCGGAGATGTGCACCAGGCCCTCGATGCCCTCCTCGAC
>DATHVS010000012.1:0-4054 GCA_035461195.1 Nocardioidaceae bacterium
GGGCGCCGGCCGTCGAGTTGGCGTTCGCGTGGCGGGACGCTATGTTGTCGTTCCCCAAACGGCGCGGGGTGGAGCAGTCTGGTAGCTCGTCGGGCTCATAACCCGAAGGTCGGAGGTTCAAATCCTCCCCCCGCCACCAAGAGCAGCAGAAAGGCCCAGGTCCGTTGACCTGGGCCTTCCTCGTTGGTTGGTCAGTTCCGAGCGAACGGGTCGAGGTCTGACCTGGGTCGAGAGCACCGTGCGGCAACTATCGGGCAACTACCAGACCTGAGACCTCTACGTGCAGGGTGAGAGATCGTCGTCCTTGCCGTTGTCGACCAGCTGCATCTCACACCCAGGCTGGACCAGCCTGCACCGGATGTTGGGGTGCCTCTCAAGGTAAAGGAGCAGCATGCCGATCTCGGTGTCCCAGTGGATGGGGCAGTCGTCCTCGTCGCCTCGTTGATGGCGAGCGACTGGCTGACCGTGCTCGCCATCGGTGGAGTCCGGATAGACCGCGACGATCGCCATGCCGCCGTCCGGCGCTTCCGTCACGAGCGTCGCCGAGCAGTCGTACCTCGCGATCTGTCGAAACACGTCGCTCATGCGATCGTCCGGCAGAGCCGCGATTACTGGCCGTGAGACCCCACTAGGGCACTCTGCGAGTGAGCCTCGGAAGTCCCGATGTCGGAGCGCATTCGTTGCACGTCGCGCCATCGCGAGGCGGTTACGGCTTCTAACGTCCATCGTTCCACCTCCTGCGGTTCTCTTCCCAGTGTTCGTAGATCAACTCCTCGGCCTCATCGAGTCCGGTCTCGACGTCGTCGAGGGATCTGATCGGGCGGATCACTGTTCTGGAGACCTGGACACCAGCCGAACTGTAACGATGCACATGCACCTCGTCATGGCAACAGTCCACCTTCACCACGTCGGCCCACTCATCAGGGCCAACCATCGCCTGCTGCATCATCGCAAACTCCACGACGCGGCCCTCGTGGAGAAAGTAGCGAACGTGAATCCGGTCGTCCGAACCCAGGAGATCGACATCGAAGTCCAGCACCTCGCACTCATCGCGGTGGGGGCGATCTGACTTCGACACCTCGAGCGGGGTGCTCATGTCAGCGAGCCGTCGTTCCTGACGTGCTCTTCCCTTGGCCTTCGCCATCCGAGCAAGGCTACCGGGCTCGGTTCGGCGCCCATGGTGCAGCCACAGGCACGAGTTCGGCGCCGTCAACGAGGTCAGCTGGCGCTGCGACGGCATCGGCCGCACAGGGCGCCGTCGACCTCCGAAGGTTCGCCGCACTCCGTGCACCGCGGGCCCTCGTCGACGAGCTTGGCGAAGGCGGCCGCCGCGGCGGCCTGCTGGCGCGGGAGGACGTGGCTGTAGATCGACAGGGTGAGTGCCGGCGATGAGTGCCCGAGGCGCTGAGCGACGACGTGCGGCGGCACTCCGGCCTTGAGCAGGAGCGTGGCATGGGTGTGCCGCAGGTCGTGGAAGCGGATCACCGGCACGCCGGCGGCGGCGACCAGGCGCTCGAAGCGCTGCGCGAGATGGTCGGCATGCAGCGGCTCGCCGTTCTCGGCGGTGAACATGTAGTCGGTATCGACGTACGCGACGCCCCACGCTTCCCGCTCGGCGGCCTGTGCCTTCCGCCAGGCTCGCAGCACCTCCACCGTCGTGGCGTCGAGGTCGACCACCCGTGAGCCGGCTGCTGTCTTCGTGCCGGCGCGCTCGACCATTTCGTAGCCCACTCGCGTCCGCCGGCCGGTGACCGACATCGTGGCGGCGGCCAGGTCGAGCTGCGGCCAGCGGAGGCCGAGCAGCTCGCTGCGCCTGGCCCCGGTGTGGCTGGCGAGCCGGAGGACGGGGTGCAGCCTGTCGGACTCGACCGAATCGAGGAACCTCGTGAGCTGCCCAGCGGACCACACACGCATGCGGGTGCGTTGGCGCTTCGGACGGTCGACGTCGGCCATGACGTTGTGCGCGATGAGGCGCTGCCGGATCGCGTAATCGATGGCGTTCGACAATGCGGCGTGTGTGTGCTGGATCGACGTCTCCGACAGTCCCCGCTGTTCCTTGCCTCGACGGTTGGCGCCGGGCTGCCGGAGAGCATCGAACATGCGAGCCACGTGACCCGGTCGCAGGTCCTTGACCTTGTGGTGCCCGATGTGGGGCGTGAGTCGCCGCTCGACGTACCGCTTGTACTCCGCGAACGTGCTCGGTTCGAGCGCGGGCTTGCGCACGTCGAGCCACTCGTCGAGCAGCTCGGCCACGGTGATGTTCGAGGGCAGGGTGGGTCGGCCCTCGCGGGTCAGCTGCAGCTCGTCCTGGAGCCACCGCTCGGCGTCGGCCTTGCGGCCGAAGGGCCCCTTCGTCACCTGGCGCCGTTTGCCGTCGACCGTGACCCAGTGGATCCCGAACCACCGCGGGTTTCGTGCCGTCCCGCGGTTGCGGATGCTGCCGCTGCCCTTCGGCCGGCGGGGCTTCTTGTCGCTCATCTCCGTGCCTTGCGTCCTCGCTGGTGGGTGGGCGGGCTCAGGCGATCGGCGCGGGCTCGCCGTGGGCGATCTCGACGGGCAGCCCGAGCACCTCTGCGACCCGGGCAGTGGGCCAGCGGTAGCGGCGCCCGAGGGTGAGCGGCTCGACGGGGAGCGATCCCCGACCCAGCTCGGCGTACAGCCGCTCGGGTGAGCAGCCCCACAGCTCGGCGGTCTGTGCGGTCGAGAGCGTCGGGGGGTACGGGGTGCCGGCGACGATCATGGTGACGGGGCCGGGGTTGAGCTTGTCCACGGGCGTGTGCTCCCTCTTGCGTGCTCACGTTGGGTGGTGGGGTACGGGTAGACCGACAAAGGTGCGAAATGACCGTCGCGACCGTCGCGACCGTCGCGATGGGGTATGAGGTGCTGCTCAGGGGCTTGGGGGCGCGCGACGGTTCGCGACGATTCGCGACGGTTGGGGAGCGCGACCATCGCGAACCGTCGCGCGACCGTCGCGAGGTTGGTCCTGATCAGGGGTGGTGCGCGACGGTCGCGACGGTTGTTTCACCATGTTGTCGGCCTGGCGTGCCGGTCGCTACGGAGGGTGATCATGCGGTTCTGCTGCCGGCGGCCGTGCTCGTAGATGACGCCCTCGTTCCGCAGGGCGGGGGCGAGGCGCTTGAGCCGGCCGGCGAGGCCTCGGGGTGTCTTGGGCCAGTCGCGGCCGGGCCGTAAGGGGGTGAGCACGCCGAGCAGTTCGTCGTGGGTGCCTTGCCAGGGTCGTTGGGCGACGAGGGCGCAGACCGCTTGGGCGACGGGGTCGGCGTCGAGCACGGCCCTCGCTGCGTCGCGGGTGGCGGCGGTGTAGGTGGCGAGGGTGTCCCAGCTGCACACGTGGTCGAGGGCGCCGAGGATGCGGGCGAAGTCGGCCATGCGGGGCAGCTCGGCCAGCCGCACAGCTGGCAGCGCGGCGAGCATTTGGGCGGTGAGGTCGAGCAGCGCACCCAAGAGGCCTGGGCGGGCGGTGTCGTAGTGGTCGGCGATCTCGGCGTCGGGCCGGCGTTGTTCGGTGGGGATGCGGTCGAGCTCGACGGGCAGGAGCCGTTCGGCGAGATCGCCGGCGAGCCGGCCGGCGTCGATGGTGGTGAGGGCGATGCAGCGTTGGAACGTGAGGACGGTGACGTCGTCGTCGGTGTGCAGGGCGCGTTCAACGATCCCGTCGCCGGTGACGGCCTTGCAGAGGGTGTCGGACAGCCACGCGGGGATGATCGACACGTTGTCGAGGGTCACGATCCACGAGGCGGAGGCGGACGCTGCCCATGAGCGCATCTCGCGGGGTGGTGACCGCGTCGGCGCAGGTGAGGGATCGACGAGGGACACGACCAGGCGAGCGGCGGTGGTCTTGGCGGTGCCCTGCTCCCCCACCAACGCCAAGATCGGGTGCGGGACCTCGGGGATGAGGCAGGACACCAGCCAGGCGATGACCAGCCGGAACCGGCGCTCGTCGACGTTGAGCAGCCCGGCGAGCGGGGCGAGGGTGCCGCCTCGCCGCGGGTCCGGGAGCGGGGCTGTCAGCGGCGATCGCCGGAACAGCACG
>DATHVS010000013.1:0-5860 GCA_035461195.1 Nocardioidaceae bacterium
CGAGAAGGCCAAGATCGAGCTCTCCGCCTCGAGCGAGACCACGATCCACCTGCCCTACATCACCCACTCCGAGTCCGGCCCGCTCCACTTCGAGGAGAAGCTGACCCGGTCCGAGTTCCAGAAGCTGACCTCCGACCTGCTCGACCGGACCAAGAGCCCGGTCCAGAACGTCCTCAAGGACGCCGGCCAGGACATCTCCAAGATCGACCACGTGATCATGGTCGGTGGCTCGACCCGGATGCCGGCCGTCACCGAGGCGGTCAAGCAGCTGCTGGGCGGCAAGGAGCCCAACAAGGGCGTGAACCCCGACGAGGTCGTGGCCGTCGGTGCCGCGCTGCAGGCGGGCGTGCTCAAGGGCGAGGTCAAGGACGTGCTGCTCCTCGACGTCACGCCGCTGTCCCTCGGCATCGAGACCAAGGGTGGTGTGATGACCAAGCTCATCGAGCGCAACACCACGATCCCGACCAAGCGGTCCGAGGTGTTCACCACCGCCGACGACAACCAGCCCTCGGTGCAGATCCAGGTCTACCAGGGCGAGCGTCAGATGGCGGCCCAGAACCAGCCGCTCGGCAACTTCGAGCTGACCGGCCTCCCGCCGGCTCCGCGCGGCGTGCCGCAGATCGAGGTCACCTTCGACATCGACGCCAACGGCATCGTGCACGTGTCCGCCAAGGACCGCGGCACCGGCCGTGAACAGTCGATGACGATCACCGGCGGCTCGGCGCTGTCGAAGGAAGACATCGACAAGATGATCAAGGACGCCGAGCAGTACGCCGAGGAGGACCGTAAGCGTCGCGAGGCCGTCGAGGCCCGCAACCAGGCCGACAGCCTCGTCTACACCACCGAGAAGTTCATCTCGGAGAACGGCGACAAGGTCCCGGCTGAGGTCAAGACCGAGGTCGAGGCCGACGTCGAGGCGCTGAAGAAGCTCCTCGAGGACGAGAACGCTGAGAAGGACGCCCTGGACGCCGCGGTCGCCAAGCTCGGCGAGTCCAGCCAGAAGATGGGCGCGGCGATGTACGCCGCCGGTGAGTCCGAGGCCGCCGCTGCCGGTGGCACCACGGGCACCGGGGATACCGACGAGGACGTCGTGGACGCCGAGATCGTCGATGAGGACAACGAGGGTGAGAACAAGTGACCTCTGCTGACCACGAGCAGCACGAGAGCACCGACGCCGCCACGGGCGCAGCCGAGACCGGGGAGCCGCAGGACGCGGCCCCCGGCCCCGGGGCCCGGGCCGAGGACGCCTGGGTCGACCAGCCCGGTGGCACGGTCGAGCAGGAGGGAGGGGACATGGCCGGCGACACCCCGACCGAGCTCGTCGCCGACCTTGCCAAAGCTCAGGAGGACGTCGCGGCGCTGACCGCGGACCTGCAGCGGGTCCAGGCCGAGTACGTCAACTACAAGCGCCGGGTCGACCGGGACCGCGAGCTCGTGAAGCAGAACGCCACCTTCGCCGCGCTGTCGGCGTTGCTTCCCGTGCTCGACGACATCGACCGGGCGCGCGAGCACGGTGAGGTCGACGGCGGCTTCAAGGCAGTGGCCGACTCGCTCGAGCGCATCGTGGCCGGTCTCGGCCTCGAGAAGTTCGGGCGGCCCGGCGACGAGTTCGACCCGAACCTCCACGAGGCGCTGATGCACTCGCACTCGCCGGACGTCACGACCACGACCTGCCAGAACATCGTCCACGCCGGCTACCGGATCGGTGAGCGGGTCGTCCGCCCGGCACGGGTGACCGTCGTCGACCCCGAGCCGCAGGAGTCGGGGGAGCAGTCGCCCGGCGACGACGACCAGGACAACCGTTAACAACGAGGTACACCGGAGGGAGGTGCGCGCATGACCAGTGCCGACTGGGCGAACAAGGACTTCTACAAGGTCCTCGGTGTCTCCAAGGACGCGTCGTCCGACGAGATCAAGAAGGCGTACCGCAAGCTTGCGCGCGCCAACCACCCGGACTCCCACCCCGGGGACAAGGCGGCCGAGGAGCGGTTCAAGCAGGTCGCGGAGGCCTACGACGTCGTCGGGGACCCCGAGAAGCGCAAGAAGTACGACGATCTGCGCTCCTACGGCGGAGGCTTCGGGCCGTTCACGGCCGGCCGCACCGGCGGGGGCGGCAGCACGACCTTCGACATGGGCGACTTCCTCGGCGGGCAGGGCGGGGGAGGCTTCGGTGACCTGTTCGGCACCGTCTTCGGTGGCGGCCGGACCCGGCAGCAGGCGCCCCGTCGTGGGGCCGACGTCGAGACCGACGCGACGATCAGCTTCGTTGACTCGATCGACGGCGTGACCGTCTCGCTTCGGCTCGCCTCAGACGCCCCGTGCCCGGACTGCAACGGCACCGGCGCCCGCGCGGGCACGGTCCCACGGGTCTGCCCCGAGTGCGACGGCGTCGGTATGCACGCGGCCTCGGTCGGCGGCGCGTTCACGATGAACGAGACGTGCCCCGCCTGCCGCGGGCGCGGCCTCGTCGTCGACGACCCCTGCCCGAGCTGCAACGGCTCCGGCCGCGGCATGTCCTCGCGCACGGTCCAGGCGCGCATCCCCGCCGGAGTCAAGGACGGCCAGCGGATCCGGCTGCGCGGCAAGGGCGCGAACGGCGAGCGCGGCGGCCCGCCCGGTGACCTGTACGTCAACGTCAAGGTCTCCTCGCACCCGGTTTTCGGGCGCAAGGGGGACAGCCTCACCGTGACCGTGCCGATCGGCTTCGACGAGGCCGCCCTGGGCGCGGACATCAAGGTCCCCACTCTCAACGGCGCGCCGGTGACGGTGAAGATCCCACCGGGGACCCCCAACGGCCGCACCTTCCGGGTCCGCGGCAAGGGCGTGCAGCGCAAGGACGGTCACAAGGGCGACCTGCTGGTGACCGTCGACGTCCACGTGCCCGCCGTGCTCGACCAGAAGGCGAGGGAGGCCGTCCAGGCCTACCGCGAGGCGACCGCGGGGAGTGACCTGCGCGCCAACCTCCTCGCCGGAGATGCCCGATGACCACGCCCCAGCGACCCACTCAGCGACCCAGTCAGGGACCCGTCCGGCGCCGGGAGCAGCCCGCGCCTCAACGCTCGTCCGCGGCCGCCGGCACGAGCGGGCGCAGCAACCGTGTCGAGGCTCCCGGCCCCGACGTGCCCGTCTACGTCATCTCCGTCGCCGCGGAGCTGACCGGCCTCCACCCCCAGACGCTTCGCGCCTACGACCGGATGGGCCTCGTCCGTCCTGGTCGCACCGGCGGCGGAGGGCGCCGCTACTCCTGGCGTGACATCGAGATGCTGCGCGAGGTCGCCGAGCTGACCGCCTCGGGCATCGGGCTCGAAGGGGTCAAGCGGATCCTCGACCTCGAGAACCAGGTGACCGCACTGCGCATGCGCGTCGCCGAGCTCGAGAACGAGCTCACCGCCACCCAGTACGCCCTCCAGAAGGCCATCACCCAGCGACAGACCCAGAACAACCTCCCCGCGGTTCGCCCCGCCGGCCACGCCGTGACCATCTGGCGCCGCGGACGCATCTAAGGACGCACCACATGGACGCATCGAAGTTCACCACCCGAAGCCAGGAAGCCATCAACACCGCCATCTCGACCGCGGCCTCCGCAGGCCACGCCCAGGTCGAGGCCGTCCACCTGCTCGCCGCGATCCTCGCGCAGCCCGAGGGCATCGCCCGGTCGCTGTTCGAGGCGGCCGGGGTGCGACCCGAGACGGTCGTCTCCGGAGTCGAGGCCGAGATGAGGAAGCTCCCGGCCGCCTCCGGCACGACGGTCGGCGCGCCGTCTTACTCCCGAGCCGCGCTGTCGATCCTGAGCAAGGCCGGCGACGTCGCGGCGGAGATGAAGGACGACTACGTCTCGACCGAGCACCTCTTGATCGCCGCTGCGACCGTCGCGTCGCCTGCGCAGAAGGCGCTGACCGACGCCGGTGCGACGCCCGACGCGCTGCGTGGGGCGCTGGCCGGAGTGCGCGGCAACCGCCGGGTCACCAGCAAGGACCCGGAGGCCACCTACCAGTCGCTCGAGAAGTACGCCGTGGACCTGACCGCCCGTGCGGCCGAGGGCAAGCTCGACCCCGTCATCGGTCGTGACTCCGAGATCCGGCGCGTCGTGCAGGTGCTCTCGCGGCGCACCAAGAACAACCCGGTCCTGATCGGTGAGCCCGGCGTCGGCAAGACCGCCGTCGTCGAGGGGCTCGCCCAGCGGGTCGTCGACGGCGACGTGCCCGACTCGCTCAAGGGCCGCCGCGTGCTGAGCCTCGACCTGGCCGCGATGGTCGCCGGTGCGAAGTACCGGGGTGAGTTCGAGGAGCGGCTCAAGGCGGTCCTCGAGGAGATCAAGGACTCCGAGGGCCAGATCATCACCTTCATCGACGAGCTGCACACCGTCGTCGGTGCCGGAGCCGGCGGCGACTCCGCGATGGACGCCGGCAACATGCTCAAGCCGATGCTCGCCCGCGGCGAGCTCCGCATGATCGGCGCCACCACCCTCGACGAGTACCGCGAGCGGATCGAGAAGGACCCCGCCCTCGAGCGGCGCTTCCAGCAGGTGTTCGTCGGCGAGCCCTCGGTCGAGGACACCGTCGCGATCCTGCGCGGCCTGCAGGAGAAGTACGAGGCGCACCACCGTGTCACTATCTCCGACGCCGCCCTCGTGGCCGCGGCGATGCTGTCGGACCGCTACATCACCGGCCGCCAGCTGCCCGACAAGGCGATCGACCTCGTCGACGAGGCCGCCTCTCGGCTGCGGATGGAGATCGAGTCCAGCCCCGTCGAGATCGACGAGCTGCGCCGGCAGGTCGACCGCATGAAGATGGAGGAGCTCGCCCTCGCTCGCGAGAGCGACGAGGCCTCCAAGGACCGGCTCGAGAAGCTGCGCGCCGAGATGGCCGACCGTGAGGAGAAGCTCCGCGGCCTCGAGGCCCGCTGGGACCGCGAGAAGCACTCCCTGGACCGCATCGGCGAGCTGCGCGAGCAGATCGACGCCCTGCGCATGCAGGCCGACCGTCTCCAGCGTGAAGGGGACCTCGGCGGCGCCAGCGAGATCCTGTACGGCCGGATCCCCGCGCTGGAGAAGGAGCTCTCTGAGGCCACCGAGGCCGCCGAGTCGGCGGAGAAGATGGTCCGGGAGGAGGTCGGCCCCGAGGAGGTCGCCGAGGTCGTGGAGGCCTGGACGGGCATCCCGACCGGCCGTCTGCTCGAGGGTGAGACGGCCAAGCTCCTGCGCATGGAGGAGGTCATCGGTGAGCGGCTGATAGGCCAGAAGTCCGCGGTCGCGGCCGTCTCCGACGCGGTACGTCGGTCGCGGGCCGGCATCTCGGACCCGAACCGCCCGACCGGGTCGTTCCTCTTCCTCGGCCCGACCGGTGTCGGCAAGACCGAGCTGGCCAAGTCGCTGGCGGACTTCCTGTTCGACGATGAGCGGGCGATCGTCCGCATCGACATGAGTGAGTACTCCGAGAAGCACAGCGTCGCCCGGCTCGTCGGCGCTCCTCCCGGCTACGTCGGCTACGAGGAGGGCGGTCAGCTCACCGAGGCGGTGCGTCGCAGGCCGTACTCCGTCGTCCTCCTCGACGAGGTCGAGAAGGCCCACCCCGAGGTCTTCGACATCCTGCTGCAGGTCCTCGACGACGGTCGCCTCACCGACGGGCAGGGGCGCACGGTCGACTTCCGCAACACGCTGCTCATCCTCACCTCGAACCTCGGTTCCCACTTCCTGGTCGACCCGACGTTGGATGAGGAGAAGAAGCGCGAGTCGGTGATGTCGGTGGTGCGGCAGTCCTTCAAGCCGGAGTTCCTCAACCGCCTCGACGAGGTCGTCATGTTCGACGCGCTCACCGAGGAGCAGCTCTCGCACATCGTCGACCTCCAGGTCGCCGAGCTC
>DATHVS010000014.1:0-7621 GCA_035461195.1 Nocardioidaceae bacterium
GGAGCGGCCGAGGAGGAGACCGCACTGGGGACCCCCGAGCAGCTTGTCGCCGGAGGCGGTGACCAGGTCGGCGCCGGCCCGGAGGGTGGCCGAGGCGCTCGGTTCGTCCGGCAGGCGGGGATGCGGCTCGAGGAGGCCCGAGCCGATGTCTGCGACGACGGGGACCGGGAGCCCGGCGAGGTCGGCCACCGGCACCGAGGAGGTGAAGCCCTCGACCACGAAGTTCGACGGATGCACCTTGAGGACGAAGGCGGTGTGCTCGTCGACGGCGTCGGCGTAGTCGGCGAGGTGGACCCGGTTGGTCGTCCCCACCTCCCGCAAGGTCGCGCCCACGGACTCCACGAGCTCGGGGATCCGGAACCCGTCGCCGATCTCGACCATCTCGCCGCGTGCAACCACGACGTTGCGGCCCATCGCGAGGGCGCACGTGACCAGGGCCAACGCCGCCGCGCCGTTGTTCACGACGTGCACCGCCTCGGCGTCGGGGACGGCCTGCGCGAGCGCTGCGGTCGCCGACCGACCGCGCCGGCCCCGACGGCCCGACACCAGGTCGAGCTCGACGTCGGTCGCACCTGCCGCGATCGTCATGGCCTCGACCGCGGCGTCGGAGAGGGGCGCACGCCCGAGGTTCGTGTGGACGATCACGCCCGTGGCGTTCAGGACAGGGCGCATACCCGTCGCCGAAACGGGAACGAGTTCTACCGCCACGTCGGCGACGTCCACAGGGGAGACGTCGCCGGCGCGGCAACGCTCCAGCGCCTCGCGGACCGCGCTCTTCACCAGCCGGTCCCCGACCCGTCGAGCCGCCTCCCGGAGCCGGGGGTCCGCGAGCACCTGGTCGGTGCGCGGTGTCGCGCGTCGCTGGTCGGTCACGCCCCTGCCCTCCCTGTACGGAAACGCCTTCTGACCTGCGACCCTAACCGCCCTGGCCTCCCTTGCGGAGCCGGCGCAGCGCGACCTCGGCCAGCCAGGCTGCCGCGTCGGGCACCACCGAGTCGTCGAACTCGGCGCGGGGTGAGTGGTTGTCCGGGGCGTGCTCGTAGTCCTCGGCCGGACAGGCGCTCACGAACACGTACGCGCCGGGCACCTTCTCCATCACGAAGGACATGTCCTCCGACCCCATCTCCGGGTGGGGCATCAGGCTGAACCGGTTCTCCCCGAACAGGTCCGCCACGGTCTCGACGGCGAGGGCGTACTCCCTCTCGTCGTTCAGCGTGGCCGGGTAGGTCTCGCCGACCTCGACCCTCGCGGTGAGGCCGTGCGCCGCCGCCACTCCCGCCGCCACGCGCTCGATCGCCGCCACCGCGGTGTCCCGGGTCTCCGGCGAGAAGGTGCGCAGGGTCGCGGCGAGGTCGGCCCGGTCGGGGATGATGTTGTCCTTCTCGCCCGCGGTGATGCGGCCGACGGTCAGCACCACGCTGTCGAAGGGGTCGAAGGTGCGCGTCACCATCGTCTGGAGGGCCAGCACCACCTCGCACAGGGCGGGCACCGGGTCGACCGCTCGGTGCGGCATGGACCCGTGACCGCCCGCCCCCACCAGCGTGATGCCGACCGTGTCGACGGCGGCCATGATCTCGCGGGGCCGGGCGAACCACTGACCGAGCGGGTACTCCGAGGAGGCCACGTGCAGGGCGTACGCCGCGTCGACCGGCCGGCCCGCGACGTCGAGCAGCCCCTCGGCGATCATCGGTTCCGCGCCGCCCGGACCCTCCTCGGCCGGCTGGAACATCAAGACCACGTCGCCGGTGAGCTCCTCGCGCATCTCCGAGAGGATCCGGGCGGCTCCCACCAGGGCAGCCGTGTGCAGGTCGTGGCCGCAGGCGTGCATCCGGCCCTCGTACCGGGAGCGGTAGGGCAGGTCGAGCTCCTCGGTCACCGGCAGCGCGTCCATGTCGCCGCGCAGCAGCACGACCGGACCCCCGCCCTCTGGTGCCGCGCCCCCGCGCAGGACGGCCACCACCGACGAGAGCGACCGACCCGTCGTGACCTCGAGGTCCAGGCCTTCCAACGCGTCGAGGACCAGCCGCTGGGTCAGCGGCAGGTGCAGGCCGATCTCCGGCACCTGGTGCAGCTCGCGCCGCAGGGCGATCAGGTCGGGGGCGTGGCGGGCGGCGAGGTCGAGAGTGCGCATAGGGAACATCCTGCCGCCTTCGACGTACGCGTGAGGGCCGCTCCGTGGAGCACGGAGCGGCCCTCGTGCGGGGGACCTCAGCCGTCGGTGATCGAGAAGTCTGTGACCTCCCAGGTCGCCGGCTTGCCGTCGGTGGAGACCACCTCGACGCCGAAGCAGATCTGGCCGAGCGTCGAGTTCGCCGGGATCCGGCCCTGAGCGGTCAGCCAGTCGAGCATCGCCTTCAGGTCGAGGGAGCCTCGCGTCATCTCCTGATGCGGCACGAACGCGATGTAGCCGTTGCTGCTCGTGGCGTACACGTCCCACGTGCGGCCGCTGAGGTTGACCCCGGTGGCGACCTTCGAGCCCGCCGGAACCTGCTTGTGGTTCTCGGTCCAGATCATGATCTCGCGGTTGCCGGGCACCCCGTTGAGCCAGATGTCGTAGGCCACGTTGTAGATGCCCACCTTGGGCCCGGTCGCGGCGAAGGTGCTCTTGATCGTCGAGAACGAGCTGAGCAGCGGCTCCTTGCCGGTGCCCCAGTCGTGGTAGTCCTTGTGGACGTTGGGGTAGGTCTTGACTGCCCCGTCGCCCTTCGAGTTGTCCGCGGTCGCGGTGACCGACCAGCTGTCGTAGGAGCAGGCCGACAGCGTCTCCGAGACGTTGTAACCGCCAATGTTC
Source organism: Nocardioidaceae bacterium (assembly GCA_035461195.1). Taxonomy (GTDB): domain Bacteria; phylum Actinomycetota; class Actinomycetes; order Propionibacteriales; family Nocardioidaceae; genus Nocardioides_C. The sequence goes on from DATHVS010000014.1 coordinate 2,792, forward strand.
CACATGTTGTTGTGCACGATGTAGCCGCCGTCGCTCCACATGCCGTTCGGGTCCGACGTCACGAACCTCGGGTTGGTGCACGTGTTCGTCGCAGGCTCGGTCGTCGGCTCGGCCGTGGGCTCGGCGGTCGGCTGCGTCGTCGGCTCCGGCTCGGACGTGGTCTCGGGTGTGGGCTCAGAGGTGGGCTCGGGCTCCGGCGTGGGGGCCGGGGCCGGGGTCGGGTCGGGGCTAGGGGTCGGGTCGGGGCTGGGGGTCGGGTCGGCGACGGTGGCCGGTGCCCTGTCCTGGCACTTCCTGTGCTCCGGGCGCCGCTCGCAGAAGCTGGTCTTCGGGGACTTCTTCACCATGGTGAGGCCTGGGGCCTGGCTGGACGCGCTCGCCTGCCAGCCGCCGAGCGCCGTCGCGATGAGCAGCGCGAAGAGCGTCAGGGCTCCGAAGCGGGCAACGCCTTGACGGCGTCGGGTTCGTCTGTGCTGGGGCATGGAAACCTCCGGTCTCCGTCGGGTGGGTGTGCAGACCTGTGCTCCAGGTCCGTCGGGTGGTCAGTAGACGGTCACGTGGACGTGGTCGTAGTGGTTGGCGGTCGCCGAGCCGCGGTCCTCCATCGGGCGCCAGCCCTCGCTGCTGCGTTGGACGGTCCAGATCTTCTGGGCCCAGATCACCTCGCTGACACCGAGCGCGGAGGCGTTGGCTCGGACCCAGGCGGCGATCTCGTCACCGGTCGACCCGGACACCATGATGTCGAGGCCGTGGCCGCTGCCGTGCGCGCCGGAGTCGCCGGGCCGCACCCCGCCGTAGGACGTCACCGACGGGAAGGCAGCGCACACCGCGCGGTGCACGGCGACGGCGTTGGGCACGAGGCCGCTCTCGACGCCGGAGCCCGTCGGGCAGGGCGCGCTGGACAGGCCCGCCGGTGCGGCGGGCTTCTGGGCCGGGGCCGCGGCGGGCCTCGGCTCGGGCCTGGGCATCGGCTCGGCCGCCGGTGCGGGCCGGGGCTCCGGTTCGGGCTTCGGCTTCCGGGCGACCACGTAGCTTCCGTGCACCCAACGCAGCTCACCGTCGATCAGCACCTCTACCCAGTGCCCGCGCTCTCGTCCGGTGACCGGGAACCGCTGCGCCCGCTCGAGCACGTCGACGAGCCGGGCGTTGCTGGACGGCGCCGACCGGACGTTGAGAGGCGCTGCGGCGAACCTGTGGCCGACCGCCTCCGGTGGCTTCTCCTCGAGCTCGACCCGCGGCGCGGACCGGCTGATGGGCGCCACCCGCACGGGCACCGGTGAGGTGCGGACCACGACGGGGGCCGCGGTGGTCATGGGAGCGGCCTCAGCCGGTGGCTCCTCGGGCCACACGGCGGCGACGGCGGGGCTCCCGATCGCCAGTACGGCGGCCGGGGCGAGACCGATCCGGAGCAGCCGCTGGTGGAGGGGCCGCTGCTTGACGTGCTTGTGGCGGGGACGCGCCACGATGAATCACCAACCAGGGGTGTCGATGGCAGGAATTCGGCGTCCGCTCGAGGAACGCCCGACCCCCCGTCGCGAAGGAAGATGCCACCCCTCGGACGGCCCGAAACACACCTTGAGGGGCGTCCAGACCAGTTACTGGTCGAGTGGTAGGTCCTCGCCCTGTGCGTCGGAACGGCCCGCCTGGCGCTCGGAGTGGGCCTCCTGGAAGGGTGGGTCCGAACCCGAAGGGAGCCGCTGTGAACGCTCAGGATCGTGTCTCCGTCCGTGTCGAGCGCAGCGGACCCGTCACCACGGTGGTGCTCGCCCGGCCCGATCGTCGCAACGCCGTGGACGGCCCGATGGCGGCCGAGCTCGCCGGGGCGTTCGCGGAGTTCGAGGCCGACCCGGACTCGGCGGTGGCGGTCCTCCACGGGGAGGGCGGGCACTTCTGCGCGGGGGCCGACCTGAAGGCCATCGGCGGTGAGCGCAGCAACCGGGTCGCCCCGGACGGCGACGGGCCCATGGGGCCCACGCGAATGACGCTCACCAAGCCGGTGATCGCGGCGGTCGAGGGCTTTGCCGTCGCGGGAGGACTCGAGCTCGCGGTCTGGTGCGACCTGCGCGTGGCTGCCGAGGACGCGGTCTTCGGGGTGTTCTGCCGCAGGTGGGGCGTGCCCCTCGTCGACGGCGGCACCGTCCGGCTGCCTCGTCTGGTCGGCGAGAGCCGTGCGCTCGACATGATCCTCACCGGCCGGCCGGTCACAGCCACCGAGGCACTGGACTTCGGGCTCGTGAACCGCGTCGTCGAGCCGGGTTCGGCCCGCTCAGCCGCCGAGGAGCTCGCCCGGGAGATCAGCCGGTTCCCTCAGATGTGCCTGCGCAACGACCGCCGGTCCCTCCTGCACCAGGCGGGCCGGACCCAGGCCGACGCGATGGCCTACGAGCTCGCCGTCGGGATGGAGTCCCTCGCCTCGGACGCCGAGGCAGGGGCCGCACGGTTCGCCGGCGGAGCGGGTCGGCACGGCTCCTTCGGAGGGTGAGTTTGGCGGAGGCGGACGGGAATCGAACCCGCCGGACCCAGATGCTGGGCCCCTACGGTTTTGAGGACCGCGCCCGTCACCAGACGAGAAACGCCTCCGCGGACACCCTACGAGGTGTCTGGACCGGACGTACATTGTCCGGATGAACGTCACGCCGAACACCTCGACCCAGCCCGGCCTGCGCCTGACCCAGTACGCCGCGGGTGGCGGCTGTGCCTGCAAGGTGCCGCCGGGTGAGCTCGAGCGGATCCTGACCGACCTGCCCACCAGCAGGGAGGGCGGCGACCTGCTCGTGGGTCTCGACCACGGCGACGACGCGGCGGCGGTGCGCATCGACGGGGGCAGGGCGGTCGTGGCGACGGCGGACTTCTTCACGCCGGTGGTCGACGACGCCTACGACTGGGGCCGGATCGCCGCGGCCAACGCGCTGTCGGACGTCTACGCCATGGGCGGGACGCCGCTGGTTGCGGTGAACCTGCTGGCTTGGCCGCGCGACAAGATCCCCTTCGACCTCGCGGCGGAGGTGCTCCGCGGCGGCGCCGACGTCTGTGCCGAGGCGGGCGCCCACCTGGCGGGGGGACACAGCATCGACGACCCGGAGCCGAAGTACGGGCTGGCCGTCACGGGGATGGCGGACCCGGAGCGGCTGCTTCGCAACGACGCGGGGAGGGCCGGCGTACCCCTGACCCTCACCAAGCCGCTGGGTCTCGGGGTGCTCAACAACCGCCACAAGGCGACCGGGGAGCGGTTCGAGGAGGCGGTCGCGCAGATGACGACGCTCAACCGCGACGCGTCCCGGGCCGCGTTGGAGGTGGGTGCGCAGTGCGCGACCGACGTGACCGGCTTCGGGCTCCTCGGCCACCTGATGAAGATGGCTCGCGCGAGCGGGGTCTCCGCGGTCGTCGAGGCAGCGGCCGTGCCGTACGTCGACGGGGCCCGCGAGTCGGTCGCGGCCGGCTTCGTCCCCGGCGGGAGCCGCCGCAACCTCGACTGGGTCCGCCCGGTGCTGGACTCCGGGCTGTCCGAGGACGAGCTGGTCCTGCTGGCCGACGCCCAGACCTCCGGGGGTCTGCTGGTCGCGGGTGAGATCCCCGGCTTCCCCGTGATCGGCGAGCTCGTGCCCGCAGGAGAGCACACGGTCTCGGTGCGTTGAGATCTGTGTCCTCGCCTCTCGCATGAAGCTGGGAGGTTCGGGTAGTTTCGCCGCAACGGGAGGAGAGCACCATGGTTTCCGGCAAGGCGTTCCTCGGCTGGCCCGTGCTGCGCCAGCTCACCGGCAAGGACCCCCTGGGCCGTGGTCCTGCGGCGAGGTCGGAGAAGACCGAGCGAATCTCCCCCCGCACCGTCACCGCCGACCGGGTCGCCCGCAGCGTCTGCCCCTACTGCGCCGTGGGGTGCGGCCAGAAGGTCTTCGTCAAGGACGAGAAGGTCGTCCAGGTCGAGGGCGACCCCGACAGCCCGGTCTCGCGCGGCCGCCTGTGCCCCAAGGGGTCGGCGAGCAAGAACCTCGTGACCAGCGACCTGCGCCGGACCAAGGTCCGCTACCGCCGTCCCTACGGCACCGAGTGGGAGGACCTCGACCTGTCGACGGCGATGGAGATGATCGCCGACCGGGTCGTGAAGGCCCGCAACGACACGTGGCAGGAGATCGACGAGCACGACCGGACGGTACGCCGGACGCTCGGCATCGCCAGTCTCGGTGGGGCCACCCTCGACAACGAGGAGAACTACCTCATCAAGAAGCTGTTCACGGCGATGGGCGCGATCCAGATCGAGAACCAGGCGCGTATTTGACACTCCGCCACCGTCCCCGGTCTGGGGACCAGCTTCGGGCGCGGCGGCGCCACCGGGTTCCAGCAGGACCTCGCCAACGCTGACTGCATCGTCATCCAGGGCTCCAACATGGCCGAGGCCCACCCCGTGGGCTTCCAGTGGGTGGTCGAGGCGAAGGCCCGCGGGGCCAAGGTCATCCACGTCGACCCCCGGTTCACCCGCACCAGTGCGCTCGCGGACACCTTCGTGCCGCTGCGGGTGGGCACGGACATCGTGTTCCTCGGCGGGATCATCAACTACGTCCTGAGCAACGAGCTGGACTTCCGCGACTACGTCGTCAACTACACCAACGCCGCCCACATCGTCAGCGAGGAGTTCCAGGACGCCGAGGACCTCGACGGGCTGTTCTCCGGCTTCGACCCGGAGACGCGCACCTACGACCCGGAGAGCTGGCAGTTCGCCCGGCAGGAGCAGAACGGCGCCGAACGGCAGGACCAGGCGATGCAGCGGGAGACCGCGAGCGCTCTGCAGCACGAGACCCACGGCATCCAGGTCGACGCGAACCCACCCCGCGA
>DATHVS010000015.1:0-7277 GCA_035461195.1 Nocardioidaceae bacterium
GACCCGCAGGCTGCCCTCGCGGCCTACGAGGACGAGGACGACAGCTTCGTCGAGGACGAGCAGTACTGATCCGCCCGCTTCAACGCACGTCGCAGCCTGACGGGAGCCACATCTGCTCCCGTAAGGCGGCACCATCCAGAAGAATCGCTACCCGGGTACCTCGTACGGCCCGGGAGAATTGAGAAGAGACAGATGCCTACCCCCAAGAAGGGCGCTCGCCTCGGCGGCAGCCCGGCTCACCAGAAGCTCATCCTGTCGAACCTGGCGACGAACCTCTTCGAGCACGGCCGGATCACCACCACCGAGGCCAAGGCCCGGGTCCTGCGGCCCTACGCCGAGCGGCTGATCACCAAGGCCAAGAAGGGCGACCTGCACAACCGTCGCCAGGTCCTCCGCGTCGTCCGTGACAAGGGCGTCGTGCACGCGCTGTTCGAGGAGATCGCTCCCCGCTTCGCCGAGCGTCCCGGCGGCTACACCCGGATCACCAAGCTCGGCCCGCGCAAGGGCGACAACGCCCCCATGGCGGTCATCGAGCTCGTGACCGAGGAGTACGTCGCCAAGCCGAAGGCTCGCAAGGAGCAGGCGGCTGCGGCTCCGGCCGAGGCCACCGCTCCGGCCGCGGAGGAGACCGAAGCGCCCGCGGAGACCACCTCCGAGGCCGAGGTCGAGAACGCCGCCGAGGTCACCGAGGAGGAGGCTCCGGTCGAGGAGTCCGAGACCGCGGAGGCCACCGAGAAGGCCGAGGAGACCGAGGACAAGAAGTCCGAGTGACCTGACCTCATCTGCTGCTCCACCGAGGGGCCCGTCACCGTTCGCGGTGGCGGGCCTCTCGTGCTTGGCGCGGCAGACGGGACGGGTCGGCGGGTTGTGGCGCGGCAGACGGGACGGGTCGGCGGGTTGTGGTGCGGCGGACGGGACGGGTCGGCGGGTTGTGGCGCGGCAGACGGGACGGGTCGGCGGGTCAGTCCCAGCCGTCCTCGACGAGGCGGAGGGCCTCGGCCCGGGTCAGGCCGACCTTCCGGGCGAGCCGGACGTAGTCGGCGGCCGCCTTGCGCGCGGCGTCCGCGCTGTCCGACGTACCGTCCACGACCGTGGAGCGGACGAAGGTGCCCTGACGGCCGCGGGTGACCACGACGCCGTCGGCCTCGAGCTCGCGGTAGGCGCGGGCGACGGTGTTGACCGCGAGGCCGAGGTCGGCGGCGGTCTGTCGCACCGTCCCGAGCCGCGTGCCCGGAGCGAGCTCGCCGTGGGCGACGAGGGCCGCGACCTGGGATCGCAGCTGCTCGAACGGCGGCACCGGCGAGTCGTGGTCGATGCTGATCTGGTCCATGGGCTCTGAAGATACGCGCGACCCGGGGGTTGCGGGTGGGTCTGGAAGGATGTGCGCGTGCGGTTGCGACTCGACCTTGCCTACGACGGCACCGACTTCCACGGCTGGGCCGGGCAGCCGGGGCTGCGTACCGTCCAGGGGACCCTCGAGGCGGCGCTCGCCCAGGTGCTGCGGGTCCAAGCCGCCCCGGTCACCTGCGCCGGGCGGACGGACACGGGCGTTCACGCGCGCGGGCAGGTGGCGCACCTCGACGTGGACGAGGGGATCCTGGTCCGCGCCGCGGGCCGGAGCACACGGCCGCCGGTCGAGTCGCTGCTCCGGCGGCTCAACGGCGTGCTCCCCGACGACATCCGGCTGCATCACGTCTCGGTGGCCCCGGACGGGTTCGACGCCCGGTTCTCGGCGGTGTGGCGCCGCTACGCCTACCGCATCGCCGATGCCCCCGGGCTCGTCGACCCACTCAAGCGGGCGTGGGTGCTGACCTGGCCGCGAGTGCTCGACGTCGACACGATGAACGAGGCGGCGGCCCGGCTGCACGGCGAGCACGACTTCGCGGCGTTCTGCAGGAGACGCGAGGGGGCCACCACCATCCGCACCCTCCTCGACCTCTCCTGGAGCCGCGACGCCCAGGGCCTCGCGGTCGCCACCGTGCGAGCCGACGCTTTCTGCCACAACATGGTGCGGGCGCTGGTCGGGGCGATGATCACCGTCGGCGAGGGGCGGCGCGAGCCGGAGTGGGCCGAGGAGGTCCTCCGGCGCGGCCAGCGCGACCCGCGGGTGACCGTCGTGCACCCGCACGGGCTGACCCTGGAGGAGGTCGGGTACCCGTCGGACCACGAGCTCGCGGTGCAGGCCGAGGCGGCCAGGCGGGTGCGCACGCTCCCGAGGCATGAGCGGTACGACGAGGTCCAGGGCGGGCTTCGTCGTGGATGAGCACTACTTCTCCGCCGATCCGGGTGTGGCCTTCCGGCGCACGCCGGTGCGGGCGACCGTCTGGGGACATGACCTGGAGCTGACCAGCGGGTCGGGGGTGTTCGCGCAGGGCCGGCTCGACGTGGGGACGGCGGTGCTCTTTCGGGAGACCGAGCCGCCGGTTCCGGGGACGTTCCTCGACCTCGGGTGCGGCTACGGGGTGATCGGACTGGCCCTGGCGGTGGCCTTGCCCGAGGCGAGGGTGTGGGCGGTCGACGTCAACGAGCGGGCGGTGCTGCTCGCGAACGAGAACGCCGTCGCGCTCGGGATGGACGACCGCTACACCGCCGTCACACCCGAGTCGGTCCCGGCCGAGGCGAAGTTCGACGAGATCTGGTCCAACCCGCCGATCCGGGTCGGCAAGCGGGCCCTTCACGAGCTGCTGCTGACCTGGTTGCCCCGGCTGACGCCGGGGGGCAGGGCGGTGATGGTCGTCGGGAAGAACCTCGGCGCGGACTCCCTCCAGCGATGGCTCGGCGATCAGGGCTTCCCGACCGAGCGGCTGGCGAGCGCCAAGGGGTTCCGCGTCCTCGAGACCCGGAGGGCCGCCTCGTGACCAGGTCGCTGCCGGGTCCCGTGCGCGAGGTGACCGGCCTGTTCCTCTCCCTGGCCGACGAGAGGGCCCCCGGGCTGGTGGAGGGCCTTTACCTCCACGGCTCGCTCGGGTTCGGCGAGTGGTACGACGGCCGCAGCGACATCGACTACGTCGCCGTACTGGCGGAGCGGCCTGGGGAGGCGACCGTGTCGCTGCTGAGCGAGGTGCACGACGAGGTCGCGACGACGTTCCAGCGTCCGCCCTTCGACGGGTTCCACCTGACCTGGGACGACCTGGCCCGGTCGCCGTACTCCTGCCCGGACCTGCCGTGCACGCAAGCAGGCCTCTTCCACGACGCGGCCCGTCTCGACGTCCACCCGGCGACGTGGCACGAGCTGGCACGTCACGGGGTGACGGTGCGAGGGCCCGACCTGGCGGAGGTGGACGTGTGGACCGACGACGAGGTGCTGCGCAGCTACACGCGCGAGAACCTCGCCGGCTACTGGCGTGAGCAGGCCGACGCGCTGGCGCAGTTCCCGGCCGAGGCCGGACGGCCCGACATCGTGGCCTGGTGCGTCCTGGGCGTGAGCCGGTTGCACCACCTCCTGGCCACAGGGGTGCTGACGTCGAAGACGGGGGCCGGCCGTTACGCGGGGGCGAGGTTCGGGGAGCGGTGGCGGCCACTGCTCACCGAGGCGCTGGCCGTGCGGGTCACCGGAGAGTCGAGCGGCGCCTACGACCACGACCCCGGCCGGCGGGCCGCCGACACCGTGGAGTTCACCGACCTGGTGGTTCGTGACGGGCTGGCCCTCCCGGACTGAGGCTGACCCGTGCAGGATGGGCCCATGAGCGAGTACGAGGCAGCGCCGGACCGTTACGACACGATGGAGTACCGCTTCAGCGGGAGGAGCGGGCTCAAGCTCCCGGTCATCTCGCTTGGCCTGTGGCAGAACTTCGGCGACGACAAGCCGGCCGACGTCCAGCGGGCGATCCTGCGCCGGGCCTTCGACCGAGGCGTCACCCACTTCGACCTCGCCAACAACTACGGCCCGCCGTACGGGCAGGCGGAGGAGAACTTCGGGCACTTCCTCCGGCACGACTTCGCGCCGTACCGCGACGAGCTGGTCATCTCCACCAAGGCCGGCTGGGACATGTGGCCGGGGCCCTACGGGCAGGGCGGCGGCTCCCGGAAGTACGTGCTGGCCAGCCTGGACCAGTCACTCGACCGCCTCGGGCTCGACTACGTCGACATCTTCTACAGCCACCGCTACGACCCCGAGACGCCGATCGAGGAGACCATGAGGGCCCTCGACTACGCGGTGGCCTCGGGCAAGGCGCTCTATGCAGGCATCTCCTCCTACTCGGCGAAGAAGACCCACGAGGCGGCGACGATGGCCCGCGAGCTCGGGACCCCGCTGCTGATCCACCAGCCGTCGTACTCCATGCTCAACCGCTGGATCGAGACCGACCTCCTCGACGAGCTCGAGGAGCAGGGGATGGGCTGCATCGCCTTCACCGCCCTGGCCCAGGGCCTGCTCACCGACCGCTACCTCGACGGGATCCCTGAGGACTCGCGGGCGGCCCGCGGGGGGTCGCTGCCCGAGGAGCACCTCGACGAGCCGGTCCTGCGGCACGTCCGCGCGCTCAACGAGATCGCGCAGGAGCGCGGCCAGAAGCTGGCGCAGATGGCGCTGCAGTGGGCGTTGCGGGACAAGCGGGTCACGTCGGTGGTCGTGGGGGCCTCGTCGGTCGAGCAGCTCGACGTCAACCTCGACGCGCTCTCGGGCCCCGCGTTCACCGAGGAGGAGCTCGCCCGGATCGACCGGTACGCCGTCGACGCCGGGATCAACCTCTGGGCGGAGCAGACCGAGGACTGAGACGGCGGGACGATCGGCCGGGGTGCGGGACGGTCGGCCCGGGACAAACGGGGGCCAAGGGCCCCTGACCTCGTCGCGGGCATGGGGCATGATCGGGGTCATGACCCAGTACGTGTACGCATTCTCAGAGGGCAGCAAGGACCAGAAGGACCTTCTCGGGGGCAAGGGCGCGAACCTCGCCGAGATGACGAACCTTGGGCTGCCGGTCCCACCGGGCTTCACCATCACCACGGAGGCCTGCCGCGTCTACCTCGAGGAGGGCGACGAGCCGCCGGCCATGGCCGAGCAGATCTCGGCGTACCTGACCGAGCTCGAGCAGACGATGGGCAAGCGCCTCGGCCAGCCCGACGACCCGCTGCTGATCTCGGTTCGCTCGGGGGCGAAGTTCTCCATGCCCGGGATGATGGACACCGTCCTCAACATCGGCCTCAACGACGAGTCGGTGCACGGCCTGGTCGCCCAGTCGGGAGACGACCGGTTCGCCTACGACTCCTACCGTCGTCTGCTGACGATGTTCGGCAAGACCGTGCTCGGGATCGACGGTGACCTCTTCGAGGACGAGCTCGTGGCGCGCAAGCACGCCAGGGGCTCGACCAGCGACCTCGACCTCGATGCCGAGGACTTCCGCGAGCTCGTGTCGACGTACAAGTCGATCATCAAGGAGCATGCCGGCATCGACTTCCCGCAGGACCCGCGCGAGCAGCTCGACATGGCCGTGCGTGCGGTCTTCGACTCGTGGAACACCGAGCGTGCCGTCCTCTACCGCCGACAGGAGCGGATCCCCTCCGACCTCGGCACCGCGGTCAACGTGATGGCGATGGTCTTCGGCAACGTGGGCATGGACTCCGGCACGGGTGTCGCCTTCACCCGGGACCCGGCCAGCGGCCACCAGGGTGTCTACGGCGACTACCTGCAGAACGCCCAGGGCGAGGACGTCGTGGCCGGCATCCGCAACACCGTGCCGCTGGCCGATCTCGAGAAGCTGGACAAGAAGTCCTACGACGAGCTCATGGAGATCATGCAGAAGCTCGAGGAGCACTACCGCGACCTGTGCGACATCGAGTTCACCGTCGAGCACGGCAGGCTGTGGATGCTCCAGACCCGGGTGGGAAAGCGTACGGCGGAGGCGGCGTTCCGGATCGCGGTCCAGCTCGTCGACCAGGGCCTGATCGACATGGACGAGGCGGTCCGCCGGGTCAACGGCGCCCAGCTCGCGCAGCTGATGTTCCCGCGCTTCGACGACCAGGCCGAGAAGGACCTCGTCGCCACGGGCATGAACGCCTCTCCCGGCGCGGCCGTCGGCAAGGCGGTCTTCGACTCCCACACCGCGGTGGAGTGGAGCGAGCGGGGCGAGGCGGTGATCCTGGTACGCCGGGAGACCAACCCCGACGACCTCAAGGGCATGGTGGCTGCCAAGGGCATCCTGACCAGCCGCGGCGGCAAGACCTCACACGCAGCCGTGGTGGCGCGCGGCATGGGCCGCACCTGTGTCTGCGGCGCGGACTCGCTCGACGTGGACGTGAAGTCGAGGAAGTTCGTGAGCGCGGACGGCCAGCTGGTCAACGAGGGTGACGTCATCTCGATCGACGGCACCTCGGGCGAGGTCTTCAAGGGCGAGGTCCCGGTGATGGACAGCCTGGTCGTGCGCTACTTCGAGGGTGACGAGACCGCCGAGGATGACGAGCTCGTCCGGTCGGTGGGCCGGATCATGGAGCACGCCGACAGCACGCGACGGCTTGGGGTCCGCGCGAACGCCGACACCCCCGACGACGCCTCGCGCGCCCGCAGGTTCGGTGCTTCGGGCATCGGGCTGTGCCGCACCGAGCACATGTTCCTCGGCGACCGGCGAGAGCTCGTCGAGCACCTCATCATCGCCGAGTCGACCGAGGAGCAGGAGGAGGCGCTCTCGGCGCTGCTGCCCCACCAGAGGCAGGACTTCATCGAGATCCTGGAGTCCATGGACGGCCTGCCGGTGACGATCCGGCTGATCGACCCGCCGCTGCACGAGTTCCTCCCCGACTACACCGACCTGTCGGTGCAGGTGGCGATCGAGGACGACCACAACACCTACGACTCCAAGCACCACAAGCTGCTCGACGCCGTGAAGCGTCTCCACGAGCAGAACCCGATGCTGGGCCTGCGTGGTGTTCGCCTCGGCATCGTCATCCCGGGTCTGTTCAAGATGCAGGCCCGGGCGATCCTCGAGGCCGCTGCCGAGCGGAAGAGGGCCGGAGGCGACCCGAAGCCGGAGATCATGATCCCGCTCGTGGCCGCTGTCCAGGAGCTCGATCTGGTCAAGGCGGAGATCCTCGCGGTGGCGGCGGAGGTGGAGACCGAGACCGGCCTCGACCTCGACTACAAGATCGGCACGATGATCGAGCTGCCCCGCGCCGCCGTGGCCGCCGGGGAGATCGCCGAGGCAGCGGAGTTCTTCTCCTTCGGCACCAACGACCTGACCCAGATGACCTGGGGGTTCTCGCGCGACGACGTGGAGGCGTCGTTCTTCAGCAACTACCTGGAGAAGGGCGTCTTCGGGGTGTCGCCGTTCGAGACCCTCGACCGT
>DATHVS010000016.1:0-9793 GCA_035461195.1 Nocardioidaceae bacterium
CAGCCGGTCGCGATCTGGTCGGCGCCGGTCTCGACCGCCTCGTTGGTGCGGTTGAGGTTGATGCGCTCACCGATCGTCTCCTCCATCCACATGCGCGCACCGCCGGCACCGCAGCAGAAGGAGCGCTCGCTGTTGCGCGGCATCTCCTTGAGCTCGGCGTCGGGGATGACGTCGAGGAGCTCGCGCGGCGGAGAGTAGACCTGGTTGTGCCGTCCGATGTAGCAGGGGTCGTGGTAGGTCAGCGTCCGCTTCGGCGCGCCATTGGTCGGAACCGGGGTCAGCTTCCCCTCGCGCACGAGGCGGTTCAGCAGCTGGGTGTGGTGGACGACCTCGAGCTCGACGCCGAACTGCTTGTACTCGTTCTTGAGCGTGTTGAAGCAGTGGGCGCAGGTCGAGACGACCTTCTTGACCCTGGTCTCCTTGAACACCTCGGCGTTCTGCGTGGCGAGGCTCTGGAACAGGAACTCGTTGCCGGCGCGGCGGGCCGAGTCGCCGGTACAGGTCTCGCCGTTGCCGAGAACGCCGAAGGAGACACCTGCCATGTCGAGCAGCTCGGCGACGGCGCGGGTGGTCTTCTTCGCCCGGTCCTCATACGCGCCGGCGCAGCCGACCCAGAACAGCCAGTCGACCTCGTCGAGGGACTCGATGTCCTCGCCCACGACCTTGACGTCGAAGGGGAGGCCCTGCGCCCACTCCATGCGGGAGTTGGGCGACATGTTCCACGGGTTGCCCTTGTTCTCGAGGCCCTTGAACAGGCCGTTGAGCTCGGCGGGGAAGTTCGACTCCACGAGCACCTGGTAGCGGCGCATGTCGACGATGTGGTCGACGTGCTCGATGTCGACGGGGCACTGCTCGACGCACGCGCCACAGGTCACGCACGACCAGAGGACGTCGTTGTCGATCACGGCGCCGCCCTCGGGGTGCCAGGCCAGGCCCTCGGTGTCGCCCACGAGCGGCCGCTCGGCCTCGGCGAGCACGTTCGCCGACAGGTTCGCGCGCTCGTCGTCGGAGTCGGCAAGCATGTACGGCGCCTTGGCGAACGCGTGGTCACGCAGGTTGAGGATGACCATCTTCGGCGACAGGGGCTTCTCGGTGTTCCACGCCGGGCACTGGTCCTGGCAGCGACCGCACTCGGTACACGTGGCGAAGTCCAGCATGCCCTTCCACGTGAAGTCGTCGACCTTCCCGACACCCATCGCGGTGTCCTCGTCCATCTCCTCGACCATCTCGAGGTCGAAGGGCTTGCCGTCGATGGTCAGCGGCTTGGCGGCGCCCAGGGCGACGGGCTTGCGACCGAACAGCACGTTGAGGGGCGCGACGAAGATGTGGAGGTGCTTGGAGTGGACGACGAGGATCGCGAAGACGAGCATGACGCCGATGTGCAGCAGGAGTCCGACGGCCTCGAGCACGTGCAGCGCGTCGTCGCTCAGGGGTGCGAGGAGCGCCCCGATGCCGTCGGAGACGAAGGCGCCGCTCTCGTAGGGAAGGTTGCCGGTGGCCGAAGCCGCGCCGCGGAACAGGAACATCGTCCAGATGACGTTGAAGATCATGAACAGCGTCACCCACGCGCCGCCGAGGTGGGATCCCTCGAAGCGCGACTGGCGTCCCAGCCGCTCCGGCGAGTTCTTGAACCGGATGACCGCGAACACCACGATGCCGAAGAACGCCATCATCGCGATGCAGTCCTGCGCGAAGCCGAGGATCGGCCAGGTCCCGACGACCGGGATGTGGAACTCGAGGTTCTCGTCGAACAGCGCGCCGTAGGCCTCCAGGTAGACCGTGGCGAGAATGAGGAAGGCCCAGAAGACGAAGAAGTGCGCGGCACCGGGGATGGTCCACTTCAACAGCTTCTTCTGCCCGAAGACCTCGACGACCTGGGACTTGACCGCCTGGCCGAGGTGGTGACCGACGTTCTCGATCCGATCCGGTGCCGGCTGTCCGTTCGTGATCAAGCGGTAGAGAAACGCGACCCGCTTCCCGACGATTGCCAACGCAACCGCCGTCATCAACAAACCCAGGATCAACACAAGGGGCATCAGTCACTCCAACCTGCCGGCGGGCGCCGGGTCCGCGCTGCACGTATATCGGCCCGACAATAGGGCTTGCGTCACGAGGTCACATGCCGGGCTGTCCAAGGGATGATCCTACCGAACGGTAACTTTCATCGGCAGACCCCGTCCACGACCTGTCTCGTCAAGATGTACCGACTCCGGCGCGGTCCGGGGCAGGCTGCGACGGTTGTCCGCGCGGTCAGCCTGTCGGGGCGCCGACCGCCGCGGTGTCGGTGATGGTGACGCCGGCGTTCCGCATCGCTTGGTAGGCCTGCGCGGTGGTGTCCGGAGCGACGCCGACGACCAGGTCGTCGAGCACGCGGACCCGCAGGTCGTGGGCCCGGGCGTCGAGCGAGGTCGCCTTCACGCAGTGGTCGGTGGCGATGCCGACGACGTCGACGTCGGTGACCTGCAGGCTCTTCAGCAGGTCTCCGGCCGGGCGCCCCTCGGGGTCGAACCCCTCGAACAGGGAGTACGCCGGCTCGCCGGTCCCCTTCGTCATGTGGATGGTCCCCTGCGGCAGCACGAGCTCGGGGGCGTACTCGGCGCCGTGGGTCCCGATCACGCAGTGCTCTGGCCAGCGGACCACGAAGTCGAGCTGGTGGAGGTGCTCGGCGAAGTGGCCGCCGTTGGTGGAGTCCGGCTCGTGCCAGTCGCGCGAGGCGACCACGAAGTCGTACGAGTGCGCATAGGCCGCGAGGAGGTCGGTGATCCCCGACGCGACGGAGCGACCCCCTTCGACGGCGAGCGAGCCCCCTTCGCAGAAGTCGTTCTGGACGTCGACGACGAGTAGAGCACGGCGGGCGGTCATCGGGTTCGAGCCTCCTTCGGGCGTCGCGCCTGCCTAGGCTGGCCGGCATGAAACACTCCCTGCCGTTCACAGTACGCCGATCCGGCGAACGCCTCCTCCTCGAGCTCGACCTCACCCGGGGCCTGCTCGAGAGCCCCCCGGCCTCGCCGATCGAAGCCCTCCGGGCGATGCACGTGCCGAGTCTCCGCGGCGTCGTCGAGGCGCTGCGCCGCGCGGCCGAGGACGACCGAGTCGCCGGCCTGGTCGCCCACGTGGGGGCGAGACAGCCGACCCTCGCGCAGTCGAACGAGATCCGCGCCGCCGTGGCAGGCCTCAGGTTCGCGGGCAAGCCCACCGTGTGCTGGTCGGAGACCTACGGCGAGATGGGCCCCGGCAACGTCGGCTACCACCTCGCGAGCGGCTTCGACGAGGTGTGGTTGCAGCCCAGCGGCGACGTCGGGCTGGTGGGCGTCACCGCCGAGGCGGTCTTCCTGCGCGACACCCTCGACAAGCTCGGTGTGGAGCCGCAGATCAGCCGGCGCCACGAGTACAAGACCGCGGCCGACACCTTCCTCGCCTCGACGATGTCCGATGCGAACCGTGAGATGGTCACGCGCCTGGTCGACTCCGCCATGGAGACCCTGGTCCGCGACGTCGCAGCGGGCCGCGGGCTCGACGAGGCGGCCGTGCGCGAGGCCGTCGAGGTCGCCCCGGTGAGCGCGGAGGAGGCGCTCGTACGCGGCCTGGTCGACCGTCTCGGCTACCGCGACGAGGTGTACGCCGACCTGCGTGGTCGTCTCGGGGAGGTCGAGCTGAAGTACGTCGAGCGCTACGGCAAGGGCGGCCTCGCCCAGGCCGGGGCCAACGTCGCGCGTCGCGGCAGACCTGTCGTGGCGGTCGTCCACGCGTCCGGCCCGATCCACCTCGGTCGGAGCAGCTCCACCCCCCTCTCGGGGCGGTCCGTGGGCTCCGACAGCGTCGGCACCGCGCTTCGGGCGGCTGGCAACGACGACTCGGTGAAGGCGGTGGTCGTCCGGGTCGACAGCCCCGGCGGGTCCTACGTCGCCTCGGACACGATCCGCCGCGAGATCATCGCGCTGCGGCGTACGGGCAAGCCGGTCATCGCCTCGATGGCCAACGTGGCGGCCTCCGGTGGCTACTACATCGCCATGCCCGCCGACCGGGTCCTCGCGAGCCCCGGCACGATCACCGGGTCGATCGGCGTCCTCGCCGGGAAGCAGGTGATCCGCTCGATGCTCGAGAAGGCCGGTGTGCGGCGGGAGAGCGTCAGCGCCGGACGGTACGCCGACATGTTCTCCTCCGACCGTCCCTTCGACGAGGAGGAGTGGGACCGTCTCGAGGGGTGGCTCGACCGCGTCTACGACGACTTCACGGCCAAGGCGGCGGCCGACCGCGGGATGGACGTCGAGGCCCTGCGCGCCGTGGCCCGCGGTCGGGTGTGGACAGGGGCCGACGCGCTCGAGCACGGGCTCGTCGACGAGCTCGGCGGGATCGACCGCGCCGTCGCGGTGGCCTGCGAACGAGCGCGCGTCGACCGCGCGGAGGTCGAGCTGCGCACGATGCCCCGTCCCAAGCCCCTCGAGCGGCTGCTGCCGGCGGAGAACAGCGACTCCCCGGCGTCGGCCTACCTCTCCGTCGGTGAGGGGATGCCGCTGCTCGACAGGCTGCTCGGTGCAGTCGGGCTGCCGTCGTACGGCGTGCTCTCGATGCCGGTGGAGTGGCGGCTGCGCTAGGGCGGACCTGCCCACCACGCCTTGCTGCAACGGGGGTAGGGGGTCAGGTGACCCGCAGCAGGCGGCCGGCCCGGTCGAACTCGACCTGCACCTTGGTGCGCTTGCCGTTGGGCTTGCGCGCGCAGTAGGTGAAGTCCTGACCGACCCGGGCGTCGGGCTGACCGACCGAGAACAGCACGCGGCGGGTGGTGGCGCCGCGTGGGAGGTCGCGGAACGTCCGGACCGGCCGGAGGGCGGAGCCGCCGGTGCAGGAGTTCGCCTTGATGCCGAGCGCCCGCTCCCAGGTGAGCAGGTAGGCCTCGGCGCCACGCGCCATGTCCTTGACGATGTCGTCGCCGGCGAGCCTGCGCAGGTCCTCGACCCAGTCGGGGTACAGGCCGTAGTGCGCGACGCCGTCGACGTTGATGTCGTAGACCCGCTGGCCGCTGCGCTGCTTGCGCACCGTGACCCCGCCGAGGCCCTTGAAGGGGTAGGTGACCGGGTCCTTCGCGTCGGCGCCGCGAGGGTCGCCCTGCGCCCCCAGCCCGTTGATGTCCGCGCCGTAGCCTAGGCCGAAGTAGTAGCGACGGTCGGCCCGGCCGACGTGGTACCGCCACTTGTCCACGAAGCCGGTGCTGTCGCCGGCGTACGGCGCGATGAACCCGCCGAGCTGCGAGATCCGCGGGTACGCGTCCGGGGTCGACCACGAGTGGCTCGACAGGATGCCGGGGTAGCCCATCTTCTCGACCAGGTCGAGCGAGGCCCGGCGGGCGAGCACGCTCATGTGGTCGGGGTCGAAGAGCATCTTGCGCTTGGCCAGGCCACGGATCGTGAGCTCACCGAGGTCGGTGAGGCCGCGCTGGTTGCAGTGCGGTGCGCCCGGGTAGAGCGGCACGGCGACCGGAGGACCGTACTCCTGCGCGATCGCCCCGAAGAGCGGGTCACGGTCGGAGACCTCGCGAGGCATGGCGTACTGCTCCCTGTCGTGCACGCCGTCGCCGAAGCCGTCCGGGCAGGTCCGCATGTTCCAGAACGACCCCGTCTCGAGGAAGTTCGCGGAGTTGACCACGACACCCGTCGTCCCGGCGTCACCGGCGACGCCCGACAGTGCGTTGTCGAACTTGTTGACCAGCTCCATCTGGCGCACGCCCATCTTGTGCACCTCGTCGAGCTGCCGCTCGATCTCCTCGGCGGTGCACTGGGGGACGTCGGCCTTCATCGTGCACCCGAAGACCACGCTGGTCTCGATGCCCATCACCACCGCGAGCTTCCCCCGGTTGATCACCTTGCGCGCCTCGAAGGGCGAGCGGACGATGCGGTAGAACCCCTTGCCGGGTCCGCCGAACTGTGCGTCGACGTACCGCTCGAACTCCTTCATGCGCTTGGCCTGGAGGCGGACGGAGTCCATGTCGTCGCAGCTGTTGCGCTTGAGCGGGTAGATCTGGCAGAGCTGGTTGTTCTCGACGAGCAGGTTCACGAAGAGGCGGAGGCCGCCGCGCCAGGACCGCTCCATCCACTTGTAGTAGGTGCCCTCGTGGGTCAGCGAGTCCGGCGCGGGCCAGTCCTTGAAGGTCGGCCACCCGACCGGGTCGTGGCTCGGCCTGCCGGAGAGGAAGGACTCGAGGACGGCGCCCTTGCCATCGGTCAGGTAGTGGTCGTCGCAGTCGACGAGGGCGTGCTCCACGCCGTAGGGGTGCCACGGCTTGCCGCAGTGCACCTCACCGCCGAGGAACTCGAAGGCCATGTGGTGGGTGTGCGCGTCGGTGTAGCCGCGGACCTCGGCGAAGCCGGTCTCCCCGCGGTGCGGCCGTCCGCCGACGTTGGTCCGGACCTCCGGCCAGGCCGCGCACGAGGAGGTGCGCCGGATCGTGAACGGCGCGGGCTTGTCGGCCAGGGTCAGGGCGCCGGTCGCGTCCACGCCCAGCGACTTGCCCGCGGCCGGGAGCCGGAAGCGGAAGGTCGATCTGCGCTCGAGGACCTTCCAATCCGCCGAGGGGCTCGGCTTGTCGGCCGCCACGACACCGTTCGGACCGCTGACGCCGAGGGGGTCGGCCGACCCGGCGGCGACGACGTCCTTCTTCGTGCCGTAGAGGAGGTACTTGCCGAGGTCGGTCGCCTGGAAGTGGAAGGGCTCGGCCCGGTCGAGCCGGGCGGCCGAGGCAGCGAAGCCGTCGCCGCTCCGCCGGACCCAGCGTCCGCCGGTGCCGACCGCGTAGCAGCCACCTGCCATCGCGTAGCGGTTCTCGGGCGTCGACCGGCGGGGAGCCGGTGCGCGACCGGGGAGCAGGTTCGGCTCGTTGAGGTCGCGGCGCGCGGCGACTGCGGCGGTGTTCGCCGCGACCTGCGCGTGGGTGGTCGGGTCCTGGGCGAGCGGGTCGGACCCGTCGGAGACCGAGCGGGAGAGGAGGTTCTTCGTCGCGGGGTCGCTGTGGTCGTGGTCGTGGCCGTGGCCGTGGTCGGCAAGTGCCGGGTCGGTGCCGTGGTCGTGGCCGTCGTCGGCGGGTCGCTCCCCGGCGAGAGCCGCCTCGGTCGCGGCCTGGACCGAGCGCTTGTACATGTCGGCGCCGCTGCGGTCCTCTCCCGGGTCGGTCAGGCCTCCGGCGTACGACGGCACGACGACCGTGGCCGCGAGCACCGCCCCTGCCGCGAGGCCGACCGACCAGGCGAGCCGCCTGCGGGCGTGCCGGTGCCGGTCGGGCAGGTGGTTGACGTCGTCGCCGGGCATGCGCACTCCTCGTTCCGCTGCGGTCGAGAACAGCAACGAGTTCTAGGCCGATTGGTCACGCTTCCTGAGGGGCCCGTCGGACGAGGTGAGGGGCCGGGCGTGCCCCTTGAGGGACGTCGCCGGATGTGCTCGCGCCTCCTCAGTCGTCAGAGTCGAAGTGCCGTCGCTGCGACGGTCCGACGGATCCGGGACTGTCGGTCGGACGGGAGGAGAAACCGACATGACGCGTCTCGCCGCCGGCCTGGCCGGCACGGCCCTCGCGCTCTCCCTGGTCGGCGTCGGGGCCGCCCAGAGCGCGGCAGCTCCGTGGAAGGAGCCGTCGGTCGACATCGTCCAGCAGCGCTACACCCTCTGCATGTCCAGGCTCGGTGACGCCCCGCGCTCCGCGGACGTGATCCAGGGCTGGATCACCGGTTGCGGGGCGGAGGCCCGTCGCCGGTAGCCCGGCCACCGATCCGGGTCGTGAGGCGGTCGGCGGTGCGACGGGTCGCCGCGATCGTCGCGGGCACGTCGGGTGGCTCGTCGCTGGGGAAGGTCACCGCGATGCCGGCCGCCGGGTGCCCGGTGTGGTCCACGACCGCCGCCGCGACGGAGGCGAAACCGGGGGTGACCTCGCCGTCCTCCATGGCGTACCCCCGCCGGCGGGTCTCGACGAGCAGTGAGCGCAGCGCGCTCGGGGACGAGGGTCCGCCGCCGTGGCGGTCGACGAACACGGACCGGTCCGGGTAGAGAGCACGCACCTGGCTCGGGGGGAGGACGGCGAGGATCGCCCGGCCGCTGGCGGTCAGGTGCGCCGGGAGCCGGACACCCACGTCGGTGACGAGGGGCGGGCGTCCGGGGGCGCGCTCCTCGAGGACGTAGAGCACGTCGCGTCCGTGGAGCACGGCGAGGTGCGCCGACTGGCCCACGGCGTCGACCAGCGCTGCGAGCGGTCGCCTGGCGATCCGCTGGAGCGGCTCCTGCCGCGCGTAGCCGCTGCCCACCTCGAAGGAGGCCACGCCGAGCCCGTAGCGGTGCTCCTCGGGCAGGTGGACGACGAAGCCCTCCTCCACCATCACCCCAAGCAGGTGGTAGGCGGTCGAGCGGGGGAGCCCGACCGCGGAGGCGATGGCCTGGAGCGTCACGGGGTCGGCCTGTGACGCGAGGAAGCGGAGCACGCGCAGTGCTCTGGTCGCGGCCGGGACCTGTCCCACGCCGGTGACGATAGCCGTTGCCGGATGGTGCAGGTGGGGCAGAGGCTTTTGCCCGAATGGATGACTTTTTACCAAAACGGCACGAGATCGCAGGCCTCGTCGCAAGATGGTCGAGACGTCCGGACTGGGAGGAGCCCGGACGCACCAGCGTCGCACTCGGGTTCGCGTCGCGCCGCACCCTGGGAGCAGCAACTCGTGTTCGACGTGCGCCGTCATCTCACCCGTGTCATCACCGCAGTCCTCGCCTCGGCCCTGGTTGCCGGAGCCCTCGTGGGCGTGGACTCCGCCCCGGCCGAGGCGAAAGTGCCGAAGGCGGCCGCCCGCTACACCGCGGCCATCGAGCCGCTGGCCGTCTACGTGGGGCAGACCACCTGCTCGCCGGTCGCCAAGCGCGGCACCACGGCGTTCGCGAACCTGCTTCTGCGGACCTACCCCAGCTCGCGGAGCCTCGGCATCTCGCGCTCGTGCGGTGTGGGAGGCAAGTCCGAGCACAAGGAGGGCCGGGCGTTCGACTGGGGCGTCTCCGTGCACAGGGCCGCGGACCGAAAGGCGGTCAACGACCTCATGAGGTGGCTGCTGAAGACCGACAGGTTCGGCAACCGGCACGCGATGGCGCGCCGCCTGGGCATCCAGTACATGATCTGGAACGGCCGGATCTGGGGTGCCTACGCGGCAGGTTCGGGCTGGCGCAAGTACACCGGCGCCAACCCGCACACCGACCACGTGCACTTCTCGCTGAGCTGGGCGGGCGCGCGGAAGAACACGTCGTTCTGGAAGCCGCGCAACTTCTCGAACAGCTCGGGCACCGCCCCGAACCAGCCCCAGGCCCCGAAGCCGGCGCCGGACCGACCGGCGGGTGGGACGACGCAGCCGGGCGACCGCCACGACTGGCCCGACCCGCGTCCCGACGACCGCGTCAGGACCAACCGGGCCAACCCCGAGCCCAAGGCCCCGACGGTGCTCGAGCGGGGTCAGCGTCTGAAGGCCGAGCGGCTCGTCGTCCCCGCCAAGCGCCGGGTCGGCAAGCTCACCCGGACCGAGCTCCGCGCCGGCCGCCGCTACCTCATCGAGGTCTCCGGCACCTACCGCTACGAGGACCGCCCCGGCTCGCTCGCCGACGCCGAGTGCAGCACGCGCCGAGGCGCGTCCTGGTGGCAGCGCGAACGCTCGCTGCGCTCCGAGCAGTGGCAGGCCGACCACCTCGACCTGTACGTCGACGGCAACGACCTGTACGCCCAGGCCGACGACGGCCAGAGCTGCGACGCCGGCAACACCTACCGCTGGGTCTACGAGCCCCGGCG
>DATHVS010000017.1:0-36425 GCA_035461195.1 Nocardioidaceae bacterium
GGTGGCGCGGTGGGCGCATCGCGCGCCGTGGTCGACTCGGGCTGGTACCCCCACGCCTTCCAGATCGGCCAGACCGGCAAGGTCGTCTCACCGCAGCTGTACGTCGCGGCAGGCATCTCCGGCGCGATCCAGCACCGGGCCGGCATGCAGACCTCCAAGACGATCGTCGCGATCAACAAGGACGAGGAGGCCCCGCTGTTCGAGCTCGTCGACTTCGGCGTGGTCGGCGACCTCCACAGCGTCCTCCCGGCCGCGACCGAAGAGGTCAACAAGCGCAAGGGCTGAGCCCCGCCTGACCCGGGTGACCAATTACCTGGGCATGTCGAGGAATCGTCCCTTCCCATGGTGAACTTGCCATGGGAAGGGACGATTTTCCGTGGGAGGACTCTGTCGTCCGCCGACGCTGGGTACGTCGATCCGCCACCGCTTCAGAGCGCGAGCACCGACCCCTCCCACCGCCGTCGCAGCCACCGGTCGTGGCTCGCGACGACCACCGTGCCGACGGCCCGTCGCAGGGCCTCCTCGAGCTCCTCGGCGAGCGCGAGCGAGATGTGGTTCGTCGGCTCGTCGAGCAGGAGCAGGTCCGGCTGTCGCGCCACGAGGACGGCCAGTCCCAGCCGGCGCTGCTGGCCGATGCTGAGCACCCCTACCGGACGGGTGAGATCGCGGGGGTGGAGCAGGCCGAGGTCGGACAGGGGCACGGGTGATCCGGTCTCCTCGGCGTACACCTCGAGGGCGGAGCGCTCCGGTAGGGCGAAGGTGACCTCCTGGGGCAGGTGTCCGAGGCGACGCGCGGACACGACGAGGTGCCCGGCGGCCCAGAGGGAGCCTGCGAGCACCTCCAGCAGGCTCGACTTGCCCGACCCGTTGGCGCCGGTCACCAGGAGGTGGTCGCCAGGGGCGACGTCGAGCCGTGGCAGCTGGACCCGGCCGGGGACGACGAGGTCACGAGCGCTGATGCTCGCGCCCCCTCGGCCGTGGGTGAGGCTGCCACGGAAGGTGAGCGGCTTGGGAGGCTTCGGCACCCTGTCGCGCTCGAGCTCCTCGATCCGGCGCTCGGTGTCGCGGACCCGACGGCTCACCGCCTTGGCGACCTTCTGGCCCTTGACGTGGTGGACGAACTTGTCGTTGTCACGCGGCGGCCGGTTGTGCGGGGCGACGGCGCGGGCGGTGGTCCGGGCGGCACGGCGCAGGTCCGCGAGCCGGCCCTGCTGGGCGAGGTAGGCCTGCTCCCACCGCACCCGCGACTCGTGCTTGGCCCGCAGGTAGTCGGTGTAGCCGCCTGAGAAGTAACGACCACCGTCGCCGTCGACGCCGAGATGCGTCGGGTCGAGGTCGATGATCGTCGAGCAGACGTGGTCGAGGAACGTGCGGTCGTGGCTGGCCACCACGACGACTCCGGGCAGCCCCGAGAGGAACTCCTCGAGGAAGGCCACGCCGGCGTCGTCGAGGTGGTTGGTGGGCTCGTCGAGGAGCACGCACCCGGGACGACGGGTGATGAGGGCGGCCAGCGCAAGACGCATGCGCTGTCCACCCGACATCGTGTCCACCGGTCGGTCCCGCTCCACCGTCTCGAGTCCCAGCCGGGCCGCGGCGGCCTCGGCGCGGTGGTCGGCGTCCCAGGCGTCGTGGAGGACCGCCCAGTCGAGCAGAGCGGCGTACTCCTCCTGGGCCGGCGCTTCGTCGAGGCGCGTGGCGAGCGTCTCCAGCCGGGCCACGGCCTCGTGCAGCGGCGCCAGCGCCTCGTCGAGGACGTCCACGACCGTGGCCCCCACCGGGAACGAAGGCTCCTGCCCGAGGTAGGCGAGCTCGGCCGGCACCGCGAGGGAGGCGGCGTCGGCCTGCTCGGTCCCCGAGACGATCCGGAGCAGGGTCGACTTGCCGGCGCCGTTCTCGCCGACGAGCCCGAGGGGCCGGCCGGGGTGGGCGAGGAGGTCGACGCCGTCGAGCACGACGCGGTCGCCGTAGGCGCGGACCACGTCCCTGGCGACGAGGGGCGACACGGAGGAGTGGACATGGGTGGACATCAGCGACACCGGTCGGTGGGAGGGACACTCGCCGGGCTCGGCTCCGTTGACGGAGCTGCCGCGGGCGCGAGTGCAGGCCGATGTCAGTGCTTCATGGTGGAGAAAGAGTCTCACGGGTCGGGCCGGAGGGGCAAGGGAATTTCCGCCTCCCGGCGACACCCTGCCCGGGCTAGGGTCGGCGCGATGAGACAGACACGGCTCCGTGGCCGCGTCGTGACCCCCGAGGGGGTCGTCGACGACGGGCTCGTCGTGGTCTCCGGCGGCGCGGTGGTGTACGCCGGGGAGTCGGCTGCCGCGGGGACGGCAGAGCAGCAGACAGGCGGGACGCCGGGCCAGGACCGGGCTGCCGTGGAGGCCCCACCCGGCGGCTTCGTCATCGCCGGCCCGGTCGACGTCCACAACCACGGCGGGGGCGGTGCCTCGTTCGCGGGGGCGGACCCCGAGGCGTTCAGCCGTGCCGCGGCCCACCACCTCGGCCGGGGGACGACGTCGGTCGTGGCGAGCGTGGTGGCCGACGCTCCAGAGGCGATGTTGGCAGCCGTGAGCGCCGGAGCCGACGCGGCCGAGCGAGATGGCGTCGTGGCGGTCCACCTCGAGGGGCCGTTCCTGGCGGGGGCCCGTTGCGGCGCGCAGGACCCGCGACACCTGAGGCCGCCCGACCCGGGACTGACCCGAGAGCTCCTGGCCGCGGGGAGAGGACGGGTGCGCGTGATGACGCTGGCCCCCGAGCTCGCCGGCGCCGACGAGGTCGTGCGGGTCCTCCTCGACGAGGGGGTCGTGCCGGCGGTGGGACACACCGAGGCAGACGCAGAGCTCGTCCGACGTACCCTCGCGGGCGTCCGCCGGGAGCTGGGCCGGCCGGGGCTGGTGACCCACCTGTTCAACGCGATGCCGCCGCTGCACCACCGCAGGGCGGGGCCGGTGGCGGGTGCGCTGCGGGCCGCTGCAGCCGGAGACGCCCGGGTCGAGCTTGTCGCCGACGGGGTCCACCTCGAGGACGAGACGGTCGCCATGGTCTTCGAGCTGCTGGGCCCCGAGCGGGTCGTGCTGGTCACGGACGCGATGGCCGCTGCGGGCATGCCGGACGGTCACTACGACCTGGGGCCCCGGGGGGTGCGGGTCGTCGATGGTGTCGCGCGGCTCGGCGACGACGGTCCGTTGGCCGGTGGCACGGCGCACCTGCTCGACGTGGTGCGGCAGTGCGTGGGGGCTGGCGTCGACGCGGCGGCGGCCGTGACGGCGGCGACGCGGACACCGGCGGAGGCCTTGGGGATCGACGTCGGCACGCTGCGTCCCGGGGCCAACGCCGACCTCGTGGTGACCGATGCAGCCCTGCGCCCCACGGGGGTCATGAGAGGAGCAGGCTGGGTCGAGCCGGAGGACTTTCGGTCCTGAACGAGGCACGCCGTACCCTGGTAGGCGCGATGACCCACCCCAGATCTGACGGCGCGACCGGCGCGGTGTACCTCGACCACGCCGCGACGACGCCGATGTACCCCGAGGCCGTGGCTGCGATGACCCAGCAGCTGCGCCGGCCCGGGAACCCGTCCTCCCTCCACGCGTCGGGCAGAGCCGCGCGCCGCGTCGTCGAGGAGTCGCGCGAGAGCATCGCGCACGCCCTCAACGCCCGCCCCGGGGAGATCGTGTTCACCTCCGGCGGCACGGAGTCCGACAACCTCGCGGTGAAGGGGATGTACTCCGCGCGGCGTGCGGCCGACCCGCGCCGCACGCGCATCCTGTCCACGGCGGTCGAGCACCACGCGGTCCTCGACTCCCTCGAGTGGCTCGAGGAGCAGGGCGCGGACGTCGAGCTGCTTCCGGTGAACCGCTGCGGCAGGCTCGACCTGGCCGCGTTGCGCGAGTCGATCGAGCGCGACCCCACGTCGGTGGCGCTCGTGTCGGTCATGTGGGCCAACAACGAGGTCGGCACGATCCAGCCGGTCGCCGAGGTCGTCGAGGTCGCGCACGAGCACGACATCCCCGTCCACACCGACGCCGTCCAGGCGGTCGGTCAGGTCCCGGTCGACTTCGCCGCGAGCGGGGTCGACGCCCTGACGCTGACCGCCCACAAGCTCGGCGGTCCCGTCGGGGTCGGGGCCCTCGTCGTACGCCGCGAGGTGGCGCTGACACCGCTGCTGCACGGTGGTGGCCAGGAGCGCGACGTGCGCTCCGGGACGGTCGACGCCCCGGCCATCCGGGGGTTTGCGACGGCGGTGGAGCTGTCGGTGGCGCGGCAGCCCGAGTACGCCGCCCGTGTCTCGGCCCTCCGTGACGACCTGCTGCGCCGGGTGTCCGCGCACGTCCCCGACGCCGTCCTCAACGGCGACGAGAACTGCTCGCCGACCCACCGCCTGCCCGGCAACGCGCACATCCGGTTCCCCGGCTGCGAGGGCGACTCCCTGCTCATGCTCCTCGACGCGCGCGGGATCGAGTGCTCCACGGGCTCGGCCTGCTCGGCCGGGGTGCCCCAGCCCTCGCACGTGCTGCTCGCGATGGGCGCCGACGAGGTGGCGGCCCGCAGCGCACTGCGCTTCTCCCTCGGCCACACCACCACCAAGGCCGACGTGGATGCCCTCGTCGAGGTCATCGCCCCGGTCGTCGAGCGGGCACGCGCGGCGGGCATGGTCACCGGGTTCGGCCTCGCAGCCACCCCTGTCGTGAAGGCGGGCTGACTCGTGCGCGTGCTCGCCGCCATGTCCGGCGGGGTCGACTCCGCCGTCGCCGCCGCCCGCGCCGCCGAGTCGGGCTACGACGTCACCGGCATCCACCTCGCTCTCTCGCGCAACCCGAAGTCCTACCGGACCGGGGCCCGTGGCTGCTGCACGATCGAGGACGCCAACGACGCGCGCCGCGCCGCCGACGTGATCGGCATCCCCTTCTACGTCTGGGACATGAGCGAGCGCTTCCACGAGGACGTCGTGGAGGACTTCATGACCGAGTACGCCGAGGGGCGGACCCCGAACCCCTGCCTTCGCTGCAACGAGAAGATCAAGTTCGCCGCCGTCCTCGACCGGGCGCTGGCCCTGGGCTTCGACGCGGTCGCCACGGGTCACTACGCCCGGCTCGAGACCGGCGAGGACGCCCTCATCGAGATGCACCGGGCGGTGGACATGGGCAAGGACCAGTCCTACGTGCTCGGCGTGCTCACCCAGGAGCAGCTGGCCCACTCGCTGTTCCCGCTGGGCGACTCCCGCAAGGAGGACGTGCGGGTCGAGGCCGAGCGGCGCGGGCTCTCGGTGGCCAAGAAGCCCGACAGCCACGACATCTGCTTCATCTCCGACGGAGACACCGGCGGCTGGCTGCAGGAGAAGCTGGGGCAGCGGGTGCCGCTGCACGGGGGTGAGATCCGCGACCACGCGACGGGGGAGCTGCTCGGCACGCACGAGGGCAGCTACCGCTTCACGATCGGCCAGCGCAAGGGGCTGCGCATCGGCCGTCCTGCCCCCGACGGCCGGCCCCGCTACGTCCTCGACATCGAGCCGGTCAGCGGGACGGTGACGGTCGGCCCGCGCGCAGAGCTCACCGTGGACCGGATCACCGCCTTCCGGCCGCGCTGGTGCGGGACTGTCCCCACCGGGCCGCTCGAGGGCACGGTCCAGCTCCGTGCCCACGGGGAGGAGCACCTGGCCACCGTGACGGTGGACGGCGACGAGGTCCTCATCGACCTGCACGACCCCGCTCAGGGCGTCGCGCCGGGCCAGGCGGCGGTCGTCTACGACGGCACGCGTGTCGTCGGATCGGCCACCATCACGCGCGCTCTGCGCCGGGAGCGCCAGGACGCATGACTGTCCTCGCCAGCGGCGTCGGCTCGTTCCCGGGCGCCGACGCCGCCGCCTTCGACGAGGCGCTCCGGGTGGTCCTCGGGGAGCTCCCCGGCCTCCCTCACCTGCCCGAGGTTCCCGGCCGCGGTGCTCAGGCAGACATGACCGGTCGGGCCCTGGCGGTCGTGGCCGAGCTCGGCGCCGACCTTCAGCCCGCCGGGTGGCGGCTCACCGGGGCCGCCCCCGGCATCGACCAGCGCCGGGCCCGCTCCCTGCTGGCCCAGGACCTCGATGCGCTCGAGGAGCACACCCAGGGGTATGCCGGCCCGCTGAAGGTCCAGGTCGCCGGCCCCTGGACCCTGGCCGCCACGGTGGAACGACCGGCCGGCGACCGGCTCCTCGCCGACCACGGCGCCCGCCGTGACCTCGCCCAGGGGCTGGCGGAGGGCCTTCGCGCCCACGTCGCCGACATCGCGCGACGCGTGCCGGGTGCGGCGCTGGTCGTGCAGGTCGACGAGCCCGCCCTCCCGACGGTGCTGGCAGGCAAGGTCCCCACCGCCTCCGGCTTCCACCGTCACCGCAGCGTCGACGACCCCATGGCTTCGCCCGCGCTGGAGTGGGTGATGTCCGCGATCGCCGAGAGCGGGGCGACCCCGATCGTGCACTGCTGCGCCTCCGAGGTGCCTTTCGGCCTGCTGGCCGGGGCCGGGGCCGAGGGGATCTCCGTCGACCTCGGGGTGCTGGGACCCTCGGCGTTCGACCGGCTGGCGGAGGTGGTGGAGGGCGGCCGCACGCTCATGCTCGGGGTGGTCCCTGCGGTCGACCCCGCCACCTGGCCCGACGACGGCAGCCTGACCGAGCGGGTGCTGCGGGTGCTGGACATGCTCGGCCTGGACCCGGTCGGGCCGGAGACACAAGGAGACCTGGTGATCACGCCGTCGTGCGGGCTGGCCGGTGCATCGGCGGCCTGGGCCCGACGGGCCTGCGAGCTCAGCGCCCGAGTGGCACGGAACCTGGCGTCCGGCTGAGGCTCTTGTCGAGGGCCTGGAGCAGGTCCACGGTCAGGTCGTCGACGTGCTCGAGCCCGACGGAGATGCGCACGACCCCGGCGCCGGGGCGGGCATCGGGGGCGACGGGCCGGTGCGTCAGCGACGCCGGGTGCTGGACGAGCGTGTCGACCCCGCCCAGCGACACCGCGTGGGTGGCGAGCTCGCAGCTCTCCACGAAGGTCGCCGCCGCGTCGTAACCGCCGGTGAGGTCGAGCGCGAGGATCGACCCGGTGCCGTGCATCTGGCGGCTGAGCACGCCGTAGGGGTCGCGGGCGGCACCGGGGTAGTGCACCTCGCGGACCGCGGTGTGGGCCGCGAGACGGTTCGCGAGAGCTGCGGCACTCGCCTGCTGGGCGCGGACCCGCACAGGCAGCGTGCGCAGGCCGCGATGGAGCAGGTAGGCCGCGAACGGATGCAGAATGCCCCCGGTCAGCGCGCGCACCGGGCGGAGGGAGGCCGCCCACTCCTCGTCGCAGGCCACCACGCCGCCGACGACGTCACCGTGCCCGCCGAGGAACTTGGTGGCGCTGTGGAGCACGAGCCGTGCGCCCTGGCGGGCCGGCTGCTGGAGGACCGGAGTGGCGAAGGTGTTGTCCACGAGCACCGGCACATCGCCGGCGGCGGCCACCACGGCCTCGACGTCGACGAGCTCACAGGTGGGGTTCGCGGGGGTCTCGAGGACGACCAGCCCGGTCTCCTGGCCGATCGCGGCGACGACCTCGCGGGTGCTCTCGCACCAGGTCACCTCGGTGCCGAGGAGGCCCGTCGCGAGCACGTGGTCGGTGCCGCCGTAGAGCGGGCGCAGTGCCACCACGTGGCGGCGGCCGCGACCGACCAAGGCGATCAGGCAGGCGCTGAAGGCCGCCATGCCGGAGGCGAAAGCAACCGCGTGGGTCGTGCCCTCGAGCTCGGCGAGCGCGTCCTCGAAACGGGCGACGCCGGGCTGCCAGAGCCGTTGGTAGACCGCGGTCTGGCCGTTCGCGAGGGAGTGCCCGGTCGCGAGCGCCTCGTAGGCGTCCCCGCCCTCCTCGACGGAGGGGAGCGGGTTGGTGGTGGACAGGTCGATCGGCGGGACGTGGCTGCCGCGCTCGGCGAGACCGTCCATGCCGGCGTGGACAGCGAGGGTCTCGACGTGGTGGGCGTGGGTGCGCATGGCCTCAGATCAGCATCATCCCCGGCGGATGGCAACAACTGCGAATGGGTCTGCGACAAACTAGGATCACGAGCGCGGAATCTTCGCGAGAATCAGGAGTGACGGCGCCATGCCGAAGAAACCAGCACTGGACAGGATCGACCGGGCTCTGCTGCGAGCACTCTCCTCGGACGCACGAGCCTCGGGGGCGGCGCTCGCGACCGCGGTCGGGGTCGCCGAGTCGACCGTCTCCACCCGGCTGCGGAACCTGCGCGCCAGCGGCCTGGTCCGCGGCTACCGCGCAGACATCGACCTGTCGGTGCTCGGACTCTCCCTGCAGGCGCTCATCGCGGTCCGGCTCGGGCAGCACAACCGTGCTGCCGTCGACAGCTTCCGGTCGGCTGCCCCCTCCTGGCCGGGGGTGCTCTCGATGTACCACACCGCCGGTGCCGACGACTACCTGCTCCACGTCGTGGCCGAGGACGCCGAGGCGCTGCGCGACTTCGTGCTCACCCACCTCGCCACGCACCCCGCGGTCTCCCACTCCGAGACCAACCTCATCTTCGAGCGGGTCGAGGGCACGGGCTGGCAGGCGCTCGTCGCGGACGACGCCTGAGGTGTGGCGGAGAGGCAACGAGGGGAGCCCCGGGTACCGTGGGGCTCCCCTCGCTGGTCCGGCTCGTCGGCTCAGCCGTCCTGGCGGTTGCCCGGCTGCTGCCCGTTCGCCGCGCACCACTGCTCGACCGACTGGCCCGCCTCCTCGGCGGCGGCCTCGAGCGCCTGGAACGGCGGGGCGTTGCGCTTGTGTTCGCGGCCCGTCTCGGAGCCGGCGAAGTAGGCCGTGCACAGGCCGAAGTTGTTCGGGCCGTTCGGGCCGGGGTCGGCGACCGCGGCGGTGGTGGCAGCGCCACCGAGCGCGAGCAGCGTCACCGCTGCGGGAACCACGAGGGTCTTGACTCGCATGTCGATCCTTTCGGGGGGTGGGCGGTGGGCACCCCACGCTGCAGATGCAGTCCCTCCCGGTGGCACCTTGGGTTACCAAACGGTAGTTTTGCGTATCACTCTTCGCTCCCACAAGGGCCCCAATCGATGAACTTTTACTTTTTGCGCGGACTTGGGCCGGCGCTCGCACTCGCTCTGCTCGTGACGGCCTGCGGGACCGCTGCCTCCGGGGACGTCACCGATGGCCCCGGCATGTCCGACCTGGCGCCGTCGTACGGCGCCCGTCCCGACCCCGGAGCCGGGGGTGTCGAGCCAACGAAGAAACCGGAGAGCGGACCCTCGACGGACGCGGGCACAGACGCCGCGAAGCCGGGCTCG
The DNA here is from genome assembly GCA_035461195.1 of Nocardioidaceae bacterium. Classification (GTDB taxonomy): domain Bacteria; phylum Actinomycetota; class Actinomycetes; order Propionibacteriales; family Nocardioidaceae; genus Nocardioides_C. Next base: position 9,290 of record DATHVS010000017.1, read on the forward strand.
GAGGCCTCGGCGGCGACGGGTGGCGCCACGGAGCGGCGGTCGCGTCCTACCGGCGAGGCCGGAAGGGCGCGCGAGGCACGGCAGACGCCGCGAGCCGATGCCGCGAAGGCGGTGCGAGTCAGCGACCCCGTGGGCGACCTGAGCCGCAGCCTCGAGGGAGCGCCGGCCTCGGCCGACATCGTCGCCGTGACCCTTCGCCGGTCCGGGAGCACCGTCGAGGTCCGCACGCGGTTCGCCGCTGCCGTCCCCACCCGGCAGAGCAGCGGCAGGGGCATGAACGTCGCCTCGTTCTACGACGTCGACGACAACGGCATCGTCGACTACGAGGTGTGGGCCAGCCTCGCCGACGACGGCTGGGGCACGGGCCACCTCGACCGGCGTGAGGAGCGAGCGAGCTTCGGGCCGGGCACGGGGATCGAGGTCAGGGTCGAGGGGGACACGCTCATGACAACCTTCCCGGTCGAGCGGATCGACGGCGCGGACGTGTTCCGCTGGTCGGCTGCGTCGGAGTGGGGGAGCTTCGAGAGCATGGCGGCCTCCACCTCCGCTCGCGACTACGCGCCGGACGACGGCGCCCTGGACTTCCCGGGCTAGCCCCAGGACGGCATCAGCGGTCGGCGTGCTCCCGGAGGAAGGCCAGCGACCGGGTGGCCGCGACGTCGTTCCAGGCCCGCCGGCGTCGGAACATGTAATGCCCGACCGGCCCCATGTCGACGAGCTCGACCGACGAGGCGACCTGCTCGGCACGTCGCACGAACTCGACGGTCGCACGGAAGCTCGTGATGCGGTCCGCGCGACCGTGGGCGGCCGCGAGGCGACGCCCGGCGAGCGGGGCAACCGGCTCCCCGGCCGGGAACCATGGTGCGAGAGCCACCACCCCGGTGACCTGGGGGTCGTCGGCCACCGCGACAGCAGTTCGCGCGCCCATCGAGTGCCCGAGGAGTACGACGGGCAGGGGGCCGAACCGGCGACGCACCTCGTCGAGGGCCCAGCGTGCGTCGGGCACGGGGGAGGGGTGGGGCCCCGCGCCGGCGTTCCATCCCCGGCGGCTGTAGCGCAGCAGCCACACCGCGGTGTCCTCGTCGTGAGCGCGTGTGGCGATCTGTCGCTGCATCCAGCGCGACCGGCGCCACGACGCGCTGCGGTCGTCCACGGGGTCGTGGCTCGTGGCCTGGCCGCCGTGCAGCATGAGCACCACCCCGGACGGCGGGTCGGAGGGGTCGAGCCGGTGGAGCGTCGGGTCGGGCATGCAGAGATCCTCTCAGGGTGTCGAAGAAGGTTCGCGCTCGCCGGAGTCGCGGACTGCTCCGCGCTCCGGACGCCGACCTCGCCCGGGCCGCGCCCTGTCGGTGGCGTTGGGCAAGATAGGCGGCATGAGCCAGAGCGCGGACCTGCCCGAGCCCTCCGGAGCCGCTGCCACCGAGGCACCTCCCGAGGCTCGGGAGGAGCACCAGGAGCTTGCCGAGCAGGTCGAGGAGGCGCGCTGGCGCTACTACGTCAAGGACTCTCCGACGATCTCCGACGCGGAGTACGACCGGCAGATGCGCCGGCTCGAGGAGCTCGAGGAGCTCTACCCCGACCTGCGCACCCCCGACTCGCCGACGCAGACGGTGGGCGGGGCGGTCTCCACGGAGTTCACCCCGGTGGAGCACGTCGAGCCGATGATGAGCCTGGACAACGCCTTCTCGCCCGAGGAGCTGGAGGCCTGGGCGGCAAGGCTGCGGCGGGAGGGGGTCGAGGACGCCGAGTTCCTGTGCGAGCTGAAGGTGGACGGCCTCGCGGTGAGCCTGCTCTACGAGCACGGCCGCCTGGTCCGGGGTGCGACCCGGGGCGACGGGCGCACCGGGGAGGACGTCACCCCCAACGTGCGGACGATCGACAACGTGCCGCACCGGCTGAGGCTCAGTGAGGACTACCCCGTCCCCGAGCGCGTCGAGGTCCGAGGCGAGGTCTACCTCCCGGTCGAGGCGTTCGAGCGGCTCAACGAGACCATGCTGGACAGCGGGCGGGGTCCCTTCGCCAACCCGCGCAACGCCGCGGCCGGCTCGCTGCGCCAGAAGGACCCCCGGGTCACCGCGACGCGGCCGCTGGCCCTGGTGTGCCACGGCCTGGGGGTGCGGGAGGGCTTCGAGCCGACCCGCCAGTCGGAGTCCTACGCCGCGCTCGCCGCCTGGGGGCTTCCGGTGAGCGACCTGGTCAAGGTGCTCGCGGACCTCGACACGGTGCGCGGCTACATCGACTACTACGGCGAGCACCGTCACTCCGTGGACCACGAGATCGACGGCGTCGTGGTGAAGGTCGACCAGGTCGGCCTTCAGCGTCGTCTCGGGTCGACGTCGCGGGCGCCGCGGTGGGCGATCGCCTACAAGTACCCGCCCGAGGAGGTCAACACCAAGCTGCTCGACATCCGGGTCAACGTCGGTCGCACGGGACGAGTGACGCCCTACGGGGTGATGACCCCGGTCAAGGTCTCCGGGTCGACGGTGGAGATGGCCACGCTCCACAACGCCCACGAGGTCAGGCGCAAGGACGTGCGCCCCGGCGACACCGTCATCCTGCGCAAGGCCGGCGACGTGATCCCCGAGATCCTCGGGCCGGTCCACGACCTGCGCCCCGACGGTCTGGCGGAGTGGGTGATGCCGACCGAGTGCCCCTCGTGCGACACCGGGCTGGTGCAGGAGAAGGAGGGTGACGCGGACCTGCGCTGCCCCAACCACCGCTCCTGCCCGGCGCAGCTTCGGGAGCGGGTCTTCCACGTCGCCGGCCGCGGCGCCTTCGACATCGAGGTCCTCGGCTACGAGGCCGCGGACGCGCTGCTGACGGCTGGTGTCCTCGAGGACGAAGGCGACGTGTTCACCCTCACCGAAGACAACCTCCTGCGCGTGCCGATGTTCACCCGGGCCCCGAAGAAGGGCGAGGGCGAGGCCGCCGTGCTGTCGGCCAACGGGCACCGCCTGCTCGCGAACCTCGAGGAGGCCAAGCATCGGCCGCTGTGGCGGGTGCTCGTGGGCCTCTCGATCCGGCACGTCGGGCCGACGGCCGCCCGCGCCCTGGCCACCGAGTTCCGGTCGATGGAGGCGATCCGGCAGGCCACGGTCGAGCAGCTCGCCGACATCGACGGCGTGGGCCTGACCATCGCTGAGTCCATCCGCCGCTGGTTCGACGGGGAAGAGTCCTCCTGGCACAACGCCATCGTCGACAAGTGGCGCGAGGCCGGCGTCACGATGGAGGACGAGGTCGACGAGTCGATCCCGCGACACCTCGAGGGCATGAGCATCGTGGTGACCGGGTCATTGAGCGGGTTCAGCCGCGACCAGGCCAAGGAGGCGATCATCAGTCGCGGGGGCAAGGCCGCCTCCTCGGTCTCGAAGAAGACCAGCTTCGTGGTCGTCGGCGACGCGCCGGGGTCGAAGTACGACAAGGCAGTGGCTCTCCAGGTGCCCGTCCTCGACGAGGACGGCTTCATCGTGCTCCTGTCCGAAGGCCCCGAGGCGGCCCGCGAGGTCGCCCAGATTGGGGAATAGCGCAAGCGCACCTTCCGCACGTGCCCGCTGGCGTGCACACAATGGCGAGTGCTCGGCTCCGCGCTCGCTCTGCTGGCGGTGACGGCAGCAGCTCTGCTCGTCCCGGCCCTCGTCGGGCTGATGGCTGTCGAGCGGCATCGCCATCTCGCCGAGGCCGAGGACACGACCCGCCGGCTTCGGCTGGTCCTGGCGGCGATCCTCGTGGGGCTCGCGTCGCTGCTCCTCGTCGCCCAGGTGGGCGGCGACCCGCTGACCGCGGCCATGGTGGCGGTCGTGCTCGCCGGGTCCGTGCTGGTCTGGGCGCCACTGACCCGCAGCTGGGCGGTGCGCGGCGTCGTCGTGTGGGCGCTCCTCGTCAGCGGCGCCGCAGGTCTCATGGGTTGGCTCGCGCACTCGCTGGCAGCCTCGTCGCCCACGGCTGCCGCGTGGGTGCTCGGTGGCACGCTGTGGCTGCTCCTCCTCCTCGCCCTCGCCCGGTCGCAGCGCTACGCACGTGCCGCGATCGCGGGACAGGCAGGGCTCCTCCCCGGTGCGTCGGCGACTGCCACTCCGCTGCTGCGTCCCGCTGTCTCGCTCGCTGCTCTGCTCGCCGCGAGCGGGGTGGTCGTCACGGTCGCGTCGGGGACCGGCGGTCCGGTCCAGGAGGGAGACCCGCCCCAGGCAGGCGTCCCCGGCAGCTCGACCACCTCCGGCGTTACTGTCCCGCTGCCCTCGCCGTCCGTGGCCACGAGGACCGCCGGCCCGGGACAGCCGTCGGCCGCCATGGCAGGTGTGGTTGACGTGCCGTGGTCGTTGGTCTCTCTCGTCGCAGGGGTGGCCGTGGCAGGCCCGTCCCCGTCCGGCCTCGTCCTGACTGCCACCTGCCCCCCCGGGGACGCGCGGGTTCCGGCGCCGGCTGGGACCGAGGCTCCCAATGCCGCGGTCGCCGGAACACGGCCGGACGGGGATACGGCCCCGGGCACGCGCAGTACACCGAAGGCGACGAAGCCGACGAGCCGACCACCGAGAGGGCCGTCCTCACCTGCACCGGGCTCAGGATCGGGAACCAGCTCGTCCGGCTCCGGACCGGGCGACGGGCCGGCCGACGGACCGGGCGACGGACCGGCCGACGGACCGGGCGACGGACCGGGATCGGGTCCCTCGGTGCGGCCGACGCCACTTCTCCCCGCGAGCCCCGTGGCATCGCCCACCGCCGCCCTGACCAGGCTCCTCGGCTTCCAGAAGGACAAGCCGAACCGGCCTGCCGGCGCACCTGCACCCGGCCACGGCAGGCCGGAGAACGCGAGAACTCCCGCGCTGCCGACACCCGGCCGGCCCAGCCCGCTTCCGCCCGTGCTCGTGGTCCCGCCGTCCGGCCCCGTCCCACCGGACCAGCCCGTGGGCAAGCAGAGCAGGACGCCGGGCTACGAGAAAGAGAAGGCCAACCGACCCGCCCAGGCACCCTCCCCGGGCCATGGCCGGCCGAGCAGTGCGTCCTGATCGTCCGGTTTTCGACATTGCTCCCGTCGGGTACACAATGACTCGTGCTCGACTCCCTGTTCCTGGCGCTGACGGCGTGCGCGGTGGCCCTCCTGGTCCCTGCGTCGCTCGCCCTGCGCAGGACGGGGCGACATGCCCACGTGGCCGCGCCCGCTGACTCCACCCGTCGGGTGCGGGTCGTGGTGGCAGCCACCCTCCTGGGTCTTGCGGCACTGGGGGTCGCCGCGCTGGTCGGCGCGGGTCCGGCGCCGGCCCTGGCCGCGGCCGGCGTGGTCGCGGGGGCCCTGGGGCTCAACGACCGCCTGCACCGGTCCTGGGCCGTGCGCGGCCTGGTGGTCTGGACGCTCGTGGTGGTCGCCGGTGTCGGCCTGGTGAGCTGGCTGCTCCACCGCACCTTGGTGTCCCCGGCCTCCGCCCCGGCGCTCATGGTCGCCGGCGTGGCGTGGCTGGTGCTTCTCTACGTACTCGCCCGCCTCCGTGCTCCGATCCGCACACGTGTCGAGGAGCTCGCCGTACGAGACGCACCGTCGACGCCGGTCGACGCCGGACCAGGTGGGCCGCTGGTCCGAGCCGCGGCGGCCCTGGTGGCGGCCGGCTTGGTGGGCGCGGTCACCGTCCCCGAACGTCCGTCCGTGCCCGACCGGGCCCCCTCGCAGGCAGGGCGGACGAGCACGCCGCTGCCCTCGCACTCGCCCTCGTCATCGACGGCCCCGCCCGGAGGAGCAACGACCTCCGGCTCTGACGCGGGCACGCCGTCAGACGCGGGACCCACCCTGCCCGCAGGTGACGCGGAGGAGCCTGCTGAGGGACCAGGGGCGACGGAGGCGACCGCCGAAGCGACGACCGGGACGGCTGCGCCGGACTCCCCAGCGGCGGTCTCGACTGCTGACGAGTCCGAGACGGCGCACCCGGCGCAGGCGACCAAGACGCCGGGCTACGTCAAGAACAGCGCCAAGCGGCCCTCGGGTGCGCCCTTACCGACCCCGGGCGGGCCGTCCGAGCCCTGAGAGCAGGCGGGTAGCCGCGGGGTGCTCGCCCATCACCGTCAGCAACTGGTTCGCCACCTCCCCGGTGGTCCCCTCAGGGGCGTCGCGGTGTCCCATCACGTCATCGAGCCAGGTCACGGCGTCGTCGAGGACAGCGCGGTCGTCGGTGACGAGGGCCCCGGCAAGCGCGCCGACCAGATGCGGCAGGTGGTCGAGCAGCGCCCGCTGCCATGCGACCTCCGGTTCGAGCCCCTCAGCGAACGGTGGTCGCGAGACCATCCCGGCTCGCAGCCGCGCCGTGATCTCCTCACGGTCGGCATGCACGGCCAACCCCTCCGAGGCTCCCGGGTGGGTGAGTGGCGGGGCGGGAGGGACGGCGCTCGGCAGCCGGTCCACGACCTCCACGCAGTCAGCGCCGCAGGAGGCGAAAGCCGTTGCTCCGAGCACCGCGGCACGCCGGCCTTCGGGGTCGAACGCCGCGCCTCCCACGACCACGGGTGTCCCCGTGGCGCGCACGGCCTCGATCTGCCGCCGTACCCGTGGCAGGGACGCGCTGAGGGAGCAGCTGAGCGCGACGGCGCTCGGGGCCACCTCGAGCACGTGCCGGACCAGGTGCTCCGCCGAGGCGTTCGCTCCGAGGTAGCTCACCGGCACCCGGGCGGCGCGAAGGTGCTCGGCGACAATGAGGGCGGGGAGAGCGTGCCACTCGTTCTCGACACACGTGACGACCACAGGCGCGGACGCGCGGGCCGGGGGCCGGCCGTCGGTGCCGAGGAGGCCCAGCACGGCCTCGCTGACCGCGGTGGCAGCGTGCTCCTGGGCGACGCTCCAGGCGTCGGTGGCCCAGAGCTCACCGACCCGGGCCTGGGCAGGAGCGACGACCTCGTCGATGATCTCCAGCGTCGACGAGCCCGACCCCAGCAGACGACGTACGAGCTCGAGCGCTCCCTCGCGGTCGCCGACGGAGACGGCGGTGAGGTACTCCTCGACCGCCGTGCTCACCCCGCAACCTGGACGTTCTGGACGCCGAGGATGGCGATGTCGTCGTGCGCACGGTCCCCGACGTGCTCGGTCAGGGTCATCGCGACCGTCTCGACGACCGCGTTGACGTCCGAGCGCGGCGCCGAGGCCAGGACCTCGTGGAGCCGCTCCTCGCCGAACTGCTCCTCGAAGCCGGGCGCCTCGAGGACGCCGTCGGTGAAGAAGAGGCAGGCATCGCCCGGTTGCAGGACCACCACGGTCTCGTCGTAGCCGTGGTCGTCGAAGAGGCCGAGGACCGTTCCCTCGACCCGCACCCGCTCCAGACCGCCGCTCGCGCCGAGCAGGTAGGGCTGGGGGTGCCCCGCTGCCGCTACCGAGACCACGAGGTCGTCGCCGCGGCGGCGGACCCGGGCGCACACGGCCGTGACGAACGTTCCCTCGCCCTCGCTCACCAGCACCCGGTTCACGAGGTCCAGGACGCGGGCCGGACTGCGGTCGACGAGAGCGGCGGTGCGGACGGCCTGCCTGACCCGACCGGTGAGGACCGCGGCCTCGACCCCCTTGCCGCAGACGTCGCCGACCACCGCGGTCCAGTCGTCGTCCCCACCGTGCACGTCGTAGAAGTCGCCCCCGAGCGCCTCGTGCTCGAAGGCGACCCGGTAGTACTTCGCCAGCCTGGCTCCGGGCACGTCCGGAAGGTTCGGCGGGGCGAGGTCGCGACTCAGGACCCCCGCGACCCGACGCGAGTCGGCGAGGTTGCGAGTGGCGTCGAGCGTCACGGCGAGGCTGTGGGCCAGCTCCTCGAGGAAGGCGACCGCGTCCTCGTCGAACCCGGCTCCGCCGCGCCGGGCGAGTGTCAGCGCCCCGAAGCCCCGGCCCCGGGCGGTGAGCGGTATGACGAGAAGGTCAGCGGGACGGATGCTGTCCACGGCCTCGCGAAGCTCGGGCGCGGGAACGGCTGAGGACAGGGCGCTGTTGTCGGCTTCGCCGGGACCCATGGAGACCAGTGACAGCTCGCGGAGCCCCCGTGCCATCACGCGGCTGAGCGTCGAGCTCCCCTCACGCGGTGCGGGCACCGCGGCGTACTGCACAGGCCCCTCCGCGAGCGTCGCGTGGCAGTGCAGAAGGCCCGCCTCACGGAGGACCACCTGCGCCCAGTCGACGACCTCGGGCACCAGCAGCTCGAGGATCAGCTCCACGGCCCGTTCGGTCTGCATCGACCCGCCCACCGTGCGCGAGACGCGGGCGAGGAACGCAGCCCGCTCGGAGTCGAGCCGCAGGCGCGTCTCGGGGTCGAGCCGGTGGGGCGTGACGAGAAGGTCGCTCGTCGTGTCCTGGACGGAGGAGGTCAAGTCAACAGTCCCTTCCTGGGCAATCCTCCCGATGGTGCCACACCGGTCGAATCACCCAAAGGGTGCGGGGGACACAGGAGGCAGCGCCCCGTCAGGGCAGGCGACCGGCGCACTGTGCCCTGACCCTAGGATGGGGTCGACCCCGAGACCCCACCCTGCCAAGGGAGCGAGCACTTTCATGCCCGACATCACCCGTGAAGAGGTCGCGCACCTGGCCGACCTCGCGCGGATCGACCTGAGCGACGCCGAGCTCGACCACCTCGCGCCCCAGCTGGCGGTGATCCTCGAGTCGATCAAGTCGATCAAGGAGGTCGCCGCCGAGGACATCCCTCCGACCTCGCACCCGATGCCGCTGACCAACGTCTTCCGCGACGACGTGGTCCGTCCGGGTCTCGCCTCCGAGGAGGCGCTCGCCGGTGCCCCGGAGGTCGAGCAGCAGCGCTTCGCGGTCCCGCGGATCCTCGGGGAGGAGTGAGATGACCGACCTCACCCGGCGTACCGCCATCGAGCTGGGTCAGGCCCTGGCCGCCGGCGAGACCACCTCCGTCGAGATCACCCGGGCTCACCTCGACCGCATCGCCGCGGTCGACGGCGAGGTGCACGCGTTCCTCCACGTCGACGCCGAGGGCGCTCTCGAGCAGGCCCGCGCCTCCGACGACCGTCGCGCCGCGGGGCGCACCGCCGGGCCGCTCGACGGCGTGCCGGTCGCGGTCAAGGACGTGCTGACCACCAAGGGGCTCCCCACCACCTGCGGCTCGAAGATCCTCGAAGGGTGGGTGCCGCCGTACGACGCGACGTTGGTCGCACGGCTGCGGGAGGCCGGCCTGCCGATCCTCGGCAAGACCAACATGGACGAGTTCGCGATGGGGTCCTCGACCGAGCACTCGGCCTACGGACCCACCCGCAACCCGTGGGACCTCGACCGGATCCCCGGTGGCTCCGGAGGTGGTTCGGCGGCCGCCGTCGCCGCCTTCGAGGCACCGCTGGCCATCGGCACCGACACCGGCGGCTCGATCCGCCAGCCGGGCGCGGTCACCGGCACGGTCGGCGTGAAGCCGACGTACGGCGGGGTGTCGCGCTACGGGCTCGTCGCGCTCGCCAACTCCCTCGACCAGGCCGGACCCGTGACCAGGACCGTGCTGGACTCCGCCCTGCTCCACGAGGTCGTCGGCGGCCACGACCCGCTCGACTCGACCTCTATCGACCAGCCGCTCCCGCCGCTCGTCGAGGCGGCTCGTCAGGGGGCGGCCGGCGACATGAAGGGCGTGCGCGTCGGGGTCGTGAAGGAGCTCACGGGCGAGGGCTACCAGGCCGGTGTCCAGGCCCGGTTCGACGAGTCCGTCCAGCTGCTCGTCGACGCCGGCGCCGAGGTGGTCGAGGTCTCCTGCCCCCACTTCGTGCACGCGCTCGCGGCGTACTACCTGATCCTCCCGAGCGAGGCGTCGTCGAACCTCGCGAAGTTCGACGCCATGCGCTACGGCCTGCGTGTCTACCCCGAGGGGGTCGAGGGCCCCAACGCCGAGGAGGTCATGCGCGCGACCCGTGACGCCGGGTTCGGCGACGAGGTCAAGCGCCGCATCATCCTCGGCACCTACGCCCTCTCGAGCGGCTACTACGACGCCTATTACGGCCAGGCCCAGAAGGTCCGCACGCTGATCAGCCGGGACTTCGCCGCGGCCTTCGGGGCCGCCGACGTGCTCGTCTCGCCGACGGCGCCGACCACCGCGTTCAAGCTCGGCGAGAAGCTCGACGACCCGGTGGCGATGTACCTCAACGACATCGCGACGATCCCCGCGAACCTCGCCGGTGTTCCGGGCCTGTCGGTGCCCAGCGGCCTCGCCGACGAGGACGGTCTGCCCACCGGCTTCCAGGTTCTCGCCCCGGCGACGGCCGACGACCGCCTCTACCGGGTGGGCGCCGCCCTCGAGGCGATGCTGCTCGACCGCTGGGGCGCGCCGCTGCTCGACAGGGCCCCCGAGCTCGCCCCGGCAACGGCACAGAAGGAGGCCGTGCGATGACCGCCGCACCCGCGCTGATGTCCTTCGACGAGGCTCTCGAGAAGTTCGACCCGGTGATGGGTCTCGAGGTCCACGTCGAGCTCAACACCGTCACGAAGATGTTCTGCGGCTGCCCGACGGAGTTCGGCGCCGAGCCCAACACACAGGTCTGCCCCACGTGCCTCGGCCTGCCCGGCGCGATGCCGGTCGTCAACGGCAAGGCGGTCGAGTCGGCGGTACGCATCGGCCTCGCGCTGAACTGCTCGATCGCCTCGTGGTGCCGTTTCGCCAGGAAGAACTACTTCTACCCGGACATGCCGAAGAACTTCCAGACCTCGCAGTACGACGAGCCGATCGCCTTCGACGGGTGGACCGAGGTCGACGTGGACGGGGAGACCTTCCGCGTGGACATCGAGCGGGCCCACATGGAGGAGGACACCGGCAAGTCTCTCCACGTCGGCACCTCCGGCCGCATCCACGGTGCCGACTACTCCCTCGTCGACTACAACCGTGCGGGGATCCCGCTGATCGAGATCGTGACCAAGCCCATCGTCGGCACCGGCGACAAGGCGCCGCTGGTGGCGAAGGCCTACGTGGCGCACCTGCGAGAGCTGCTGCTCGGGCTCGGCGTCTCCGACGTACGCATGGAGCAGGGCTCGCTGCGCTGCGACGTGAACCTCTCCCTCAAGCCCCGCGGCGAGGACAAGTTCGGGACCCGCACCGAGACGAAGAACGTCAACTCGCTGCGGTCGGTGGAGCGCGCGGTGCGCTACGAGATCGGTCGCCAGGCTGCGCGGCTCACCGACGGTGAGCAGATCGTGCAGGAGACGCGCCACTGGCACGAGGACACCGGCATCACTACCTCGGGCCGGGAGAAGTCCGATGCCGAGGACTACCGCTACTTTCCCGAGCCCGACCTGGTGCCGATCGCCCCGGACGAGGCGTGGGTGGAGAAGTTGCGTGCCGAGCTGCCCGAACCGCCTCGCGAGCACCGGGCTCGCCTGCAGACGGAGTGGGGCTTCAGCGACCTCGAGATGCGCGACACGGTCGGCGCCGGTGCCCTCCACCTCGTCGAGGAGACCGTCGCCGCCGGTGCGGGCCCTGCGGCCGCGCGCAAGTGGTGGCTCTCGGACCTCGCCCGCCGGGCCAACGAGCAGGGTGTCGACCTCGCCGACCTCGGTGTGTCCCCGGCCGACGTGGCCCGGGTCCAGGCGCTCGTGGACGAGGGCAAGATCAACGACAAGCTCGCCCGTCAGGTGTTCGAGGGCGTCATCGCCGGAGAGGGGACTCCCGACGAGGTGGTCGACTCCCGCGGCCTGGCGGTCGTCTCGGACGAGGGTGCGCTGTCGGAGGCGGTGGACCGCGCGATCGAGGCGAACCCAGAGGTCGCCGCGAAGATCCGCGACGGCAAGGTCGCCGCTGCCGGTGCGCTCATCGGCGCCGTCATGAAGGAGATGCGCGGCCAGGCCGACGCAGGCCGGGTGCGCGAGCTGATCCTCGAGAAGCTCACCTGATCGCCCACCAAGTACCAAGGTATGCAGGCGATCTGTCTCTTCCCTCGGTGATCTTGCCGTGGGAAGAGACAGATCGCCATGGGAAGTCCGTGGGCAGGGCCTGATGACTCCCGCGACTCAGCGGAGTGCGACCCGGAGGATCCGATCGTCCTCCGCGGCGGGGTCGCCCCGTCCGTCGCGGTTGCTGGTGGAGAGCCAGAGGCTTCCGTCGGGAGCGACGACCACCGTGCGCAAGCGCCCGTAGTCGCCGACGAAGAAGTCCTGGGGTTCCCCGATCGAGCCGTCCTCGTTGACCGGGACCCGCCACAGCCGCTGGCCGCGCAGGGATGCCATCCACAAGGAACCCTCTGCGTAGGCGAGCCCGGACGGGGAGGCCTCGGAGGTCCGCCACTGTGCGACCGGGTTGCGGAACTCGTCCATGTCGCCCTTGCCCTCGACCAGGGGCCAGCCGTAGTTGAGACCCTCCTCGATCAGGTTCAGCTCGTCCCAGGTGTTCGCGCCGAACTCGCTCGCCCAGAGCCGGTCCTCGTCGTCGAAGGCAAGCCCCTGCACGTTGCGGTGACCGAGAGTCCAGACCGGGGAGTCCTCGTCCGGGTTTCCGAGGGCGGGGCCGCCGTCGGGCGTGATCCGCAGGATCTTTCCGGCGAGCGAGTCGCTGTCCTGTGCGAGGTCGGGCTCGCCGATCTCGCCGGTGGAGACGTAGAGGTGCCCGTCGGGGCCGAACTCGAGCCGGCCGCCGTCGTGGATGTAGCCGTTCGGGATTCCGTCGAGGACCACCTCCCGCTCCCCGAGCGAGCGGCCGTCGTACTCCATGCGCAGGACCCGGTTGTCGCGGTCGGTGGACGCGTAGGCGTAGACGAGGGAGTCCTCGTCGTACGTCGGGGACACCGCGAGTCCGAGGAGGCCGGCCTCGCCCTGGGGGCGGGCGGCCCCGATCCGGCCGACGGTGCGCACCTGCTCCCCGTCGGCGGCCACCGCGAGCACCTTGGTCGTGTCCCGCTCGCTCACCAACGCGCTCCCGTCGGGAAGGAAGGCGATCCCCCAGGGGGTCTCGAGGCCCTCGGCGACGGTTGCGACCACCTGTGGGCGGACCGGACCCCGCTCCTCGGGGGAGGGGCTCGACTGGGGGGAGGTCGGCTCGGCCGTTCGCGTCGTCGGCTGCGGCGACGGTGACTCCGTGCCAGCGGGATCTCCCTCGGAGCCACAGGCGGCCAGTGCGAGAAGTGCGATGAGCGTGGTCGCGACGGCCTTCATGGGCTTCAGGCTATGCGCTCCAACAAGGCCAACAGCTCGTCGTGGACGTAGTCGGGGTGCTCGAGCTGGAGGAAGTGGCTGCCGGGGAGCTCGACGTACCGCGCGTCGTCGATCCGTTCCGCGGCGGTGAGCATGTCTTGGGAGCTGGCGAGCAGGTCGTACTTCCCGGCCACGAACGTCGTGGGCACCGTCACGTGGCGCAGCGAGACACGGGGGTGCTCGGCGGCGGCGAGCGCGAGGTGCATGTACCAGTCGACGGGGGTGGTCAGGAACTCCTTGACGGCTCTGCGCACCGAGGCGATCTCCCGGGTGGGCAGCATGAAGCCGCTGTGGCTCAGCAGCTGGGCGAACCGGACGCCCACCGGAAGGCGTGCGGTCAACGGGGTGATCACCCTGCCGGTGCGACGGAGCACCCGCGTGACGCCGACCGAGATCGGTCTGCGGGCGATGCGGGGGATCATGAGGGGCGCGCCCATGGAGGCGAAGGTCCCGCCCGGCACACCCGCCACCGCGAACAGTCCGGTGACCCGTGACGGGTGGATCACGGCGAGCTCGAAGGCGGTGTTGACGCCGATCGACCAGCCGGCGACCACACAGGACTCGACCGCGGCGTGGTCCATCACCGCCAGGGCGTCCTCGAGGAAGGCGTCGATGCCGACCCGGCTGCTGTCCAGGGGCCGGTCCGAGCCGCCGACACCCCGGTGGTTCCAGGAGATGACCCTCACCCCGCAGTCGGGGCGGAGCAGCGCCGGCCACACGTAGGGGTTGGTGCCGAGGCCGTTGCACAGGAGCACGGTCGGGCCGGCGGCGTCGTTGGTCCAGGCCTTGATGCGGGTGCCGTCCCTGCTGGTGACGTCGTAGAAGCGGAGAGCTGGCTGTTCGGTCGTCGCAGCGGCGGACATGGCCGAGAGTGTGCCGCACGGGTACGCCGAGGGGGCGGATTCGTGCGCGAGATCACGGCCCTGGTGCGTCACGCCTGCCGGACTCGGACCTCCAGGGTGGTGGCCCTGGCGCGCGCCGCGTTGTGCGCGGCGAGGAACTCCTCGACCTCGTCGAGCTCACGACGCTGTTCCGCGAGGGCGGTGCATGCGACCAGGGCGTTGCGACGGGCGGTCTGCTGGCTGTGGACGTGCCACCGGGTGAGACCGATCAGGAGCCGTGCGGGTGCCGTGAGCATCGGGCCTCCCTGGGGTGTGGAGCGTGTCGGGTGCCCATGACGCTAGGGCGTATGCACTTCGACGCCGTCAACGTCGTGTGACGGCTGCGTGAACGGTTCGGCCGCCCGACCGACGGGCGCCGGCCTCGTTATGGTCGGGGCATGAGTGAAGCGCGACCCCTCGTCTGGCTGCCGTTCGACGCCGAGGAGCTCGGGCCCCCGCCGTCGGCGTTCCGCTACGAGAGGTTCCTGCCGGCGGAGGGCGACGAGGTGCCGGCCTCGGTCGCCGAGGTCGAGTTCTACGTCCCGCCGTACCGCTTCGAGCCCTCGACCGACAGCGAGGTGATCCGGCAGATGCCGCGCCTCAAGGTCGTCCAGACCGTGACTGCGGGGGTCGACCACGTGCGGCCGTTCGTCCCCGAGGGCGTGGCTCTGTGCAACGGCCGCGGGATCCACGACGCCTCGACCGCCGAGCTCGCGGTGGGACTCACCCTCGCGTCGTTGCGGGGCTTCCCTGGTTTCGTGCGCGCTCAGGACCGGGGGGAGTGGCGGCCGGTGAAAGCTCGCTCGCTGGCCGACCGCACGGTGCTCATCGTGGGGTACGGCGCCATCGGGGCTGCCGTCGAGGAGCGGCTCGACGGGTTCGAGGTCGACATCGTCCGGGTCGCCAGAAGAGCTCGCGAGGGGGTCCACGGCATCGACGAACTGGGGCGACTCCTGCCGCACGCGGACGTGGTCATCCTGATCGTGCCCATCACCGACGAGACCCGCGGCATGGTCGACCGAGACCTCCTCGCTCGGATGAAGGACGACGCCCTGCTCGTCAACGTCGCGCGGGGCCCCGTGGTCGACACCGAGGCACTGGTCGATGCCCTGCACACCCGGCGCATCCACGCCGCGCTCGACGTGACCGACCCCGAACCGCTCCCGGAGGGTCACCCCCTCTGGGGGGCTCCCAACCTCCTCCTCTCCCCACACGTCGGGGGCGCCACGAGCGCGATGTGGCCACGGGCCCACAAGCTCGTGCGCGAGCAGCTCGAGAGGTTCGCCGCCGGGGAGCCGCTCGTCAACGTGATGGCGGGTGCTTACTAGGCACGCATCCGGGTGACCCGATGGTCGGAACACGCCTCTTGGTCGGTGACCTGGCCTCCGATCCCCCGAATACTGACCGGGTAGTGAAGAAATCCCCAACTCCTCGAAAAGGAGCAGGACATGGTCAAGGGAAGCGGCACCAGCAAGACTCTCGGCACGCTCGTCGCGCTCATCGGAGTCGTGATGATCGCCGCCGGCGGCATCACCTGGTACATGGTCCAGGACAATCTCTCGCAGGCGAGGATCACGGTCGCCGACGACGCCGACTTCCTCGCCGGCGACGAGGTGAACGGCCCGTTCTCGGCCTACGCCCAGGCGCAGATCATCGACAAGCACGCGCTCGAGGCGACCGGTGGCAAGACCTACGCCGAGCTCGACCGTGAGGACCCGCTGCGTGACACGGCGATGAACGCATCGTTCCTCCGGGCCTCGCTGTTCACCTCCGTCGTCGCCTTCGGCGTCGCGGCGATGGCGATCGGTGTCGGCCTCGCGCTGGTCCTGGTCGGCTGGGCGCTGATGTCGGCCGCGGGCGCGGCGAACCGTGCCGCCGAGGTGCCGCCGCGAGCCTGAGTCACGCCACGACGAGGCCGGTTCCCGTGCGCCGGGGGCCGGCCTCGCGTTGCGCACCGATGACTTTTTGTCGGTGGCGCGGTCCAATGTGAGGACGGTCCCGGACACGAGCGAGCGAGGAGTGCGCGATGACGGAGCAGGGTCGGACGGTGATGCTGGTCGGCACCCGGAAGGGACTGTGGATCGGGAGGTCGGAGGACCGTGAGACCTGGCGGTGGGACGAGCCGCGGTTCCTCATGGAGGAGGTCTACTCCTGCATGATCGACACCCGGAGGGAGTCGCCTCGTCTGCTCGTCGGCTCCGGGTCCCCGCACTGGGGGCCCCACGTGTACCGCTCCGACGACCTCGGCCAGACCTGGGAGGAGACTCCCAACATCATGACGCTGCCCGAGGACGCGGGCACCGGCGTGCAGCAGGTCTGGCAGCTGTGGCCGGGTGCCGAGACCGAGCCCGACGTGGTGTACGCCGGGACACAGCCGTCGGCCCTCTACCGGTCCGAGGACCGGGGCGAGACGTTCTCGCTGGTCAGGCCGTTGTGGGACCACCCCCACCGGCCGCAGTGGGGCGCGGGCTTCGGCGGCCAGGCGATCCACACGATCCTGCCGCACCCGACCGACGACTCCCGGATGCTCGTCGCGATGTCCACCGGCGGGGTCTACCGCACTGACAACGCACGAGAGAGCTGGGCCCCGGCCAACACCGGGATCGCTGCGGGCTTCATGCCAGAGGGGCAGCAGTACCCCGAGTTCGGCCAGTGCGTGCACAAGGTCACCCGCCACCCGGCTCGACCGGACCGGCTCTTCGCCCAGAACCACGGCGGCGTCTACCGCTCCGACGACGGCGGCGAGCACTGGGTGTCCGTCGGCGACACGCTGCCCTCGGACTTCGGGTTCCCCGTGGTCGTGCACCCCCAGGAGCCCGACACTGTCTACGTCTTCCCCAACGGCGCCGGGGAGTCCCGGTTCCCTCCCGACGCCCGGGCCCTGGTGTGGCGCTCCCGCGACGCGGGGGAGACGTGGGAGGCGCTCGGCGAGGGGCTGCCCGAGGCCTTCTACTCCAGCGTCGTGCGCGACGCCATGAGCGCGGACCAGTCCGGGGGTCTCTACCTCGGGACGCGTGTCGGCAACGTGTTCGCGAGCATCGACGGCGGCGAGAGCTGGCGAGAGGTGCTCAAGCACGTGCCCGACGTCATGGTGGTGCGCGCGGCCACCCTGTGACCGCTTGCGGGGACCGCCTCAGTTCGGGGCCGGCTCGCGCGGAGGGGAGGTCGAGGACCGGGTCGCCCCGACACTCGCCGCCACCACGCACGCCACAGCTGTCCACTGCACCACGGTCAGGAACTCCGAGAGGAGCACCATCGCTGCCAGCGCCGCTGCCGCGGGTTCCAGGCTCATGAGCACCCCGAAGACCCGCGGCGGGATGCGGCGCAGCGCCTTGAGCTCGAAGCTGTAGGGGATCACCGACGAGAGTAGGCCGATCGCGAGGCCGAGCGCGAGGATCTTCGGCTCGAGCAGGGTCGGGCCCGCGGTCATGACCGCGGGCGGAGCGAGCGCCACGGCGCCTACCACGCTGGCCACGGCGAGCCCGGAGATCCCCGGCCAGCGGCGTCCCGTGCTTGCGCTGAGGAGGATGTAGCCCGCCCAGGCCGCTCCCGCGAGCAGGGCGAACAGCACGCCGGCCAGGGTCACGTCACCCGGCGAGAGGCCGAGGAGGACCACGCCGGCGGCGGCCAGTCCCACCCAGACCAGGTCGCGGGGCCTGCGCGACCCGAGGACGGCCACGGCCAGCGGGCCCAGGAACTCGATGGTCACCGCGATGCCGAGCGGGATGCGGGCGAAGGACTGGTAGATCGCCCAGTTCATGACCATCAAGGTCACACCGAACCCGAGTGCCACACGCAGGTCGGCCGCCGACCGGCCCCGTAGCCGCGGGCGGGCGATCGCGACCAGGATCACCGCCGACGTGAGCAGCCGCAGCCAGACCATGGCGGTCGGCGGCACGAGCGAGAAGAGGTCCTTGGCGATCGCCGCGCCGACCTGGACCGAGACGATGCCGCCGAGCACCAGCCAGACCGCTCGGGCCTGGCCGGTGGTCTGCGGGCCGCGGAGGTGGTCGTCGACGGTCACCGGCCCACCCTAGACAGCGCGACCCTTGACTCGGGTGCACGGGGATGCTGAGACACCCCGTCGGCGTACACCTGGTGCGGCGTAGTCTCCTGCCATGGCCGACAGCACCTCCACGCCCCAGGACCAGCCGGACATCAAGCCGCGCAGCCGCGACGTCACCGACGGCCTCGAGCGTGCCGCCGCTCGCGGCATGCTCCGCGCGGTCGGTATGGGCGACGAGGACTTCGCCAAGCCCCAGATCGGGGTGGCGTCCTCGTGGAACGAGATCACCCCGTGCAACCTCTCGCTGGACCGGCTGGCCAAGGCGGTCAAGAACGGCGTGCATGCGGGCGGCGGCTATCCGTTGGAGTTCGGCACGATCTCGGTCTCCGACGGCATCTCGATGGGCCACGAGGGGATGCACTTCTCCCTGGTCTCCCGCGAGGTGATCGCCGACAGCGTCGAGACGGTCATGATGGCCGAGCGGCTCGACGGCTCGGTCCTCCTGGCGGGCTGCGACAAGTCCCTGCCCGGCATGCTGATGGCCGCGGCGCGCCTCGACCTCGCGTCGGTGTTCCTGTACGCCGGGTCGACGATGCCCGGCCAGGTCGACGGCAAGGACGTCACGATCATCGACGCCTTCGAGGCCGTGGGCGCCTGCATAGCCGGAAAGATCAGCCGCGCCGAGGTCGACCGGATCGAGCGGGCGATCTGCCCGGGGGAGGGTGCCTGTGGCGGGATGTACACCGCCAACACGATGGCCTCGATCGCCGAGGCGCTCGGCATGTCGTTGCCCGGTTCGGCCGCTCCGCCGGCCGTCGACCGTCGTCGCGACGGCTTCGCCCACCGTTCAGGTGTGGCCGTGGTGGACCTGCTGCGCAAGGGCATCACCGCGCGCCAGATCATGACCAAGGAGGCGTTCGAGAACGCCATCGCCGTGACCATGGCGCTCGGCGGCTCCACCAACGCAGTGCTGCACCTGCTCGCGATCGCCCGGGAGGCGGAGGTCGACCTTGACCTCGACGACTTCAACCGGATCGGTGACAAGGTCCCGCACCTCGGCGACCTCAAGCCGTTCGGCCGATTCGTGATGAACGACGTCGACCACGTGGGTGGCATCCCCGTGGTGATGAAGGCGCTGCTCGACGCCGGTCTGCTGCACGGCGACTGCCTGACGGTGACGGGTCGCACCATGGCCGAGAACCTCGAGCACATCTCTCCTCCGGAGGTCGACGGCGAGGTGATCCGCAAGCTGTCCCAGCCCATCCACAGGACTGGCGGTCTCACCATCCTGAAGGGCTCGCTCGCCCCTGAGGGCGCGGTCGTGAAGACGGCCGGCTTCGACGACGAGGTGTTCGAGGGCACCGCCCGGGTCTTCGACGGCGAGCGCGCTGCCATGGACGCCCTCGAGGCGGGGCAGATCGTGGCCGGCGACGTCGTGGTGATCCGCTACGAGGGTCCCAAGGGTGGCCCGGGGATGCGGGAGATGCTCGCCATCACCGGTGCCATCAAGGGCGCCGGGCTCGGCAAGGACGTCCTGCTGCTGACCGACGGACGGTTCTCGGGCGGTACCACCGGCCTGTGCGTGGGACACGTGGCACCGGAGGCGGTCGACGGGGGACCGATCGCCTTCGTGCGTGACGGCGACCCGGTCCGCCTCGACGTGGCGAACCGACTGCTCGAGGTGACCATCGACGAGGCCGAGCTCGCCGCCCGCAAGGACGGCTGGGCCCCGCACGCGCCGAAGTACACCAAGGGCGTGCTCGGCAAGTACGCCAAGGTCGTGCAGTCCGCTGCACACGGCGCGATCTGCGGCTGACCTCACATCTCGGACGACCCGTCTGCGCTATGGCCGCAGGGCGTTCGTGGGCGTTGGATGGTGGGACTCCCCGGACGACCTGGTCCCGGTCGCCGGGTCCGCCATATCTCGGAGGTGCGACATGGGACAGCCACGCGAACTGATGAACAAGGCCACCGAGGCCATCCTCGGGAACGACCTCGAGGCGCTACGAGACCTCTACGCCCCTGACGCCGTCGGCGTGGGGCCCGACGTGGGTGCGCTTCACGGCATCGACGCGATCATCGACTACAACCGCACCATGGTCGAGGCGTTCTCGGAGATGTCCTACGACTACGAGGCCACGTTCGAGACCGAGGACCGTGCCATCGACCAGGGCACTATGGTCGGCACGCACACCGGGCCGCTGCGTCTCCCGGACGGCACCTCCATCCCGCCGACGGGCAAGCAGCTTCGGGTCCGGGCGATCGACGTGGTGAGGGTCGAGAACGGCCGGATCGTGCGTCACGACTTCTACTACGACCAGCTCGAGATGCTGAGCCAGCTCGGGCTCATGGAGGCCCCGGCGGCCACACAGGCCTGAACCGTGCCCCCGGCGTACGGCCGCCGGGCGGGCGGGCGGCCGTCGTACGCTCGCGGTTGCCACCATGTGGGACGCGCGGTCCATATTGTGGGACCCGTGTCACACTCGATTGACGAGGGGAGGCGCTTGCAGCGAAGGTTGTCCCATGCGTTTTGAGATTCTCGTACGCACGCGACGCGTCAGCTGACCGGCACTCCTGCCAGCAGCACCACGCGTCACCCCTCGCTTGCCCGCCGGGCCGAGGGGTTTTTTGTTGGGCGAGGCACGAACCACAAGAGGGAAGGCGAACATGAGCGAGCAGGGCACCGGCTCCCGTGTGACAGGGGCCCAGAGCCTCATCATGGCGTTGGAGTCCGCCGGGGTGGAGCACGTCTTCGGTATCCCCGGCGGTGCGATCCTGCCGGCCTACGACCCGCTGTTCGACTCGCTGAAGCTGCGCCACATCCTCGTCCGCCACGAGCAGGGTGCCGGCCACGCCGCGCAGGGGTACGCCGCCGCGACGGGCAAGGTCGGCGTGTGCATGGCGACCAGCGGGCCCGGTGCGACGAACCTCGTCACGCCTCTCGCCGACGCCCACATGGACTCCGTGCCCATGGTCGCCATCACCGGCCAGGTGGCCTCCGGCTCGATCGGGACCGACGCCTTCCAGGAGGCCGACATCCGCGGCATCACCATGCCGATCACCAAGCACAACTTCCTCGTCACCGACGCCGCCGACATCCCCCGCACCATCGCGGAAGCCTTCTACATCGCCTCGACCGGCCGGCCCGGCCCGGTGCTCGTGGACATCTCCAAGGACGCCCTCCAGGCGCAGACGGTCTTCGAGTGGCCCACAGAACTGAGCCTGCCCGGCTACCGACCGGTGACGCGGCCGCATGCCAAGCAGGTCCGAGAGGCCGCAAAGCTGATCCTCGAGGCCCACCGCCCGGTGCTGTACGTCGGAGGCGGTGTGATCCGCGCGAAGGCGGCCAAGGAGCTGCGTGTTCTCGCCGAGATGACCGGCATCCCCGTGGTGACCACGCTGATGGCCCGGGGCGCTTTCCCCGACAGCCATCCCCAGCACCTCGGCATGCCCGGCATGCACGGGACGGTGGCCGCCGTCGCGGGGCTCCAGCGCAGCGACTTGATCGTCAGCCTCGGCGCCCGCTTCGACGACCGCGTCACCGGCAACCTCGAGTCCTTCGCTCCCAACGCCAAGGTCGTCCACGCCGATATCGACCCTGCCGAGATCGGCAAGAACCGCGCCGTCGACGTGCCGATCGTCGGCGACGCCCGTGAGGTCATCGCCGATCTCATCGTGGCGCTCCAGGCCGAGCACGACGCGGGACACACGGGCGACTACCAGGCCTGGACGGGCTTCCTCGGCGGGGTCATGAAGAAGTACCCCCTCGGCTACGACGCACCTGAGGACGGCTCGCTCTCCCCGCAGTACGTCATCGAGCGGCTCGGCCGGATCGCCGGCCCCGACGCGGTGTACGTCGCCGGTGTCGGCCAGCACCAGATGTGGGCCGCCCACTTCGTGGGTTACGAGAACCCCAACACCTGGATCAACTCCGGCGGTTTGGGCACCATGGGCTACTCGGTGCCCGCTGCGATGGGGGCCAAGGTCGCGCGCCCGGAGGCCACCGTGTGGTCGATCGACGGCGACGGCTGCTTCCAGATGACCAACCAGGAGCTCGCCACCTGCGCGATCGAGGGCATCCCGATCAAGGTCGCGGTGATCAACAACTCCTCGCTGGGCATGGTGCGTCAGTGGCAGACGCTGTTCTACAACGAGCGCTACTCCAACACCGACCTGCAGCGGGTGGCCGAGGTGCGGATCCCGGACTTCGTGAAGCTGGCCGAGGCCTACGGCTGCGTCGGCCTGGCGTGCGACTCGCCCGACGACGTCGACGCGACGATCCAGAAGGCGATGGAGATCAACGACGTGCCGGTGGTCATCGACTTCCGAGTGCACCGCGACGCGATGGTGTGGCCGATGGTCGCCGCCGGCACGAGCAACGACGACATCAAGTTCGCCCGGGACATGGCTCCCGAGTTCGAGGAAGACGACCTGTGAGGCCGGTGGAGACCCGATGAGCAAGCACACCCTGTCCGTCCTGGTCGAGAACAAGCCCGGCGTTCTGACCCGGATCGCCGGCCTGTTCAGCAGGCGAGGCTTCAACATCGACTCGTTGGCGGTCGGCCCGACCGAGCACCCCGAGGTGTCGCGGATGACGATCGTGGTCAGCGTCGAGGAGTCGCCGCTCGAGCAAGTCACCAAGCAGCTGAACAAGCTCGTGGAGGTGATCAAGATCGTGGAGCTCGAAGGCGCCGGCTCGGTCAACCGCGAGCTTCTGCTGGTCAAGGTCAAGGCCGACGCCGAGACCCGCGGCCAGGTGCTCGAGACGGTGCAGCTGTTCCGCGCCAAGGTGGTCGACGTGGCCACCGACGCGGTCACGATCGAGGCCACCGGGAGCGCCGACAAGCTCGATGCCCTGCTCCGGGTGCTCGAGCCGTTCGGCATCCGCGAGCTCGTCCAGTCCGGAATGGTGGCGATCGGCCGGGGGGCTCGTTCGATCACCGACCGGACGCTGCGGCCCGTCCCGGTCCCGGCCCCACCCCCCGCGGCGGTCTGACTCCCGTCGTACCCCCAACCCATGTAACGCGGGGTTATGGACGCTGCACCAGCGTCACACCGCGTGGGAACCGTCCACAACACCGCACCAGATGAGCGAACGAAGAAGGAGAGCCCACCGTGGCCGAGATGTTCTACGACGATGACGCCGACCTGTCCGTGATCCAGGGCCGCAACGTTGCGGTCCTCGGCTACGGCAGCCAGGGGCACGCCCACGCGCTGTCCCTGCGCGACTCCGGCGTCGACGTGCGTGTCGGGCTGCCCGAGGGCTCCAAGAGCCGGGCCAAGGCCGAGGCCGAAGGGCTCCGCGTGGTGACCCCCTTCGAGGCCTGCGAGGAGGCCGACCTGATCATGATCCTCGCCCCCGACCACGTCCAGAGGGACCTCTACAAGGAGGCCGTGGAGCCCAACCTCGTGGAGGGCGACGCGCTCTTCTTCGGACACGGGTTCAACATCCGCTTCGGCTACGTCACCCCGCCCGAGGGCGTCGACGTGGCGATGGTCGCGCCGAAGGGCCCGGGCCACCTCGTTCGCCGCGAGTACTCCGAGGGGCGCGGCGTCCCGGTGCTCGTCGCCGTGGAGAAGGACGCGACCGGCAAGGCGTGGGACCTCGCGCTGTCCTACGCCAAGGCCATCGGCGGCCTGCGCGCCGGCGGCATCAAGACCACCTTCACCGAGGAGACCGAGACCGACCTGTTCGGTGAGCAGGCGGTCCTCTGTGGCGGTGTGTCCGAGCTCGTGATGAAGGGCTTCGAGGTGCTCACCGAGGCCGGCTACCAGCCCGAGGTCGCCTACTTCGAGTGCCTCCACGAGCTGAAGCTGATCGTCGACCTGATGTACGAAGGCGGCATCGCCAAGCAGCGCTGGTCGGTCTCCGACACCGCGGAGTACGGCGACTACGTCTCCGGCCCCCGTGTGATCGACGACTCGGTGAAGCAGCGGATGAAGGACGTCCTGGGCGACATTCAGAACGGCTCGTTCGCCAAGCGCTTCATCGACGACCAGGACGCCGGTGCGCCGGAGTTCAAGGAGCTGCGGGCCAAGGCTGAGCAGCACCCCATCGAGGCGACCGGCCGTGAGCTGCGCAAGCTGATGAGCTGGGTCAAGTCCCACGACGCCGACTACACCGAGGGAACCGCCTCGCGCTGACCTGCGTCGGCCGCTAGGTCTCCTCGGCCCCTGGTTCTCTCCAGGTCCTCGGAAGCACGTCACCTCCCCCGGCGAAGCCGTCGAGGGAGGTGACGTGCTGCGTCGGCGACCGGATGGGCCGCCTCCCATGAGTACGCCGGGGCCTCCCACTCACGTCTCATCACCGGCGAAACCCGACATGCAGGCAAACGGGCCTTAAGTCAGTGCATGCGGAGGCCCTTCCTCCATTGGGGAGTGCAACTTTGCCCGGGACGATGAGATCAGGAACCTAGTCCGGGGGGATCGGGTCGGAGACAGTGGCCCGGATCCTGGAGCGGGGGGTCCAGTGCAGGATCCGGGCCCGGGCGAGCAAGGCCCCCGTCTCGACGCCGCCTGGCGCTAGCCGAGAGAAGGGTGGGGGCAATGAGACTTCACAGAGCTCGTTCGCGTGATCCGGGCATGCGTGCACGCAAGGCGATGGCACTCGCGGTGGCGGGGCTGCTGACCGTCGGTGCGGGTCTGACCATGGTTGCCATGGGCGGCACGGCTGTCGCAGACACGTCGAACGGCGGCCGGGTCGACCAGGTGTGCGACGGCCTCGACTCCGGCAAGTTCGACACGACCGGTGACCCGCAGACGGTCACCGTCGAGGCCCCGGAAGGCATGCTCATCGACGGCTACTGCGTGAAGGCCGGGTCGAGCGAGCAGGGCGACGGTCCCGTCTACGTGACCGTGGACCCGCCCGTGGAGAGCATCACCTTCGGCCACCCGTCGGGCAAGGACGTGTCCCACTACTCGGTGTCCTACGTCCAGAAGACGACGCCGACCCCGACTCCGACGCCGAGTGGGTCGCCGACGCCGAGTGAGTCGCCGACGCCGAGTGAGTCGCCGACCGAGAAGCCGACGGTTCTCCCGACCGAGGCCGAGAAGCCGACGGTTCTCCCGACCGAGGCCGAGAAGCCCGAGCCCACCGAGGAGGGCAAGGCCCCGAAGGTCGAGCCCGAGGTCCTCGGTGTGGAGGAGAGCCTCCCGAGCGGCGTGGACGCGGGTCTGGCCGCCGAGCAGCCGGCGAACCCCACCTGGGGTGCGGGTGTCATCGGAGCGGGACTCGTGATGGTGGCCGCGGCAGGCGCGCTGAACCTTCGCGGGAGAAGGCGTGGTGACCACCAGATCTAGGAGCACGCCCACCACCCGGCGCGAGGACACGGTGATCCGAGTCCTCGCGCTCGGGGCTGTCGTGATCGGGGTCGGTGGCCTGCTCGTCTCCTCCCAGCAACTCCCGGCCCCGGCGCAGCCGAGCGTCGCTGCGTCCATCGCCCACATCGAGGCGGAGCTCCCGGTGTACGTCGTAGGGCCGAACGTGACGGTGGCGGCCCGTCCCGCTGCGCACCCGGCGACGGGCCGGCCCGTGCGCGTGAGCGTTCCCGACCTCGGCATCTCGGTGCCGGTGGTGGACATCTTCCTGACCGGCGACGTGCTGGTGCCGCCCGCCGATCCGCAGGTGCTCGGCTGGTGGACCTCGGGGGCGGAGCCGGGGGCGCTGCGTGGAACGGCCGTGGTCACGGGGCACACGGTCAGCACCGGCGGGGGCGCGCTGGACGACCTGCACCTCCTAGCCCACGGCGCTCGGGTCCTCGTCGCGACCGACACGGGCCGTATCCGCTACGAGGTCACCGACGTCGTGCGCTACTCCAAGCAAGCGCTGGCCCGAGCAGCGGACAGGGTGTTCAGCCAGGAGGTCCCGGGTCGGTTGGTGCTGGTGACGTGCACCGACTTCGACGGCCACGAGTACCTGGGGAACACCCTGGTCTTCGCAGTGCCCGCGCGGTGAGACGGCCTCTGCGCATCAGGTAGAGTCAGAGGTCGGGCACAGCGTCGTGCGCGGCCGCTCTCGCAGACAGCGAGACGCATGGCCACTTCAGCCGACTCACCACACATGAGGGATGTCTCGTGAGCAAGCCCGCCGTACTCATCGCCGAAGAGCTGAGCCCCGCCACCGTCGAAGCTCTGGGGCCCGACTTCGAGATCCGCACCTGCAACGGCGCCGACCGCGCCGAGCTTCTTCCGGCGATCGCCGACGTGGACGCGATCCTGGTCCGCAGTGCCACCAAGGTGGACGCCGAGGCCCTCGCCGCAGCCAAGCGCCTCAAGGTCGTCGCGCGAGCGGGCGTCGGCCTCGACAACGTGGACGTGAGGGCGGCTACCCAGAGCGGTGTCATGGTGGTCAACGCCCCGACCTCCAACATCGTCTCCGCCGCGGAGCTCGCGGTGGCGCTCATGCTGGCGGCCGCTCGGCACATCGCCCCGGCCAACGCGGCGCTGAAGGACGGCGAGTGGAAGCGCAGCAAGTACACCGGCATCGAGCTCTACGAGAAGACCGTCGGCATCGTGGGGCTCGGCCGCATCGGCGTCCTGGTGGCCCAGCGGCTGTCCGCGTTCGGCATGAAGGTCATCGCCTACGACCCTTACGTGCAGGCCGGCCGGGCAGCGCAGATGGGCGTTCGACTGGTGAGCCTCGACGAGCTGCTGGCGGACGCGGACTTCATGTCGGTCCACCTGCCGAAGACGCCCGAGACGGTCGGCCTGATCGGGGAGCAGGAGCTCGCCAAGGTCAAGCCGAACCTGGTCCTGGTCAACGCCGCACGCGGCGGGATCGTCGACGAGCACGCGCTCTATGTCGCGCTGAAGGAAGGTCGTGTTGCGGGCGCGGGCCTCGACGTGTTCGCGAGCGAGCCGTGCACCGACAGCCCGCTGTTCGAGTTCGAGAGCGTCGTCGCGACCCCGCACCTGGGTGCCTCGACGGAGGAGGCACAGGAGAAGGCGGGCGTCGCCGTGGCACGGTCGGTCCGGCTGGCGCTCAGCGGTGAGCTGGTCCCCGACGCCGTGAACGTCCAGGGGGGCGTGATCGCCGAGGACGTCCGCCCCGGCATCCCGCTCGTGGAGAAGCTCGGCCGGGTCTTCACCGGACTCGCCGGCGAGGTCGCCCAGCAGCTCGACGTC
>DATHVS010000018.1:0-10749 GCA_035461195.1 Nocardioidaceae bacterium
GAACGCCTTGTAGCACGTCTCCATGTCGGTCAGGTTCAGGTTGGTGAACATGTTGGACAGCGTCGTGAGGAACCGGTTGCCGACCGAGTGCCAGAAGTAGAGCACCCGGTGCGGCCGGCTGGAGATGAAGCGCGAGCCGTACACCACGTCGGCCAGGTCGTCGGCCAGCGGCTGCACCAGCGCCCCGAACTCGGCGGGGTCGTACTCGAGGTCGGCGTCCTGCACCACGACGTAGTCGGCCGTGGCCTCGGCGAACCCGCGCCGCAGCGCGGCGCCCTTGCCCTGGTTGTGCGGCTGGAGCAGCACGCGCATCCGCGGGTGCGACAGCCCGGCGAGGATGTCGCGCGTGCCGTCCGTGGAGCCGTCGTCGACGATGACGACCTCGGCCGTGTAAGGCGATGCCAGCACCTGCTCGGCCACGGTCTCGACCGTGGCCGCTTCGTTGTAGCAGGGGATGACCACGGACAGGCAAGGCTTCGGATCTGTCACCCAGCGCATCCTCCCGGGCGTCGCACGATCGGACGATGTTAGGTCAGCCCTCTCCCAGGGGGCGAAGCGTGACCGGGCCTGCGGGCCGCTCGACCTCGTAGGCGACGACGTCGTTAGGACCGTCGACGAAGTACGGCGCCATCACCCCGCTCATCAGCCAGCCGTCGTCGTCGCGCCTGTAGGCGCCGACGGCGCCCGCGATCCGCCCGTTCAGCGAGATCACAAGCTGGGGAGGGCGATCCTCAGAGCCCGTCACCGTGCCGCGCATGAGGTACGGCACGCGGCCATCTGATACCGAGAGGTCGGCGAGGAGGTCCTCTTGGTCGGCGATCCAGCTCCGCTCGCTCGGCACACCCACCACGTGGTCGCCGACGCGGTCACCAACAAGGTCCTCGGCCTCGCCGACGGCTGCCAGATCCGCCCAGCCCTCGCCACGGGGGTATCGCTCCGCGTGTGCGGCCGCGACCGCGACTGCTGCGTCAACGTCGCTCGTGACGCGGCGTTCGATTAGTGGCTGGCTGCCGTCGAAGAGTGAATGACCCTCGAAGCGCCAGTCCGCGTCGACGTCGAGCAGGTCGACGATAGACGGCAGGACGTCGACGGTCGAGGCCGGCGCATCGTCGATTCTTCCTGTGGACTGACCGGGCGCCTTGATGAACAGGGGTATCCGGTACAGTTCGTCCGTGTTCGTCGCGTCCCCCCTCCGGGTAAACCCCGGTGGCGTTGTGTCGATGCCGTGGTCCGACGTGACCACGAGAAGTGCGTCGTCCCACGCACCCGTTGCATCCAGATGATCGATGGTCTCACCGACGAGCTGATCGATCACGCCGATCTGCATCGACTGCAGCGCGTAGACCTGCTGGAAGGTGAACTCGTACCCAGGATCGTCGGCTGGCGGGAGTGCGGTGGTTCCCCGCGACATCTCGTCAGGCAGCCACGTGCGGGGGATCGTGCGCTCGCCCCAAGGTGTGAGTAGGTAGGGGTGATGCGGGAGCATCACGTGGACGAAGTTGACGGACGGTTCAGCCGAGATGAGCGACACCTGCCGACGCAGCACGGCGACCTGACCTGGCTGGCTGTTCTCCTCCTCCATGGCCGCATCACGCTCGGATCCCTGCTCTTCGGGGAGCGACGTTGATGTCGCGGGTGCGTCCCCGCCGTCCGTGAGCTCACCCAGAGACCGGAAATCGCCCCAACCGCCCTCGACCGCCGGGAGACCGCCCCGCCACGCCGGTGGGAGCACCCGGTGCTGGTAGACGAGTACCGTGTCGTCGATCAAGCCCGCGAACGATCCGCTGGGTGGTGGTTCACACACGTCCTCGGGACAGAGCGCGGATGCCTTCTCGTAGCTGTTGACCGGGTACCTGTCACCGAACAGCGTGAAGTAGGTGCGCGGGTGCTCGTCAAGTGTCGGCTTCTGCCCCCCGCTGGCCCGCACGCCTGACAAGATCGTCGGTGTCGACATGTACGTCACAGGGGCCTCGGCTGCCGCGTTGCGGAACCAGGTGCTTCGCTCGGCAAGCCGAGCGAAGTTGGGGTAGCGCGTGGCGTTGATGGTGCCGTCGGGGCGCATCAGCGTGGTCACCGGCAACTCGTCGAAGATCATGAGCACGACCGGACCGTCGAGCGGGGGCACGACCCGCTCGCCCTGCTGGCCCATCACGACGGGCTCTCGGAGCAGGTCAGCGGACGGGCTGGCGAACAAGAACATCAGCAAGAACGCCACGTTGCCCGCTGCGAGATAGGTGAGGAACCGGCGCGCCAGTGTGGACCGCCACTCCGCCACGGCCACCGCCGCGCCGCACATCACCGCCAGCGTGACGACGTAGACCACACCGTCGACGCGCTGCGTCCGGCACACCATGACAACGAACAGCGCAGTGAGGGCTGCGACTCCGAGAGCGTGGACCGGGCTAGCGAGCCTTCGCACGATGAGCCCCGGCACGGCGGTCGCCAGGAACACCAACAGCGGTGGGACGAACGCGACCGTGACCGCGAGCGCGACGATCTGACCGGGCTCATAGCGTCCCGCAACGAAGAACGTGGGGTTGTCACCGAGGAGCTCGAGCAGGGGCTGGGTGATGGCGAGCCCCGACAGCCCCACCAGCACAGCGGCGTCCCCGAGCCATGTCCGTGCGCGTGACACGGCCGTGCCCGGCGGCCCGGTGGCCGGCTCGCCGATGACGCCCGTGTCGTCGTCGACGTCACTCCGGCGGTTGGTGGGGAGCTCCCCGGTCGTGTCCCCGTGTACGACCACGGTGATCCGGTTTAGCCGAACTTCTTGGCTCTGGGTATGCGTCCCTAGGATTCGTCACGTGAGCGACACGCCCGATCTCGACGACTGGCGGCGGCTGGCGACCAAGGACCTCAAGGGCGCCGACCCCGACACCCTCGTCTGGCACACGCCCGAGGGCATCGACGTGAAGCCGCTGTACACCTCCGCCGACCTGAGCGGCATCGAGGACCTCGACTTGCTGCCGGGCCTGCCGCCGTTCACGCGGGGCGTGCGGGCGACCATGTACGCCAACCGGCCGTGGACCATTCGCCAGTATGCGGGGTTCTCGACGGCCGAGGAGTCCAACGCCTTCTACCGCCGCAACCTGGCGGCCGGGCAGATGGGCCTGTCGGTGGCCTTCGACCTCGCTACCCACCGGGGCTACGACAGCGACCATCCCCGGGTCGAGGGCGACGTCGGCAAGGCCGGGGTGGCGATCGACTCGGTCGAGGACGTGAAGATCCTCTTCGACCAGATCCCCCTCGAGAAGATGTCGGTCTCGATGACCATGAACGGGGCGGTGCTGCCCTGCCTGGCCGCCTTCATCGTGGCCGGCGAGGAGCAGGGCGTCGACCAGTCGCAGCTCAGCGGCACCATCCAGAACGACATCCTCAAGGAGTTCATGGTCCGCAACACCTACATCTACCCGCCCGACCCGAGCATGCGGATCGTGGCCGACATCATCGAGCACACGGCCCACCACATGCCCCGGTTCAACTCGATCTCGATCTCCGGCTACCACATGCAGGAGGCGGGGGCGACGGCGGTGCAGGAGCTGGCCTTCACGATCGCCGACGGCCTGGAGTACGTGCGCTACGCCCTCGGCCGGGGGCTCGACATCGACCGCTTCGCGGGGCGCCTGTCGTTCTTCTTCGCCATCGGCATGAACTTCTTCATGGAGGTCGCGAAGCTGCGGGCGGCCCGGCTGCTCTGGCACCGGGTCATCTCGCAGTTCGACCCGAAGGACCCCCGCTCGGCGATGCTGCGCACGCACTGCCAGACGAGCGGCGTTTCGCTCACCGAGCAGGACCCGTACAACAACATCGTCCGCACGGCCGTCGAGGCGATGGCGGCCGTACTCGGCGGCACGCAGAGCCTGCACACCAACAGCTTCGACGAGGCGCTGGGCCTGCCCACCGACTTCTCGGCCCGCATCGCCCGGAACACCCAGCTCGTGCTGGCCGAGGAGACCGGCATCCCCAAGGTGGTCGACCCGCTGGCCGGCAGCTACTACGTCGAGTGGCTGACCAACCGGCTGGCCGCCGAGGCGTGGGCGCTGATCGAGGAGGTCGAGGAGATGGGCGGCATGACCCGGGCCGTGGCTTCGGGCATGCCCAAGCTGCGCATCGAGGAGTCGGCGGCCCGCCGCCAGGCCTGCATCGACCGGGGTGACGAGGTGATCGTCGGCGTGAACAAGTACCAGCCGGCCGATCCCGAGCACGTGGACGTGCTGGCGATCGACAACACCGAGGTGCGCCGCCAGCAGATCGCCCGCCTCGAGCGGGTGCGGGCCGAGCGCGACGAGCAGGCCTGCCAGGAGGCCTTGCGCCGCCTGACCGAGGGCGCGGCCGGCGACGCCAACCTGCTGGCGCTGTGCGTCGAGGCCGCCCGGGCCCGGGCCACGGTCGGCGAGATGAGCGACGCGATGGAGCAGGTCTTCGGGCGGCACAAGGCCGAGGTCCGCTCGATCCACGGGGTGTACGGCGCCGCCTACGAGGGCGACGACGCCTTCGCCGCGGTGCGGGGCGAGGTCGAGGCGTTCGCCGACGCCGAGGGCCGGCGCCCCCGGCTGCTGGTCGTGAAGATGGGCCAGGACGGCCACGACCGGGGCGCCAAGGTCATCGCCACGGCGTTCGCCGACCTGGGATTCGACGTCGACGTCGGCCCGCTGTTCCAGACCCCCGCCGAGGCCGCCCGCGACGCCGTCGACAACGACGTGCACGTCGTGGGCGTGTCGAGCCAGGCCGCCGGCCACCTCACGCTCGTGCCCCCGCTCGTCGACGAGCTGAAGGCGGCGGGGGCCGACGACGTGGTGGTGGTGTGCGGCGGCGTCATCCCCCCGCAGGACCACGACGCGTTGCAGAGGGCCGGCGTGGCCGCCATCTTCGGCCCCGGGACGAACATCCCCCTTGCGGCCCGCAAGGTGCTGGCGCTGCTACGCCGCCCGACGAGCGCCACATGACCGACGCCGGGTAGTGAGGGCGCGACACCGCGGACGCCCCGCGATCCGGTCCGCTTCCCGCCGGCGGCCCCACCCGGCGGCGTTACGGCCGCCGCAGGGCAGGCCGTAGACTCGTCGTGATGATCGAGCAGCCGGTCCCGCCTCGCCCCACCCGGCGCACACCGCCCTGGAAGCGCCACCTACCGGGGTGGCGTCCGGCGTGGCCGCACGCCCGAACGTGACCGCGTCGACCGCGGAACTTGCCGGGCGCCTACGCAGCGGCGACCGTCGGGCGCTCGCCCGGTGCATCACGCTGGTCGAGTCCAGCCGCACCGACAGGCGCGCCGAGGCAGCGGCACTGCTCGACACCGTGCTGCCGAACACTGGCGGGGCCGTACGGGTCGGCATCAGCGGCACGCCCGGCGCCGGCAAGTCGACGTTCATCGACGAGCTCGGCTCGCACCTCACGGCGGACGGCCACCGGGTGGCGGTGCTGGCCGTCGACCCGTCGAGCCGCCGCAGCGGCGGGTCGATCATGGGTGACAAGACCCGCATGGAACGGCTGGCGCGCGACCACGCGGCCTACATCCGTCCCTCGCCGTCGGGCGGGACACTGGGGGGCGTGGCGCGGCGCACCCGCGAGGCGGCTCTGCTGTGCGAGGCGGCAGGGTTCGACGTCGTGCTGGTCGAGACCGTCGGCGTAGGGCAGTCCGAGACCGCGGTCGCGGACATGGTGGACTGCTTCGTGTTGCTGGCGGCACCGGGGGGCGGCGACGAGCTCCAGGGCATGAAGCGCGGCATCATGGAGCTCGCTGACCTGATCGTGGTCAACAAAGCCGACGGCGACCTGCTGCCCGCCGCCCGGCGAGCGGCAGCCGACTACCTTCACGCTGTGCACCTCCTGCGCCCCAAGCACCCGGGATGGGCGGTGCCGGTGCTGCTCGCCTCCGCGGTCGGGGGCACGGGCGTCGATGCGGTGTGGTCGGAGATCGGGCGATTCGAGGAACACCTGCGCACCGGGGGCGGCCTGGATCGGCTGCGTTCGGCGCAGTCGGTCGCCTGGATGTGGACCGAGGTGCACGAGCGCCTCGTCGATGCGTTCCGCAACGATGAGGGCGTGGCCAAGCGCCTCGCAGACGTCGAAGGCGAGGTCCGTGCCGGCCGGCTGTCGCCCACCACCGCCGCCCACGAGCTTTTGGCCGCCCATGGGGTGGCCGCCGATGACGAGGACTGATTTCGACGTGATGACCGACGAGCCCGCCCAACGTCGGCGAGACCTGTGGGGTGACGTGACGGCCAGCGCTCGCACGCTGCGCTTCCGCGCCTACCGGCGAGCCGTCCGCCTCGGGGACCGCGTGCTCGGTCCCGACCCGAGGCGAGCGACGCCAGCCGGGCCGGACGTCGACAAGCCGCCCTGGCTGCCGCTCTCGGAGGGCACCGGCGTGCTGTGCAACCTGTGCCGCTGGCAGGGACCCGCATTCGACGGCAGCGCCCACGTCGAGCTGGCGAGGTGCCCCCGGTGCGGCAGCATCGGTCGTGACCGGTTCGTGCACTGGTGTATGGCACAGCGGGTCGCGCTGCACAATGCCCTGCGCGTGATCGAGTGCAGCCCCCGCCTCGGAGACGACTACCGGGCGGCGATGAGCACCTGGTTCTTCTACCGCACCAGCGACTACGACCTCCGGGCCCACGCGGGCAACCTGCGACTCGACCTGCAGGACATCGACCTGCCGGGCGACGCGGTCGACGTCGTCCTGTGCGCCCACGTGCTCGAGCACGTGCCCGACCCCGACAGGGCCCTCGGCGAGCTGCGCCGCGTCGTCGCCCCCGGGGGCCACCTGCTGCTGCAGGTGCCGGTGCTGCAGGCTCACACCACGCCCGCCACCGAGCCCGAGTACCACGACAACCACACCCGGGTGTTCTGGCGCTTCGGCTTCGACCTGACGGCTCGGGTGCGCGACGCCGGCTTCGACGCGGCGCTGCTGTGCACCGAGGAGATGGCTGACGCCGTCGCCTCCGGCGAGAACCCGTGGACGGACTGGTCGAACGAGTTCGAGCTGCCGGGCATGCTGGCCGGGGCACGCACTGACGGCGTCGCCGACGACCTGATCGCGATCGCCGATCGCCGGACGTCGAGACGTATCGGCTTCGAACCTGGCTACCAGTACCTGACCTGGGATTGCCGGGTGCCCGCCTGACCGACCGCGACGCGCCGAAATCCGCTGGAGCACCGGCCGCTCCCGCTCGATGCTATGACCGTGACGACCATCGGCATCATCGGCGAGCACGACCCCCGCAACGAGACGCGCAACCGGCGACGCTCTCGCCCACTCGGCCGCCGGGCTCGGCATCCGGGTCGACGCCGTGTGGGTGTCGACGGTCGACGTGGCCGACCCGCCCACCGACCTCGGCCGTTTCGACGGGCTGCTCGTCGCTCCGGGAAGCCCGTACAGGAGCATGGACGGCGCGCTGCGGGCCATCGAGTACGCCCGGCGGCACGACCTGCCTTTGCTCGGCACATGCGGCGGGCTCCAGCATGTGATCATCGAGTACGCCCGGAACGTTCTCGGTCTCGCCGACGCCCAGCACGCCGAGTACGACCCGTACGCGTCGATGCTCTTCGTCACGCCGTTGAGCTGCTCGCTCGCCGGGCGGACCATGGCCGTCGACGTGCGGCCCGGCACCCGGGCGAGCGACGCGTACGTGTCACCGAGCGCCACCGAGCACTACTACTGCAACTTCGGCCTCAATCCCGCCTACCTCGACCACCTGGCGGCCGGGGGTCTCTGCGTCAGCGGCACCGACGAACTGGGCGAGGTGCGCATCGTCGAACTGCGCGACCGACGCTTCTTCGTGGCCACGCTGTTCGTCCCGCAGGCCAGCAGCTCGGTCACCCGGCCGCACCCGCTCGTCACGGCGTTCGTCGACGCCGCGGCGCGTGTCGCCCACGAAGTCGACAGGGGTGCACGCAGCAGCTCATAGGGTCTCGGGTGCTGCGTCACGCAACCTTGCGTAGCCAGAGGTTGCCACCGGCATTTCGGGCCATGTCCGGGACCCTTGCCTCGAGCACCGGGCGGTGACGTGACCACATCAGGTTCTGGAACCACTCGATCACGAACGCGTCGTTGTACATGAGGAACGCTCGCAGCAGGTAGCTCTCCTGCCATGCACGCCCCTCGCGAACCCACTCCGCCGGGTACTCGAAGGGGAAGAAGATGTCGTGGATGTGGATGACCACACCAGCCGCGAGGGAAGGGAGGACCTCGAAGAACAGGTGGTTGACGTCGGACCCCGCCTTGACGACATGGGTCGAGTCGATGAAGAGGACGTCGCCCGCGCCGAGCCGCGTGAAGACATCCAGGTCGACATCCTGCGCCCCGACGTCGAGGATCGTCACGCGCTCCTCGTCCCCCTCGCGCAGGAGGCTGCGCAACAGCTCGGAATAAGGCTCGACGAAGGTGAGCTCGACACCTGGGTCGAGCCATCGTTCGGTCGTGTCGAGCAGCATCGCGGACGAGTAGCCGGACCCCACCTCGACAACGCGGCGTGGCCGCACGTGTCGCAGCATCGCATGGAGGAGCAGGCCGTCGGACCACGAGTACGCCGGGTTCTCGAAGTAGTAACGGAACTCGTCGGTGCGCTCGACCGGGAACGGGACATCGACGAGCAGTTCAGCAAGCTCGTCGAACAACCGAAGCTGCCGTTCCTCCCGGAGGTCGATGGCCGCCGGCGTCGACTCGGTGGACAGCAGCTCGTCGGCCCGCTTGTCAAACTCGGCCAGGTCGGGGAACGGTGAGTAGAAGTGCCCAGGAGGAACCCACGCCGCGAATGCGTGCTCGAGGTGGCGCTTCTCGAGCGCGAGCACATGATGAGCCCGGGCCAGACCGTCGTACATCCTGCGGGGGACGAAGGGGCTGTAGCGGCCGACCCGCTGGCGCAGTCCCCACGACCGATTCGACTCGACTGGGTCTTCCATGACTCCTCTGATCCCTCCACAATGGACCGACGTGCAACCGTAGCCGCGCGGATCCGACGTTCGGCTCAGTCACATCGACCCGGCGACGGTCCGACCGAGTAGATCGTCACGAACTCGGCGAACGACGCCACCTCCTCCAGCTTGAGGTCGCGCAGCACTTGGCGCAGCTCAGCGGACACGGTGTCGGTGGTCATCGGACCGACCCCTGGTGGCGGGCGAACCGCAGCGGCAACTGCGGGGCGACCGGCGGTTGGGCAGCCGGGCGTGTTCGCGGCCGCGTTCGAGGATGCGGCCGATCAACCCGACATCGACGACATCCAGGGCGAGGGCATGAGCGCACGCGGTGTCGCAGCGTCCGTCGCCGTAGCGGCGGGCGTGGCCCAACAGCCGGTAGACCCTGCCGCATCCGAGTCCAGGGCAGGTCGACGTCCAACAGCCGGCGGGCGTAGATGCCGACCGATACCCCGTGGGTGTCGGCCTGGCGGCACAGATAGCCGATGTCCCGCAGCGCGTAGCGGGCTCGGCGCTCGGGCAGATCCGCCGGGTCGGTCGAGCGTCCCCCGGCGGGCTGGCGGGGGTGCACCTTGATCAGCGCGCTCCGCCAGAACAGCTTGACCAGCTGTGCATCGGCACGGGCCTCGATGCGGCGGCCGATCAGATGCCCGGGCACCGAGTAGAGGGCGTTGGCCACCTCCACGTGATGGTCCCGGGCCACCTTCGGCTGGGCATAGACCAGCAGGTCATACGGCATGGCCGGCGCCGGCAACAGCCGGGCTGCCTCCTCGGCGGCGAACAGCTCGCCCGGGCGCCGCTGGGTAGTGCCATGCACCCGCTGGCCCGCCAGCGTGGCGCACCAGACCTCGGCGTGGCGTTGAGCGTCGGCCAGATCGGCGAAGTCCTCGCCGCCGAAGAACGAGCCCCGCACGTACGCGACGGTGCGCTCGACCCGGGCCTTGTCCTTGGGATGACCGACCCGGGCGGGGTCCACCACGAACCCGCGCGACGCGACTGGGCATACTCCACGAACCCCTGGCTCAGGCGCGGGGCGACATCATCGGCGTCAGCGACGACAGCCCGGAGGTTGTCGGGGATCAGCACCCGGAACACGCCACCGAAGAATGCCCAGGCGGCCTCGCAGCCCGCGATCACGTCCGCCAACTTCTGTCGGAACGACAGCCACACTAAGCAGTGCCGGCTGTAGCAGGCGGTGAAGATGAGCGCCCACACCACCCGCGCCGCCCGGTCGCGGGTCGAACAGCAGGCCCATGCGGCCGAAGTCGACCTGGCACTCGGCGCCCGGCTCTCCGTCCGCCACCGGCAGCGTCACCCGCCCCTGCCCGAACCCGCAGCGGTCCGTGGCGAAGCGGTGCAACGTGCGGTAGGGCACCGTCACGCCCCGGCGGGCCAGCAGAACCTGGATCTTGGTGAGCCGCAGACCCCGGTCCACCCACCCGCGGATCAGCTCCTCGTGCGGCGCCAGGGCGTCCCAAGCGACGCCGTGCCCGCCCGGACGGGCTGGGCGCACAGCCTCACACACCGCCGCGATCAGCTCATCGGTGAGCTGGTCCTCGCCGCCGCGGGCCAGCCCGGCGGTCTCGGCGGCCACCACGTAGCGACGCACCGTCTTGCGGTCCACCCGCGCCAGGCGGGCGATCGCTCGCAGGCTCTCCCCGGCCAGCCACAGCCTCACGGATCTCGAACATGGGCACCTCCCGGAACGCCATCCCGCGACCTCCCGCTCGTCCGAGCGAGGCCGCGGGTACCACGCCCGAACGGCGCGGTCATGGCCCTCACAGGTGGTCCCATGACTGGCAAACAGGTGGTCCCATGCTCGTGGCAAGAACCGAC
>DATHVS010000019.1:0-51118 GCA_035461195.1 Nocardioidaceae bacterium
CGACGACCCCACCCAGAGCGCCAACACCATGAACGAGCTGTACAAGGAGTCGATGGCCGCGGCCGTCGACCGGCTCGAGCAGGAGAAGGACGACATCACCGGCGTGGTGATCGCCAGCGCGAAGAAGACCTTCTTCGCCGGAGGCGACCTGAAGATGATGGTCCAGGCCCAGCCCCAGGACGCGCAGCGGATCTTCGAGACGATCGAGTCCATCAAGGCCCAGCTGCGCCGGCTCGAGACCCTCGACCGGCCGGTGGTCGCCGCGATCAACGGCGCGGCCCTCGGTGGTGGCCTCGAGATCACGCTGGCCTGCCACCGCCGTGTCGCGGTCGACGGGCGCTACGAGCTCGGCCTGCCGGAGGTCTCGCTCGGACTGCTGCCCGGTGGTGGCGGCGTCACCCGCCTGACTCGGATGTTCGGCATGTACGACGCGCTGATGGGCTACCTGCTCACGGGCACGCGGCTCAAGCCGGCCCAGGCCAAGGAGAAGGGCCTCGTCGACGAGCTCGTCGCGACCCAGGAGGAGCTCCTCCCCGCCGCCAAGGCGTGGATCCTCGCGAACAGGGACAACCCCGAGGCCGCGAGCCAGCCGTGGGACCGTCCCGGATACAAGCTGCCCGGCGGCGCCCCGTCGAACCCGAAGGTCGCCTCGATCCTCCCGGCCTTCCCCGCGAACCTCCGCAAGCAGGCCAAGGGCGCTGACTACCCGGCACCCAAGGCCATCATGTCGGCGGCCATCGAGGGCGCCCAGGTCGACTTCGACACCGCCTCGCGGATCGAGTCGCGCTACCTCACCAAGCTCGTCACCGGACGCACGTCGAAGAACATGATCCAGGCGTTCTTCTTCGACCTGCAGGCGATCAACGCGGGCTCGCTCCGCCCCGAGGGCGTCGAGAAGTTCACGGCCACCAAGGTCGGTGTGCTCGGCGCCGGCATGATGGGCGCCGGTATCGCCTACTCCTGCGCCCGCTCCGGCATGGAGGTCGTGCTCAAGGACGTCAGCGCCGAGAACGCCGAGAAGGGCAAGGCCTACTCGGTCAAGATCCTCGACAAGGCCGTGGACAGGGGCAAGATGACCCGCGACAAGGCCGACGAGGTTCTCGCCCGCATCACCCCCACCGCCGACCCGGCCGACCTCAAGGGCTGCGACCTCGTCATCGAGGCGGTCTTCGAGGACCCGAGCCTGAAGAACAAGGTGTTCGGCGAGATCCTCGACGTGGTCAACTCCGACGCCCTCCTGTGCTCCAACACCAGCACGCTGCCCATCACCGAGCTCGCCGAGGGAGTTGGCCCTCGGGCGGAGTCGTTCATCGGCCTGCACTTCTTCTCGCCGGTCGACAAGATGCCGCTCGTCGAGATCATCCGCGGCAAGAAGACCTCCGACAAGGCGGTCGCTCACGCGGTCGACGTCGTCCAGCAGATCAAGAAGACGCCGATCGTCGTCAACGACAGCCGCGGCTTCTACACCTCCCGCGTCATCGGCACCCAGATCAACGAGGGGCTCGCGATGCTCGGCGAGGGCGTGCGACCCATGACGGTCGAGCGGGCGGCCACCCAGGCCGGCTACCCGGTCGGCCCGCTGCAGATCTCCGACGAGCTCAACATGGAGCTGATGGTCAAGATCCGCAACGCCACGAGGGCGGCTGTCGAGCGCGAGGGCGGCAGCTACGAGCCGCACCCCGCGGAGGCGGTCATCGACAAGATGATCGAGATCGGCCGCCCCAGCAAGCTCAAGGGCGCCGGCTTCTACGAGTACGACGACGCGGGCAAGCGGCACGGGCTCTGGAAGGGTCTCGCCGAGACCTTCCCCGTCGCCGACGAGCAGCCCGACATCGCCGACCTCAAGGACCGGTTCCTGTTCATCGAGGCGATCGAGACCGCGAGGTGCTTCGCCGAAGGTGTCATCGAGTCGGCCGCCGCGGCGAACATCGGCTCGATCATGGGGATCGGCTACCCGCCCAACACCGGCGGCGCGGTCCAGTTCATGCAGGGCTACGAGGGCGGCCTGACCGGCTTCGTCGCCCGTGCCCGTGAGCTCGCCGCGGCCTACGGGGACCGGTTCGAGCCCCCGGCGTACCTCGTGGACCTCGCTGAGAAGGGCGAGCGCTTCCCCGCCTGACCCGGGTCTCCTTCGTTCCCCGGGCTCAGCCGAACTCGCGGCGGGTGCGCCCGGCGGCAGGGGCGGTCTCCTGGAGTACGTCGATGGCCTCACGCATCGCCGCGATCCGGCGGGTGAGCGTCGCCATCGACTCCTGGGGCGACCCGTCGTCGCGAGAGAGGTTCTGCTCGAGCTCGCGCACGGCCTCCTCGACGAGGCCGAGCCGGTCGCGCAGCTCCCCGAGGACGTCGACGGTGCGGCTGCTGTCGTCGAGCTGCCGCCGCAG
Organism: Nocardioidaceae bacterium; assembly: GCA_035461195.1. Classification (GTDB taxonomy): domain Bacteria; phylum Actinomycetota; class Actinomycetes; order Propionibacteriales; family Nocardioidaceae; genus Nocardioides_C. Next base: position 2,385 of record DATHVS010000019.1, read on the forward strand.
GAACTCGGCCTGGGTCGCAAGGCGCCGCCCGGCCACCCACAGGTCGACGAAGACCTGGACCTTCGCGCGCAGCACCCAGGGGTCGAAGGGCTTGGTGATGTAGTCGGCCCCTCCGGCGGCGTAGCCGCGGTAGGCGTTGTGGGCGTCGGTGTCGACGGCGGTGAGGAAGATGATCGGGATGTCACGGGTGCGCGCCCGAGCCTTGATCTGGGCCGCGGTCTCGAAGCCGTCCATGCCCGGCATCTGCACGTCGAGGAGGATCAGCGCGCAGTCGCCCTTGAGCAGCGCGCCGAGCGCCTCCTCGCCCGAGGAGGCCCGGACCAGCTCCTGGTCGAGGGAGCTCAGGATCGCCTCGAGCGCCAGGAGGTTCTCCGGCCGGTCGTCGACGAGGAGGATGCGGGCCCGTTCGGTCACGACCACCACCTGCGGATCCGGGAGAGCAGGTCGTCGACGTCGACCGGTTTCGTGACGTGGTCGGACGCCCCTGCGTCGAGACTGTTCTCGCGGTCGCCGGGCATCGCCTTGGCGGTCACGGCGATGAGGGGCAGGTCGCGGAAGGCCGGGACCCGCCGGATCTCGCGCATGGCCGTGTAGCCGTCCATGCCCGGCATCATCACGTCCATCAGCACCAGGTCGATGTCCGGCTCGCGCTGCAGCGCCTCGATGCCGGCGGCCCCGTTGTCGGCGTACACCACGTCGATGCCGTGAGCCTCGAGCGCGCTGGCGAGGGCGAACACGTTGCGCGTGTCGTCGTCCACGATCAGGACCCGCCTGCCCTCGAAGGACGGCTCGCTCGCCGAGAGCTCCGCAGAGGTGGCGGCCTCGTCCTCGCGCAGGGCGATGTCGGGCCGGTGCAGGAACAGCGAGACCTCGTCGATCAGCCCGGAGACGGTCGTGGGGTACTTCACCACCATGGACTCGGCGTGCCGCCGGAGCCGCTCCAGCGCCTCGCCGGTCGGCTCCTGTCCGACGCTGACGACGACGGGTACGCCGCACAGCCGCTTGGTCGCACGCATCCGGCGCAGGAGGTCGAGCCCGCTGGCGTCGGCGAGCTCGAGGTCCACCACGACGCAGTCGAACGGGGCCGACCGCAGCGCGGCGACGGCCTCCTCGACGGTGGCGGCGAGCCGGAGCTCGACGTCGGGCACCGCCCCGAAGAGGGCGACGACGGCCGAGGTCTCCTCGACCCTCCCCCCGGATACGACGAGGAGGGAGCGGGTGCCCCGGTCGACGTAGGCGCTGAGGTCGGCCACCGCGGCACCGAGCTTCGCCGGGGTGACCGGCTCCTCGACGACGCCGAGCGCACCGCTGTGCCGGCTCCCGTGCACGTCCTGGCCGGCGACGGCTGGGTGGACGACCACCGTGGGGACGTGCCGGGTGTCGGCGTCGGTCTTGAGCAGCCGCAGCAGCGACGCCCCGTCCTCGCGGGTCACCTCCATCCCCGCGACGATCCCGGCGGGAAGGTACCGGCGGGCCGCCTGCATCGCGTCGACCGCACGGTCGGTCGTGAGCACCTTGAAGCCGTGGGTGCGCCCGATCTCCACCGCCGCCCGGCGGAGCGAGAGGCTGCTCAGCGCGACCAGCAGCACCTTGTCGCCGGGCCCGACGTCGTGGAGGTCGTCCTCGACCTCTCGCCCGGAGGGCACGACCACGGGTGGCGGGGATGCGGCGGGGGCGTCACTGACCTCAGCGGCTTCAGCGGGTGCCGCGGGTCGCGCCGTCGCAACGGCCGCGGTGCGCGACGTCGTCTCGCCGGTGGTGCCGGGGTGGTGCAGTGGGAGGAAGAGCGTGAAGGTGCTCCCGCGGCCCGGCTCGCTCTCGGCATGGATCTCGCCGCCGAGCAGACGGGCGATCTCGCGGCTTATGGAGAGGCCGAGGCCGGTACCGCCGAACTTGCGGCTGATCGTGCCGTCGGCCTGCTGGAACGCCTCGAAGATGACCCGGAGGTGGTCGGGCGGGATGCCGATGCCGGTGTCGGAGACCGAGAACGCGAGGACCCGGTCGGCCGTCCTGAGCGTCGAGGTCGCGAACCGTTCGCCGGATGCGGCCCGGATGTCGAGGGTGACCTGGCCGGAGGTCGTGAACTTGACCGCGTTGGACAGCAGGTTGCGCAGCACCTGCTGCAGCCGGTGCTGGTCGGAGTGGAGGGTCCGGGGCACGTCCGGGGCCACGGTCACCGCGAAGCCGAGGTCCTTCTCGGCGGTGAGCGGCCGGAAGGTCGCCTCGACGTACTCCACGACCCCCGAGACGGGCACCTCGGCGGGGTGGACGTCCATCTTGCCGGCTTCCACCTTGGACAGGTCGAGGATGTCGTTGATGAGCTGGAGCAGGTCCGTGCCCGCGCTGTGGATGGTGCGCGCGAACTCCACCTGCCTGGCGTGGAGGTTCCCCTCGGCGTTCTCGGAGAGCAGCTTGGCGAGGATGAGGAGGGAGTTCAACGGGGTGCGCAGCTCGTGCGACATGTTCGCGAGGAACTCCGACTTGTAACGGGAGGAGAGCGCGAGCTGCTCGGCGCGCTCCTCGAGGCCCCGCCGGGCGTCCTCGATCTCGAGGTTCTTGATCTCGATGGCGCGATTCTGGGCGGCCAGGAGGCTGGCCTTCTCCTCCAGCTCGGCGTTGGTCTGCTGGAGCTCGTCCTGCTGTGACTGGAGCTCCTCGGACTTCTGCTGGAGCTCCGACGCGAGCCGCTGGGACTCGACGAGCAGCTCCTGGGTGCGGGAGCTGGCGATGATCGCGTTCAGCGAGACGCCGATGATCTCCATGAGCTGCCCGAGGAACTGCATGTGCACGGGGCTGAACGTCGAGAAGGAGGCGAGCTCGACGACGCCGAGCACCTGGTCCTCGAACACCACCGGCATGATCGCGATCGTCGCCGCGGCGGCATCGCCGAGACCCGAACCGACGCGGATGTAGTCGGCCGGGGCGTCGGAGACCACGATCGGTGTTCTCAGCACGGCGGCCTGCCCGACGAGGCCCTCGCCGAGGTCGAACCGGTCGGGCACGCCCTTGCGACGACGGTAGCCGTAGGAGGCGATCCGCCTGAGCGAACCCCGCCCGTCCCGGCCGGGCTCGCTGAGGAAGAACGACCCCTGCACCGCACCCACGAGCGGCGTCAGCTCGGTGACGATCAGTGACGTGACGTCGAGCAGGTCACGACCACCCTGCATGTGACCTGTGAACCGGGCGAGGTTGGTCTTGAGCCAGTCCTGCTCCTGGTTGGCCCGTGTCGTCTCGCGCAGGTTGTCGATCATCTGGTTGAGGTTGTCCTTGAGCTCGGCGACCTCGCCCTGGGCCTCGACGGTGATCTCCTGGCTGAGATCGCCCTGTGTGACCGCGGTGGACACCTCCGCGATGGCGCGCAGCTGGGTGGTCAGCGTGCCGGCGAGCTGGTTGACGTTCTCGGTGAGCTTGCGCCAGGTCCCCGAGACGTCGGCGACCTCGGCCTGGCCGCCGAGCTTGCCCTCGGTGCCGACCTCGCGGGCCACACGGGTGACCTCGTCGGCGAACGACGAGAGCTGGTCCACCATCCGGTTGACCGTGGTCTTCAGCTCGAGGATCTCGCCGCGCGCGTCGACGTACGTCTTCTGGGTCAGGTCGCCGTGGGCGACCGCCGTCGTGACCAGCGCGATGCTGCGGACCTGGCTGGTGAGGTTGCCGGCCATGGAGTTCACCGAGTCGGTGAGGTCCTTCCACGTGCCTGCCACGCCTCGCACATGGGCCTGGCCGCCGAGGATGCCTTCGGTGCCGACCTCGCGAGCCACCCGGGTGACCTCGTCGGCGAAGGCGCGCAGCGTGTCGACCATCGCGTTGATGGTGCCGGCCAGCGCGGCCACCTCCCCGCGCGCCTCGATGGCGATCTTCTGGCTCAGGTCGCCGCGGGCCACGGCAGTCGAGACGGCGGCGATGCTGCGGACCTGGCTGGTGAGGTTGCTCGCCATGGAGTTCACCGAGTCAGTGAGGTCGCGCCAGGTGCCGGCGACACCAGGGACGTGGGCCTGACCGCCGAGGATGCCTTCGGTGCCGACCTCGCGGGCGACGCGGGTGACCTCGTCGGCGAACGACGAGAGCTGGTCCACCATCGTGTTGACGGTGCTCTTGACCTCGAGGATCTCCCCACGTGCGTCCACGGTGATCTTGCGGCTGAGGTCGCCGCTGGCGACGGCGGTGGTGACCTGGGCGATGTTGCGCACCTGGTCGGTGAGGTTGCTCGCCATCATGTTGACGCTCTGGGTGAGGTCCTTCCACGTGCCCGAGACGTCGTGCACGTCGGCCTGGCCGCCGAGACGCCCCTCGGTGCCGACCTCGCGGGCGACGCGGGTGACCTCGTCGGCGAAGGCGGAGAGCTGGTCGACCATCGTGTTGACGGTGCTTTTGAGCTCGAGGATCTCCCCACGCGCCTCGACCGTGATGGTGCGGGTGAGGTCGCCGCGGGCCACCGCGGTGGTGACCTCGGCGATGTTGCGCACCTGCGCGGTGAGCGTGCCGGCCATGAAGTTCACCGAGTCGGTGAGGTCCCGCCAGGTCCCGGAGACACCAGGCACGGCCGCCTGACCGCCCAGCCGACCCTCCCCGCCCACCTCGCGGGCGACGCGGGTGACCTCGTCGGCGAAGGCGGAGAGCTGGTCGACCATCGTGTTCACGGTCATCTTGAGCTCGGCGAGCTCCCCGCGTACGTCGACGGTGATCTTCTGGCTGAGGTCGCCGCGGGCGACGGCGGTGGTGCCCTGGGCGATGTTGCGCACCTGGGCGGTGAGGTTGCCGGCCATGGAGTTCACCGAGTCGGTGAGGTCCTTCCACGTCCCGGCGACCCCGGGGACGTCGGCCTGGCCGCCGAGAATGCCGTCGCTGCCGACCTCGCGGGCCACCCGGGTCACCTGGGCCGCGAAGGCGGAGAGCTGGTCGACCATGACGTTGACCGTGCTCTTGAGCTCGGCCAGCTCGCCCTTCACGTCGACGGTGATCTTCTGGCTGAGGTCGCCGCGAGCCACGGCGGTGGTGACCTGGGCGATGTCGCGGACCTGGGCGGTGAGGTTGTCCGCCATGGAGTTCACCGAGTCGGTGAGGTCCTTCCAGCGGCCCGCGACTCCCGGCACGTCCGCCTGGCCCCCGAGTATTCCCTCGGTGCCGACCTCGCGGGCCACCCGGGTGACCTCGTCGGCGAACGTCTGGAGGGTCGCCGTCATCGAGTTCAGCGTCTCGGCGAGCTCGGCGACCTCCCCCCGCGCGCTCACCGTGATCTGCTGGCTGAGGTCGCCGCGCGCGACGGCCTGCGCGACCGAGGAGATCCCCCGCACCTGGCTGGTGAGGTTCGACGCCATGAGGTTGACCGAGTCGGTCAGGTCCTTCCAGGTGCCCTTCACACCGCGGACGTCGGCCTGGCCACCCAGTCGGCCCTCGGTGCCGACCTCGCGGGCCACCCGGGTCACCTCGACGGCGAAGGACGACAGCTGGTCGACCATCCTGTCCACCGTCGCCTTCAGCTGCGCCATCTCGCCCGAGACCTCGACGGTGACGGTCCGCGACAGGTCGCCGTTGGCCACCGCCGTCGTCACGAGGGCGATGTCGCGCACCTGCGCGGTGACCCGGGACGACATCGTGTTGACCGCGTCGATCAGGTCCCGCCAGCTGCCGTCGGCGTTGCGGACCTTCGCCTGGCCGCCGAGCTTCCCCTCGGTGCCGACCTCCCGGGTGACCCGGGTGATCTCGTCGGCGATGGAGGAGAGCTGACCGACCAGTCCGTTGACCGAGCGTGCCAGCCGGAGTGGTTCGCCGCGCAGCTGACGGCCGTCGACCCGCAGCTCCATGCGCCCGCCGAGGTCCCCCTCGGACACCGCCGCCAGCACCCGCCCGACCTCGCCGGTCGGGCGGACCAGGTCGTCGACCAACCCGTTCGCGTCGTCGACTGCCCGCGCCCACGAGCCCTCGCCGGGCCCGGGGTCCAGACGCTCGCTATGGCGGCCCTCGCGTCCGGCGACCCGGTGGACCCGGGCCAGCTCGGAGGCCAGGTGCTGCTGGCGCTCGCCGATCTCGTTGAAGACCGCCGCGATCTCACCCATCACGCCCCCGGCCCCCGCCGGGAGCCGTTTGCGGAAGTTGCCGTCGCGCATGGCGACCAACGCGTCGAGCAGCCGCGTGAGCTGGGCCTCGTCCGCCCCGTGCGCGGCTCCGCCGGTGCCGCGCGATGCGGACCGGTCATCGACGGCCTGCTCGGGAACGGGCGCGGCCTGGGTACTGCTACCGGCCATACCGGCCTCCTCGGTTACCGACCCCCGGTCAGCACAGTCTGACACCATGACAGGAGTCGGCTCACCGAACTCCGAGAGAAGGCATCGGCTCGAGCATGCACATCCAGGGCACCTTCGCCCCGGAGGGCAGATCTGTCTCCGAGGCTCGGCGGTTCGTGCGCGGAGCGCTCGAGGGCTGGGGTGCGGGCGACCTGGCCGACGAGGCCGTCCTGGCCGCCAGCGAGCTGGTCACCAACGCAGTGGTCCATGCCGGTACGCCGGTGCGCGTGGTCCTCGAGCTCGATGCCGGGGGTCTGCGGCTGGAGGTGGAGGACCTCCACCCTCATCGCACGCTCCCCCTCGGTCTGGAGGGGCCCCCGGACGAGTCCGAGCACGGACGGGGTCTGCTCATCGCCGCCACCCTGGCCACCTCGTGGGGGGTGGACTACACCGCCGGGGCGAAGCGGATCTGGCTGCGCTTCGAGAGGGCGGGGGCGACCGTGGAGGCGACCGCCACGGCCGCGGCCGTCACCGGTGCATCCGACGGTGACTGGCGTGGTGGGGCCGAGCCCGCTGAGGCCGACGTCGCCGTCGTCGAGCTCGACGCCGAGGGGGCGGTCCGGTCCTGGAACCACGACGCCGTGCGGATGTTCGGCTGGCGCCCCGAGGACGTGCTCGGTCGCCCGTGGCTCGACCTCGCCGAACCGTTCGACGGCGCCGCCACGACGCGCGCCGGCTCCGGCGTACCCTCGTGGACCGAGCCGCGTCGGCAAGGACTGTGCACGGTGCGGACCAAGGGCGGCCTCCCGGTGCAGGCGTTCGAGTCCCGGCTCTCCGGGCCGCCGGGCGAGGGGGCGGTGGTCCTGCTCGTCCCCGCCGCGCGCCGTGCCCTGCTCGAGTGGCCGGAGTCGCGGCGACGGATGGCCGCGGCGCCGGAGCGGCACGACCCTCTCGGACTCCGGGAGGACGCGTTGGAGCGGCTCGGCTTCCAGGCCTACCTCGACCTCGTCGTGGAGCGGGCCCGCGACCAGCTCGGCGGACACGCCGCCTACCTCCTCCTGGTGCGCGACCTCGACGCTGACTACGAGGTGAGCACGGTGAGCGGTCTGGACAGCGGGATCCGGGGAAGCCACCTCGAGCCGGGCACACCCGGCACGCCTCCCGTGCGCAACCCTCACCTGCCGACCACCCTCACCGACGTTGCCGAGGGGGACGTGCCCTGGCTGGCCGGCGAGGAGGTGCGTTCGCTCCTCGTGGCGCCGGTGGTGATGGAGCAGCGCGTGATCGGTGCCCTCGGGGTGACGTCGGACCGGGCCGCCGGCTTCGACGACGAGCAGGCCGTCCACCTCCAGCGTCTCGGGGCCGCCGTCGCGTCGGCCGCCGACCGGGCTCGCCTCCGGACCTCGGAGCGGGAGCGCCGTGGCTGGCTCGGCTTCCTCGCGGAGGCCGGCGTCCTGCTCGGGGGTTCCCTGGACCAGGAGATGACGATGGCGATCACCGGGCAGATCGTCGTCCCACGGTTGGCCACCTGGTGCGCCGTGTACCTCGACGACTCACGCGGCGAGTCGGTCCTCCAGCAGGTGTGGCACCGGGACGAGCAGGCCACGGGCGCCTTGCGCGAGGCCCTCGTGCGGTCCGGGTCGCAGGGGGTGGCCGAGTCCCCGGACGAGCGGCTCGGTGGCGACGTGCTCGACCTGCCGCTGACCGCGCGAGGACGACGGTTCGGCGTGCTCACCCTCGGCCGCACGCAGCAGGGGCCGCTGTACGGGGAGGCGCTCGTCGTCGCGGAGGCGATCACCCGGCGTGCGGCTCTCGCCATCGACAACGCCCACGTCCACGGCGAGCTGCAGGCGGTCGGGGAGGCGCTGCAGCGTGGCCTCCTGCCGGCGAGGATCCCGGCCTCCGAGACCTTCGAGGTAGGGGTGGTCTACGAGGCCGCGGGCGAGCGGGCCCTCGCGGGTGGGGACTTCTACGACATCTTCCCGGTCGGGTCGGGCCGCTGGTGCTTCGCCGTGGGCGACGTGTGCGGCACCGGCGCCGAGGCCGCCGCGGTCACCGGGCTGGCCAGGCACACCGTCCGTGCCCTCGCGCTCACCGGCTTCCCCGTGGCCGCCACCCTCGAACGTCTCAACACCGCGATCCTCGACGAGGGTGAGCGGGCCCGGTTCCTGACGTTGGTGTGCGGCACGCTCGAGCCCGCCGGGGGCGGCCGGCTGCGCCTCACCCTGGTCAGTGCGGGGCATCCGCCTCCGTTCGTCGTACGCCGGGGCGGGCTGGTCGAGCGGGTCGGACGCCCGCAGTCTCTCCTGGGCGTGTGGGATGACGTGACGTTCGTGGCCGACGAGCACGTCCTGGAGCGCGGGGACCTTCTGGTGGCCGTCACCGACGGTGTCCTGGAACGTCGCGAGGGCCTGCGGATGCTGGGGGAGGAGGGGCTCGAGGCGGACCTCGCGCAGGTGGTCGGGCTACCGGCCCAGGCCGTGGCCGACCGAATTCGCCGGCTCGTCTCCGGGTTCGCCTCGACGGCCCCGGCCGACGACATGGCGGTGCTTGCCATCCGGGTCCCCTAACGTGGGTGATTTCGACGAATCCTCGTCTTCGGCGGGTCGAGTTGGGAGAATCGGCCGGGTGAGCCATCTCCTCGTCGACGTCTCGGCCCTCTGGGTGCGGTTCGGGCTCGTCGACGCCGTTCGTGGTGTCGACCTCCAGGTCCCTGCTGGCGGGGCCACCGCGCTCCTCGGCCGCAACGGGGCCGGCAAGTCGACCACCATGCGGGTCCTGGCCGGGGTCGTGCCGCCGAGCGACGGGGTGGTGGAGGTCGCGGGTCACGACATCCGCACCGAGGCCCTCGCGGTCAAGCGGGCAACCGGCTACTGCCCCGACGTGGGCGGGCTCGTCCCGCGGGCCACGCCCTGGGAGCACCTCCAGCTCGCGGCCCAGCTGAGGCGGATGTCGCCGCGCTGGGAGAGCCGCGCGGAGGACCTGCTCGAGCGGTTCGAGCTCGGCGCCGCCGCGCACCGCGTCACCGCCGGGTTCAGCCATGGCATGGGGCGGCGGATGTCGGTGGTGCTCGCGGCGTTCCACGAGCCGACCGTCCTGCTCCTCGACGAGCCCTTCGACGGTGTGGACCCGCTCGGCGTCGAGGCCACGATGGACGTGATCGCCGACGCCCGTGCCAGGGGTGCGGCGGTCCTGGTCTCCACCCACCTGCGTGAGCTCGCGGTCCAGGCCTGTGACGAGGCGGTCGTGCTGCGTGGCGGGTCGGCTGTCGCCGCGGTCCCCGCCCACGAGATGAGGGGTGAGGAGGGGGCCGGTGCCTACCGTGCTCTCCTCGACTGAGCCCTCGGGCCCCTGGCGGAGGCGGTGGTACGACGCACGCCGGGCGACCTCGGACGTCGCCCCGCTCATCATGTTCCGGGCCGCTGCGGTCCGGGGGAGGCGCCGGTGGGCGGCGGCCTCTGCCCTGGTGCTCATGGTCGCGCTGACCGTGGTCTTCGCCTGGGTCCCCGCGTACGTGCCCGGCGCAGCCGGGACCCCTGGACCGGGGCAGTTCCGGTCCGACGAGGCCATCTTGATCCTGCCCACCGCCTACCTCGGGGTGCTCGTCATCGCCGTCGTCTCGGCCGCCTCTGCGGGTGGCGGCCGCGAGCTGCTGCCCCGGGACCAGGCCGTCGCCTACCCCGTCAGCCCCACCACCGACCACCTCGGGGCGCTGGTGATGGCGCCGTTGAACATCGCCTGGCTCCTGCAGAGCTGGGCGGTGCTCGCGCTCACGGCGTACGTCTTCGGACCGCACAACCTCCTCGCCGTCCAGGTCCCGGTGCTGGTGTGGCTGGTCGTCGCCACGGCCACGGCACAGCTCGTCGCCTGGCTCGCGGAGTGGCTGCGCCGCGTGCGCCACGGCGTGTGGCTCCTGCGTGCGGTGGTCGCGGTGCTGGTCGCGACGATGGCCTGGCTGATCCTGGCCGGGGAGCTCATCGGCTACCTCGACGGGTCGCCGACCATCCATGTCCTGCTCACGGCCTACTACGCCTCCGGGGGCGTGTGGACGCCGTGGCTGCAGGGCGTGCTCGTGCTCCTCGTCCTCGCCGTGGTCGCCGTCGTCGCCGGTGCGCTGGCCGCGCACGTCCTCGCCCGCAGGCCTCCGCGTGAGGAGATGCGGGTGGAGACCTCCGTCCACCCGCGCCGGCCGAATCCTGCCTCGGACGTCATGGCGATGCTCCGGGTCGACCGGGCCGGCGTGTGGCGGTCGGTGCCGTTGCGCCGAGGGTTCGCGGTCCTCGCGCTGCTCCCGGGGCTGGTCGCGCTGGCCAGTGCCCTGGAGTGGTACATGCTCAACATCCTTCCGGGCCTTGTCGCATCGGGAGGGGCGCTGCTGTTCGGCGTCAACTCCTGGTGCCTGGACGGTCGCGGCGCGCTTTGGCGCGAGAGCCTGCCGGTCACGACCCGGCTGGCCTTCGTGACCCGCGTCGTCGTCCTGATGGAGGTGCTCCTCGCGGCGGTCGCGGTCTCCTTGGTCCTGGCCTCCCTGCGTGCCGGGGCACCGACCGCGACCCAGGTCGTGGCCGTGGTGTGCGCGTCTCTGGTGGTGACGCTCCAGGTGGTCGCGGGGTCCATGCGCTGGTCGGTTCGCCGGCCCTTCGCGGTCGACATGCGCAGCGCCCGGGCGACCCCCGCGCCGCCGCTGAGCATGGTCGGCTACTCCACCCGCTTGGCCCTGGTCACGACGTTCACGGCGATGCTGTTCGTCGCCACCTCGCGGGCCCCCTCGTGGCACTGGTCGGTGCTGGTCGCCGTACCCTTCGTGCTGTTCTCGCTGCTCCGGCTGGCACACACCGCCGAGGCCTGGGCGCGGCCCGAGGTCCGGTCGCGGGTGATCACCACCGTCGCCAGCTGACCGCGCCTCGCGACCGGCTGTGGACAACGCCGTTCGCGGCCGGTGATCTGTCCGTGGCCGGTGCCAGGGTCGCGTACGTCGACGACCCGAACCTCGAAGGGACCAGCACATGAGCCGACAGCAGCCCCACGACCCGCGCAGTGCTCCGAGCGACGCCGTGCTCGCCAAGGTCCGCAAGATCCTGGCGAAGGCCGAGGACCCGGCGACCACGCGCGAGGAGGCGGAGACCTACACCGCGAAGGCCGCCGAGCTCGTGGCCGCCTACGGCATCGACCGGGCCCTGCTCGCGGAGACCGCCCCCGGGTCCGACGTGGTCGGCGACCGCGTGGTGGTGCTCGACGCGCCCTACGCCCTGGACAAGGCCAACCTCCTGAGCGGCGTCGCGACGGCCCTGCGCTGCCAGGCCGTCCAACGCACCCGGCACGACGTGGACGGCAAGCAGCTGTCGATGCACTTGTTCGGCTTCGACTCCGACCTCGCCCGAGCTGAGCTGCTCTACACCAGCCTGCTGCTCCAGGCGACCTCGGCGCTCCAGCGCAGCGTCGCCCCGCCCGGGGAGAACCTCGCCGCCTACCGCCGCTCCTGGCTGGCCGGGTTCACCTCTGCCGTGGTGCGAAGGCTCCTGGAGTCCGAGGAGCGCGCGGCACGGGCCGCGGCGGCTACGCAGGACGACCAGGCCCCGACGGGCCGGTCGGTGTCGCTGGTGCTCGCCGACCGCTCCGTGGCGGTGCGTTCGGCGAGGGACCGGGAGTACCCCCACCTCCGCACCGCGTCAGCCCGGACCCTCTCGGGCAGTGGTGGACGCTCGGGCTACCTCGCCGGTCAGCGGGCAGACCTCGGCGGCACCCGGGTCGGACGGCAGGCGCGCGGCAGACTCGGGGCCCGCTGAGGCGGGGTGCGCAGACCGGGAGGAGATCCCGGTGCGGGCCATCCCAAGGGCGCGCCTGGTCTGCCTTCGGCGTTCCGGAGATGATCGTGGCATGCGTGGCCTCCCGGCGTTCAGGACCGCGGTGGCCGTCGGCCTGGTCGTGGTCGTGGTCGCCGTCGCTGGGCTTGCGCTGCATCCAGGTGCGCAAGCGACTGCGAAGGCGGCGTTCGTCCTCGACGACGCGTTCGGGGGACCGCTTCCCCGACCGTGGGCGCTGTCGGTCGAGCGGAGCGAGGAGGAGACGGGCGGTGTCGTCGTCGACCGCTACTCCTCCCGAGCAGACGCACCCCGCATCATCCTGTTGCCCGGTGCGGCCCCCGCGGGCAGAGACGACGCGCGTGTCGTGTCCCTGGCGTCGTCCTTGGCCGCTGCAGGCCGGGAGGTGGTGGTCCCGGAGCTGAGCCTCTTCTCGGAGGAGCTCGACGTCGACGACCTGGCTCGGGTGGTGGAGGTGGCCGCTCGGAACTGCCGCGCCGATGACGGGCTGGTCCTGATGGGCTTCTCCTACGGAGGGGCCCTCGCCCTGGTCGCGGCCGCAGACGAACGGGTGGCGGGCTGCATCGACCTGGTCGCGACCTTCGGTGCCTATGCGGACCTGGTCGGCGTGCTCCAGGCAGCGGTGACCGGCGCGTCCGTGGTGGACGGCCAGATGTACCCGTGGGGCGCCGCCGACCCGGCCATCGTCGCGACGATGGTCCGGGATGCGGCGATGAAGCTGGTCCCGGAGGAGCAGCGCGATCCGCTGCGCCGTGCCCTGGACCGGCGGGAGCCGGCCGGTCTGCCTGACACCGCGGACCTCGTCTACCGCATGGTGACCTCCGACGACCCGATAGTGGTGGCCGACCTCGCCCGCAGCCTGCCACCGCCCGGGCAGGGTCTCTTCGAGACGTTCTCGCCGGTCGGCGTGGCCGACGAGGTCGAGGCAGACGTCCTGGCCGCACATGCGCACGACGACCCGGCCGTGCCGGTCGCCGAGCTTCGGCGGCTGGACAAGGCCTTTCCCGAGGCAGAGGTGATGACCGTCCGCTCTTTCGACCACGTCGACCTGTCCACGGACGACGGAATGGTGCCTCTGGTCACGGATCTGCTCACCGCGTGGTCCTTCATGCAGGCGGTTCTCCGGGCGCAGGAGCACTGGCCCTGGGACCAGCGCGCGAGCCTTCGACTTCTGGACCTGGACCGAGCCGTGGGGCAGCCGGCCATTCAGCAGAACGGCGGGAAGCGCCGATGACGGCGAGTGCCGGCCGGCGATGCCCCTAACATCTGACCCATGACCGCGCCGACGCCCTACCTCCACTTCCCCGGCACTGCTCGTGACGCCCTGACTTTCTACGGCGGTGTCTTCGGCTGCGACGTACAGCTCCACACCTTCGACGAGTTCGAGAGGACTGACGGTCCGGCAGAGGCCATCGCTCACGGCTACCTCGTGGAGGGACCGGTCGCGCTGTTCGCCGCCGACGTGACCGGCGACGAGCCTCCATTCCGCTGCGAAGGAATGATGCTGTCCCTGCTTGGTACGGCCAACCCCTCCACCCTGCGCAACTGGTTCCACTGTCTTTCCGAGGGCGGGCGGATCGTGGATGACCTGCAGGCGCGGCCCTGGGGCGCCACCGACGGGCAGGTCATCGACAGTTACGGCCTGCACTGGCTGATCGGGTTCGAGGGAGACGAGAGCCCCTGACCCCGCCGGGATCGCGCGATGCGCGCAGCTGCCGGTATGCCGTCCCGACGTCGGCCGGACGTCGGGAAGCGGCTGGAAGCCCGCTGACACGTAGGTGGCAACGGCGCCGACGTCGGAGCTCGGCGTGGCCACCAGCGCGCTCGACGAACCCAGTCCCTGGAGTGTCGCTGCCGCAGCGACGGTGATCGCCGTGCCGAAGCCGTGACCATCCCGGTGCACGCCCATCGGCTCGATCAGTCCGGTCCTTCCCGGGCCGGCCGACCAGACTGTCACTCCCGCCACTACGTCGCCGCGGTCGTCGTACGCGACCAGGCACCGGGCGTCGGCGTACGGCAGTCCGGCCGCCATCGCGTGCCAGCGCGATGGCCGTGAACGCAGACCTGTCGAAGGACGCCCGCTGGCCGGCGGTCCGCTGCTGGACCTGCTCCGGTCCGACCACCTCGGTGCGCACGCCCGGATCCTCCACCCGCTCCGTGAGGTCCCGGCGCAAAGGTGTCCACGGCTCGTCGGTGACCCAGCCGCTTCCGGTCAGCAGGTCTTGGACCCGTGTGCCTGCGGGTGCTTCGACGTACACCTTCCCCGGTGGCAGTACGCCGCGTCCCGGCTGCGCGACGTCAGCGACGAGCTGTCTGCGCCAGCTCCTCGTCTCGCTCAGCGTTGGCCGCGGTGGCCAGCCGCAGCAGCTGGGGACCGTCCAACAGCCCGACGGCGAGGATCCGTCCGGCTCGAGGTCCGGACCGCCGCGGCCGTCGGCTCGGCTCCAGGTCCGGACCGCCGCGGCCGTCGTCCCCGCACCGAATCGCCAGAACCAGCCCAGGTCCCCCGGGGGCAGCTGGAACGGCGCCTCGTCGTACTGCCGCCCCCGCAGCAAGGTCACCACCTCGCTCAGCTCGTCGACAGTCGGGGTGGCCAGCGCGATCGCCATGCCCCGATCTCACCCCGGCGTCCGGTCAGCCCACACCCCATTTTGCGGACCGTTACTCGGTCCAACGCAGCACGACGTGCCGGCCCGAGGCACTCGACTCGAGGTCCACGTCCGGCCACACCCCGTCAGGCCAGCCGGCGGCTCTCCTTCGGCATGACCCGCAGCCACCGGTAGCCGTAGCCGTCCATCGCGATCTCGGCGCGCCCCTCGTGGTCGAGCTCGGTGACGCCCTCCTGGAGCAGGTCGACCAGCGTGCAGTCGGGCTCGCACCCGTCGAGCTGAAGCGGGACCTTGCAGGAGTCGGAGGAGAGGTTGTGCACGGCGACCAGCCGCCTCTCCTCCCACCGGCAGTCGTGGGCGAGCACGTTGGGGTGCGGCTGGTCGAGGACGGTGACGTCGGACCAGCCGAGCTCGGGGGACTCGCGGTACCTCCGGATCAGGAGCGCGATGAAGTTCAGCAGCGAGTCCTGGTCACCGCGCTGGTCGGCGACGTTGACGTGCTCGGGGCCGAAGGGTCCCTCCACCGGCGGTCGCCGCACCCGGGAAGGAGCCGCGGTAGAGAACCCGCCGTTGCGGCCCGCGGTCCACTGCATCGGGGTGCGTACCGCCATCCGGCCCTCGATGTCGAGGTTCTCGCCCATCCCGATCTCCTCGCCGTAGAACAGGGCGGGTGTGCCGGGCATCGAGAACATCAGGCTGTAGACCATCCGGATCCGTCGGGGGTCCCCGCCGAGCATGGGGGGCAGCCGTCGGCGCAGACCCCTGTCGAAGATCTGCATCTCCGGCTCGCGTCCGAAGGCGTCGAAGACCTCCTGCCGCTCGCTGTCGCTGAGCTTGTCCAGGGTCAGCTCGTCGTGGTTGCGGACGAAAGTGACCCACTGCGAGTCCGGCGAGATTGCCGGCCGCCGTTTCAGGGTGCGCGCCAGCGGCCGGGCGTCCTCCCGGGCGAGTGCGAGGTACATGTGCTGCATGCCGACGAAGTCGAACATCATGTTCAGCTCGTCGCCGTCCTTGCCGCCGAAGAACTTCTTCTGCTCCTGGTAGGGCAGGTTCACCTCGCCGAGCAGGATGCCGTCCCCGGTGCGCCGACCGAGAAAGGCGCGCAAGGCGGCGAGGTAGTCGTGCGGGTCGGCGAACTCATCCGCCTTGTGGTCCGGGACGCCTTCGAGGCCGAGGAAGTAGGGGACCGCGTCGACCCGGAACCCCGAGATCCCCAGCTCGAGCCAGAACCCCATCATCTTCGCGATCTCGTCGCGCACCTTCGGGTTGGTGACGTTCAGGTCCGGCTGGTGCTTGTAGAACCGGTGCAGGTAGTACTCCCCGGTGCGCTCGTCGAGCTCCCAGATGCTGTCCTCCTGGTCGGGGAAGACGACCTGGTCGGAGGTGTCCTCCTGCGGCGGCTCCTCGCGCCAGACGTAGAAGTCGCGGTAGGGCGAGGACTTGCTCGACCGGGACGCCTTGAACCACGGATGCTTGTCGGAGGTGTGGTTGACCACGAGGTCCACGATCACCCGCATGCCCCGGTCGCGGGCGGTGCGCACGAGCTCGACGACCTCGCCGTGGTTCCCGAGCCGCGGGTCCACCCCGTAGAAGTCGGTGATGTCGTAGCCGTCGTCCCGATCGGCCGTCGGGTAGAAGGGCATCAGCCACAGGCAGGTGACCCCGAGGTCGGAGAGGTAGTCGATCCGCTCGCTCAGTCCGGCGAAGTCACCGGTGCCGTCGCCGTCCCAGTCCAGGAACATCTCGACGTCCAGGCAGTAGACGACCGCGGTCTTCCACCACAGGTCGGCGGTGTCGCTGATCTTCACGTTGCCCTCCCCGGCGTACGACGGCGGTCGGTCTGTCTCGGGCTAGTGGTCGCGCAGCTGTGGCAGGACCTTCGAGCCGAACGCCTCCTGGAAGGCGGCCTGCTGCTTGCCCACGTGGTGCAGGTAGATCTCGTCGAACCCGAGGTCGAGGAAGCCGGCGAGCCAGGCGGCGTGCTGCCCGAGGTCGTCGGAGACCAGGACGACCTCCTTGACCTGCGAGAGCGGGACGTGCTCGGAGGCGAGGTCGAACACCTCGACCGAGTCGATGTCCCACGCCGCCGGGGGCGGGAAGGTGTTGGTCCGCCACTGGTCGTGCGCGATGGCCTCGGCCCGCTCCAGCGAGGGGTCCCAGGAGAGGTGCACCTGGATCCGCAGGGGCCCGGAGCCGCCGTTGCCGCGGTAGGCCTCGATCATCTGCCGGAGCTTGTCGTGGGGCTGGTTGACGGTGACCAGGCCGTCGGCCCAGTCGGCGACCCAGCCGGCAGTCTTCACGCTGATCGCGGGGCCGACGAGGTGGGGCACGGGGTCGGGGAGGGTCCACAAGCGGGCGTCGCGGACGGTGACCAGCCCGTCGTGGGTGACCTCGTCACCCCCGAGGAGGCGCCGGATCACGTCGACACACTCGCGCAGGCGCGCGTTGCGGGCCTCCTTGGGCGGCCACGGGTCACCGGTGATCGACTCGTTCATCGCCTCGCCGGAGCCGAGGGCGGCCCAGATCCGGCCCGGGAACATCGCCCCGAGCGTGCCGAGCGCCTGGGCGACGACCGCGGGGTGGTAGCGCTGGCCGGGGGCGTTGACCACGCCGAACGGGAGGTCGGTGGTGGCCAGCGCGGCGCCGAGCCACGACCAGACGAAGCCGGAGTGTCCCTGCCGATGGCTCCACGGCGCGAAGTGGTCCGAGGCCATGGCTGCGTCGAAGCCGACCTGCTCGGCGCGCTGCACGTCCTCGAGCAGCTGCCCGGGGTGGATCTGCTCGTGGGAGCAGTGGAAGCCGACGACTGCCATGTCAGGAGCCGGAGCCGGAGCGGGCTCGGTGCTCGGCGAGGTAGGCGAGTCGCCGGAGGGCCTCGACGTTGCGCTGGTGGAGGACGACGTCCTGCGCCGGGGCCGGGATCATCGTGGCGGGGCCCGACACGGCCCGCTCCTCCATGACGACCTCGGTCTGCCCGTCGGCCGTGGGGGTCAGCGTCAGCACGACACGGCCCTCCCCGGTGGGCCACGCCTTCACCTTGAGCTGGAGCATGTGTCGTGGCTCGACACGCTCCACGACGGAGGTGTCGCTCAGCAGCACCGGCCAGGCACCCACGGAGTGGTGGATCAGCGAGCCCGCCTCGGGCCAGCCGGGGTCGACCTCGCGGATGCGTGCCGCCCCCACGACCCACATGCCGTAGCTCCACCCGTCCTCGAGAACCGCCCACACGTCCTCGGGGCGGCAGCTCATCACTCTCGTGGTGCGACTCATGTCCTGGTGCGTACCCTTCCGCTCGACCGACATGCACCACCATGGCACTCCTCGGGCGGCCCCGGAAGGCTCCAGGAGGGCTACCGACCCGGTCGTCGCGCAGCCCGCGGCCGGGTCTGGTCGAGCCGGTCCTGCAAGGCGATCGCCACTCGGCTGACCTCGGCGAGATCGCGGACGGCGGTGCGGACCGGGTCGGCCTCGGCGTCCCAGCGCTGCTGCCGATCGGCGGCGCTCTCTGCTCGACCCTCCTTGGCCGGTGCCTCACCGCGGCGCTTGCGCAGCCGTCGTCGGCGGCGTCGGACGAGCTCCTCCATCCCCGCCACGGCGTGCTCGGCCGCTGCGAGGAGCTCCGCGTCGTCGGGCGGGTCGATCGAGGAGGTCAGATCCTGTGTGGTCTCGGTCGTCGGCAGGTCCTCCAGATCACCCACCAGGTGGACGCCGGACTCCAGTGCGGTCCGGGTGCGTCGGTTCCAGCGCGTCGCGAAAGCATGGGTGGCGGCGTCGAGCTCGGCGGGGCGCTCGGCACGGGCCCGAGCCGCGAGCACATGCTCGGCGAGGTGGTGCTTCAGCGTCGGGTTGTAGCGCTCCCGAGGAAGTCGGCCGAGCTCGGTGTTGAGCCTTCGCATCAGGTCCGCCGAGGCGTAACCGAGGGAAGGGTTGTGCCCCTTCGGTGGCACGGGCGCGGTCGCGGGGTCCACGCCCAGAACGCTCGCGAAACGCTCCCACAGCAGCTCCTGCCGCGCCCCCGGGGGCGGCACGGTGACCACGTGCAGCCGCTCCGGAGGTACGACGCCGGCCCAGCTGTCCAGCATCCGGGGAACGTCGAGGGCCCGGCGGAAGAGTCGCGCCCCCTGTCCGAGCAGCGGGGTGAACGGGCCGGTGCCGGAGCCCAGTCGGGCGCTCTGGGCGAAGCCGCGCCACGAGGCGGTGCCGCCGTTGGCGCAGTGGGTCTGCCACAGGCCCGGCAGCACCACGCAGGTGTCGCGAAGGGTCAGCACGACGTGCAGCTCGGCCTCGGCGAGGTCCGCCATGACCCGACGCACCGCACGCGATCCCGCGAAGCTCAGGAACTCCACCGACAGGACCGAGCCCCTCCCCTCGTGGGCGAGCATCTGCTCGACGAGGGTCGGCCAGCTGCCGGCAGCGCGCTCGCGAACGCCGCGCTCGCGGTGGTGGCCCACGACGTCGTGGGCGGCGAGGACCTGGTCGGCCCAGGTCGTGCCGGGGAAGAGCAGGCCCTGCTCGGCCAGGGACTCGCGGTTCTGGAGGAGAAGCTGCTGGAGGTAGGTGGTGCCGGTCTTCATCGCGCCGATGTGGAGGAAGACCACGGGGGAGGGTCTCGTCACCTGGCGCGGTCTCCCCTCGAGACCGGCCACATCCGACGTACCCGGTGGTGTGCCAGCGCCGCACGGGCGGCGTTGGACCCGCACGCGCCGTGCACCCCGCCGCCGGGGTGCGCCGAGGCGGAGCCGAGGTAGAGCCCCTTCACCGGGGTCTCGGCGCGACCGAGGCCGGGGAAGGGGCGGAAGACGAGCTGCTGATGGAGGCCGGAGGTGCCGCCGTTGAGCGCACCGTTGACCAGGTTCTCGTCGCGGTCCTGCATCTCTCGAGGGCCGAGCACGCGTCGCGCGAGGACCAGGTCACCGAAGCCGGGGGCGTACTCCTCGACGATCGCCTGCATCCGGTCGGCCATCTGCTCGGTCTCGTCGTGGTCCCAGGTGCCGCTGATCCCGTCTGGGCCGGCGTCGCGGCGGACCTCCTGCGGTACGTGGGTGTAGGCCCACACCGACTCCTTGCCCGCCGGTGCTCGCGTCGGGTCGGCGGCAGCCATCTGGCCCAGCAGCAGGAACGGACGGTCGGGGACCGTGTGCGAGACGACGTGGGCGCCGGCGGCTGCGAGCTCGTCGACGGTCTCGGCCAGGTGCACGGTGCCCGGTGCCCTCGACGGGGTGGCGGACCAGGGGACGGGGCCGTCGAGGGCCCAGTCCACCTTCACCGTGCCGGGGTCCCACTCGAACCGCGACAGCTTGCGCCGGGTCCGCTCCGGGAGGTGCTCCCAGCCGACGAGGCCGCCGTAGAGGCTCGGCGCGGACACGTCGGCCACCACCGCCCGGCGTACCGACACCACGTCGCCGTGCTCGGTGCGCACGCCCACCGCGCGGCCGTCACGGACGACGACCTCCATGGCCCGGGTGCTCGTCCGGACGGTGCCGCCCAGGGACTCGAAGCGGCGGCCCATCGCCGCCGTGAGCATGCCCGCGCCGCCGCTCGGGACCGGGTAGCCGAGGTGCTGGCCGACCATGGCCAGCAGCCAGCCCATGAGTCCCGATCCCGGGGCGTCCATCGGGATGTCTGCGTGGGCGGCGTTGCCGGCGAGGAGCATCTTCGCCGGGTCGCCGCGGAAGTGTCGGTCCACGAGGGTCCGGGCCGGGGAGAGCAACATCTGCGCGAGCGACAACCCGCCCGCCCCAGGCAGCTTCGCCAGCGCACCCAACCCGTTGCGCACCGGCGGGAACGGGGAGAGCAGCGCCCCCACGACCTGGTCACCGATGCGCTGCCAGCTCTCGCACAGGTCCAGCCACGCCTCGCCGTCACCGGGGGTCAGCTGGTCGAGCGCCGACGCGGTCTCCTCGGGCGTACGGTGCAAGATGGCCCACCGGCCGTCGTGGAACGGGGTGGCTGCGACCGAGGGGGAGTGGGACCACTCCAGCCCGAACCGCTCGAGCTCGAGCGCCTTGATGGTCGGGGAGACCGCGGCCAGGGGGTAGAACGAGCTGAACGTGTCGTGCACGAACCCGGGGTGGACGTCGTCGTCGCTGCGGACCGCCCCGCCGATCGACGACTGCGCCTCCAGGACCACCACGTCCCAGCCGGCGTCGGCGAGCAGGTTGGCGGCGACGAGCCCGTTGGGCCCGCCGCCGATGACGACGGCGTCGGTCGAGGTCATGGGCAACATCTACCCCGGTTCGTGCCGAGGTACGCCGGAACACGCGGACCGGGTGGCACCGGTCAGCTGTCCGGACGGTCGGCGCCGCCGCCCATGCACGCGGCGAGCGGGCCCATCAGCTTCTCCTGGGCAGCCTGCTCGTTGCCGGAGAAGTTCTCCACCAGCGACTCGCGCACGAGGTCCTCGGTGAGGGCGTTCGCGAGGCACTCGCGTACCTCAGCGGACTGCGCGCCCATCGCGGTGGCGAGCTCCTCCTGCATGGTCGCCATCACGTCGGTGCAGTCGAACACCGCGTCGACCATCACCTCGGCGTCCCCGCGCTCCATCTCGGTGGTCCGGGCGTCCTCGACCACCTCGCCGTCCTCGTCGATGAGGCCGTACTCCTGGAGCTGGTCCACGCCGATGCCGTCGACCATGGCGCCGGCGATGCAGTCGGCGCCCTCCTCGTCGAGCCGCACCATCTGGCCCTCCGCCTGCTGCTCGACGAGGTAGGTGGAGATCGACTCCCTCGCCCGGTCCTCCTCATCGGTCCCGCCGCACCCGCCGAGGACGAGGGCCGAGGCCAGGGCAGCGGCCAGGGCGGTGCGCTTCATGCGGAGTCTCCCGGGGACGGGGTGGCCAGTGCCTGCGAGCATAGCCGCAGCGTCCGCTCGCGAGATGGGCGGTCGGACCGGGTGCAGCCGGTCCACGGCTATCGTCGCGGCATGGATCTCTCCCCTGTGCCGGGCGCCGGCGAGGTGCGCCAGGAGGACGCCTTCGACGTGAGCGCCGCCGTCGGCCGGCTGCGCTCTCAGGTCGATCCGGCGCTCGCGGCCGAGCTGGCCGGCGAGCCGGAGGTGCGCCAGTTCACCGGCGGAGCGTCGAACCTCACCTACCTGCTGCGCTACCCCCACCGCGACCTGATCCTGCGCCGTCCTCCGTCCGGGCAGAAGGCCCGAGGGGCCCACGACATGCGCCGCGAGTTCACCATCCAGTCGCGGCTCCGGCCGGTCTACCCCTACGTGCCGCGCATGGTGGCCCTCTGCCAGGACGAGAGCGTCATCGGCTCCGAGTTCTACGTCATGGAGCGGGTCGAGGGCACCATCCTCGGCCGCGACCTTCCACCAGACCTGGACCTGTCCGACGAGCAGGTCCGCCGCCTGTGCACCGGAGTTCTCGACCGGCTCGTCGAGCTGCACTCGGTCGACGCGGAGCGGGCCGGCCTCGGCGACCTCGGCAAGGGGCAGGGGTACGTCGCACGCCAGGTCGCCGGCTGGTCGGAGCGGTTCCGCCAGGCCCGGACCGACGACGTCGGCGACTTCGAGACCGTCATGGCCTGGCTCGAGGCGCACCGGCCCGACGACGTGGCATCGTGCGTGATCCACAACGACTACCGCTTCGACAACGTCGTCCTCGACGGCGACCTCGAGGTCGCCGCCGTCCTCGACTGGGAGATGGCCACGCTCGGGGACCCGCTGATGGATCTCGGCGGCGCGCTGGCCTACTGGGTCCAGGCCGACGACGACGAGGTGTTCGCGCAGTTCCGCCGTCAGCCCACGCACGTGCCTGGCATGCTCACGCGGGCCGAGGTGGTCGCCTACTACACCGACCGGATGGGGATCACGGTCACCCCGGAGCGGTGGACGTTCTACGAGGTCTTCGGTCTGTTCCGAGTCGCCGTGATCGCGCAGCAGATCTACTACCGGTACTTCCACGGCCAGACGACGAACGAGGCGTTCGCGATCTTCGGACCCGCCGTCGGCTACCTCGAGCAGCGCTGCAAGGAGCGCATCGGATGAGCCAGATCCTGCTGGTCCGCCACGGCCAGGCCTCCTGGGGCGCGGAGGACTACGACATGCTCTCCCCGCTCGGGGAGAGGCAGTCCCACGCCCTCGGGGCCGCCCTCGCCGCCCGTGGCGTCCGGCCCGAGCTGGTCGTCCGGGGAGCGATGCGGCGGCACCGTCAGACCGCCGAGCACACCGCTGCCGGAGGCGGGTGGGACGCCGAGTTCGTCGAGGACGACGGGTGGAACGAGTTCGACCACGTCCAGATGCTCTCCATGCACCCGGTGTCCTACGGCGAGGGCGAGGAGATGTCGCGGGCCGAGTTCCAGCGGTGGTTCGAGGGGGCCACCCTTCGCTGGACGGGCGGTGCTCACGACGAGGACTACGACGAGTCGTTCACCGCCTTCGGCGCCAGAGTCGACGCCGCCCTCCGGCGTACCGCCGAGCGCCTGGGTCTCGACGGGACCGCCGTCGTGTTCACCTCCGGCGGCCCGATCTCCTGGACCGCCGCCTCCCTCCTCGGGGGCAGCGCGGACATCTGGGTCCAGCTGAACCCGGTCACCGTGAACTCCTCGGTCAGCAAGGTCGTGGTCGGCCGGCGGGGCATGACCATGGTGTCGTTCAACGAGCACAGCCACCTCGAGGCAGCCGGCGACGGCTTCATCACCTACAGATAAGGAAACGCATGTCAGCAGAGGCGAGGAAGACCATCCTGATCACCGGGGCGAGCTCGGGGCTCGGCGAGGAGATGGCCCGCCAGTTCGCGGCGCTCGGGAACGACCTGGCCCTGTGCGCGCGCCGCACCGACCGGCTCAAGGCACTCAAGGACGAGCTCGAGGCCGCGCACCCGGGCTGCCGCGTCGAGATCCGCGCGCTCGACGTCAACGACGACGACGCGGTCTTCGAGGTGTTCCGCGGGTTCAAGGCCGACTTCGGCACCATCGACCGGGTGGTCGTCAACGCCGGCCTCGGCAAGGGCGCGCCGCTCGGCACGGGCCGCTACGACGCCAACAAGCAGACCGCGGTCACCAACTTCGTCGCCGCGCTCGCCCAGTGCGAGGCGGCCATGGAGATCTTCCGCGAGCAGGGCGCCGGCCACCTGGTGGTGATCTCGTCCATGTCGGCGATGCGCGGCATGCCGAAGGCCGGAACCGTCTACGCCGCGACCAAGGCCGGCGTCGCCACGCTCGCCGAGGGGCTGCGCGTCGAGATGCTCGGCAAGCCCGTCACGGTCTCGGTGATCTACCCCGGCTACATCCGCTCGGAGATGAACGAGCGGGTCAAGAACGCCCCCTTCATGGTCCCCACGGAGAAGGGCGTGCGGGCGATCATCGAGGCGATCGAGAAGGAGAAGGCGCACGCGAAGGTTCCGGCCTGGCCGTGGGTGCCCATGGGCGTGGCGATGAGGTACGCCCCCCTCTCCCTGGTCCGCCGCTTCCTCGCCTGACCCTTGTAACGCGGGGTTACGGACCCTCCACAAGCGGCATAACGCTGAGGAACCGTCCACAATCCCGCACCAGGACGGCGAAGAGCGCGGCAGGGTAGCAGGCCGCGCTGCGACCTTTCTGCAAAACGTGAAAACTGCTTCAGGTTTGTGCAGTGCACAAACCTGCACCCGAGATCGGCTACTTCGGGATTGTCGTGACGTGGCTCACAAACTTACGGTGACGGCCGCTGCGTCCGAACCGGGACGCAGCAGCGGGCGGCCACGAACCGCCCGGCGGAACCCCTGAGGAGTCCTATGAGTCACCTGTCCCGAACCTCGCCCCGTCGGTGGGCGAGTGCTGCGGCCGCGTTCGGTGCGGCCGCAGCCGTCATCCTCGCCGTCCTGCCCGCTGAGGCGGACCCGGGCAAGCGCAACAACAACACCTCGGCCAAGCTCCGTGATGCCGTGACCGCCGAAGGGGTCATGCAGCACGCCCAGGCCCTGCAGGACATCGCCGACGACAACGGCAAGACCCGCGTCTCGGGTACGACCGGCTACGACAGCTCGGCCGACTACGCGATGGACGTCTTCCGCAAGGCCGGCTACCACGTCACCCAGCAGGAGTTCACCTTCCAGACGTTCATCGAGCGTCCGGGCACTCTCCTCCGTCGGGTCTCGCCCGAGCCGGTGACCGACCTGGCCACCACGATCATGAGCTACTCCGGCAGCGGCGACGTCACGGCCGCGGCGAGCAACGTCGCCGTCCACGGCTGTGACGCCGGGAACTTCAGCGGCTTCACGGCCGGGAACGTCGCGCTGATCTCCCGCGGCACCTGCACGTTCGCGACGAAGGCGGTCAACGCCGAGGCCGCCGGAGCGACCGCCGTGGTGATCTACAACAACGCCCCGGGTGAGCTGAACGGCACGCTCGGCAACGACTACACCGGCGACATCCCCGTCGTCTCCACGACCCAAGAGGTCGGCCTGGAGCTCGCCGCCACCGACGGGCTCGTCCTGCGCGTGAGGACCGACACCTACCGCGGAGAGGCCACCACCAGCAACGTGATCGCCGAGTCGAAGACGGGCAATCCGGACAACATCGTGATGGCGGGGGCGCACCTCGACTCCGTCGGTGCGGGTCCCGGCATCAACGACAACGGCAGCGGCTCCGCGGCCATCCTCGAGGTCGCCAGGCAGATGCAGAAGGTGGAGCCGACCAACAAGGTCCGCTTCGCGCTGTGGGGCGCCGAGGAGTCCGGGCTGGTGGGCGCGCACCACTACGTCGACGACCTCAAGGAGAACAACTCCGAGGAGCTCGACCGCATCGCGCTCTACCTGAACTTCGACATGATCGGCTCGCCGAACTACGCGCGCTTTGTCTACGACGGCGACAACTCGGCGTTCCCGGTCGGCCCGGGTGCGGCTCCGGGTCCGGCGGGCTCGGGTGAGATCGAGCAGATGTTCCACGACTACTTCGAGTCGGTCGGCCTGATCTCCGCCGAGACGCCGTTCTCCGGACGCAGCGACTACGGCCCGTTCATCGCCGAGGGCGTGGACATCCCCGCCGGCGGTCTCTTCACGGGCGCTGAGGGCGTGAAGACCGAAGCGCAGGCCGCGGCCTTCGGCGGTCTCGCGGGCGTCGCCTACGACCCCTGCTACCACCAGTTCTGCGACGCCATCGACCAGGACTTCGGCTCCGACACCGACAAGGCCGCGATCTACGACCAGCTCATGTCGGTCTACAAGATGGCGGGCAACGTGAACCTCGAGGCGCTCGAGGAGATGTCCGACGCGGTGGCTCACGCGGTGATCACCTACGCCTTCGACACCAGCAGCGTCACCGGTGACGGCTTCGGCAAGCCCGTCACCCCGCCTGGACGGGGGAGCGACGGTTCGCCCAACGGAGACATGGACGACTCGGGCGGCGGCCTCCACGCCGACCACGACCACGAGGAAGAGGTGATGTGACCCTCGGCTGATCCCGGCCGGCGGTCATCGCCGCCACGGTGGCCGGTCCCTCCACGAGAGGGGCCGGCCACTGCCGTGTTCGCTCACGGAGACGGTCAGGAGGAGCGCCAGTTGGCGGCGCCCACGACGATCAGGCGCAGCTGCTTTTCGGCGGTCCGGACGATCTCCCGCTCCACCTCGGGCCGCTCTGGCGGGGCGTCGAGGATGTCCTCGGCGGTGGAGACCAAGGCGTTGACGATGAGGTTCGCCATCACGCGCAGGTCCTCGGCGGTCCAGGTGTCGAGGTTGGGGAGCCTGGCGAGGTCGGTGGCCAGCTCGCGCTCGAACAGCTCGAGCTCGTGCCTGATCGCCCGGCGTACGACGGGCACGCCGCCGAACCTCTCCCG
Organism: Nocardioidaceae bacterium; assembly: GCA_035461195.1. Taxonomy (GTDB): domain Bacteria; phylum Actinomycetota; class Actinomycetes; order Propionibacteriales; family Nocardioidaceae; genus Nocardioides_C. Next base: position 28,800 of record DATHVS010000019.1, read on the forward strand.
CGCGATGAACCGGAAGTAGGTCTGGTCGGCGTGGACGTGCTCGACGAGGACGGCAACCGAGCTTCGGATGACCCCTGACATGCCGGTGTTCCCGCGACGCGCATCGCGGATCATCTGCCGCAGGCTGGCGAAGGAGCGGTCGACGAGGGCCAGGCCGAGCTCGTCGACGGAGGAGAAGTGGCGGTAGAAGGCGGTCGGGACGATGCCCACTGTCCGGGTCAGCTGGCGTAGGGAGAGGGCGGCGAGGCCCTCCTCGGCGACGAGGTCGAGGGCGGTGTCGAGGATCGCCTGGCGGGTGCGCTCCTTGCGCTCCTGCCTGCTCTCGGGTGCCGTGGTCGCCACCCCGCCATCGTACGGCCCAGTCGAACTCAGTGAACACCTGCCCGCGAAACATGCGCGTGGGTCAGGTCACGGCTCCGCCATGTTGACGAAGGAGTGACCTCTGCGGCAGGCTTTTCAGTGTACATATGTTCACTGAAAGGCGGTGAGAGCATGAGCCTCTCCCTCGGAGCGCCGAACCCGAGCGCCAGCACTGGGTCGCTCACCTCCCGGTTCCTCCGCTCCCGCGCCGTGGCCGCGCTCGCCTCCCCCCACTCCGTCGACCGCTACCTCGAGCTCGTGAACCCGATGTGGGCCGCCAAGGAGGTTCGCGCCCAGGTGGTCGGCGTCCACCGGGAGACCGACGGCCCTGAGCCGGTCACCACGCTGACCCTGCGGCCCACCAGCACCTGGCAGGGTTTCCGCGCAGGACAGTTCGTCCAGGTCGGCGTCGAGATCGACGGCTCCCGGCGTACCCGCTGCTTCTCCATCAGCTCCTCCGCGGCCTCCGGCGCGGACGCCTTCACGATCACCGTGCGCGCCCACGCCGACGGCCTCGTCTCGCGCCACCTCGCCACGCAGGTCACCCCGGGACTCGTCCTGCACCTGTCCCAGGCAGACGGTGAGTTCACCCTGCCCGACCCGCTGCCCCGGAGACTGCTCATGGTCTCCGGCGGGTCCGGCATCACCCCGTTGATGTCAATGCTGCGCACCCTCGTCGACATCGGCTACGACGACCAGATCACGTTCCTGCACTACAGCCGGTCGCCGGAGACCACGATCTTCCGCGAGGAGCTCGAGCGGCTCGGCCGGCGCGACAACCTCGACCTGCACGTCGTGCACACCCGCCGCGGCGGTGCGCGCTTCACCCCGCAGACGCTTGCCGCACTCGTCCCGGACCACCGCGAGACTTCGACCTTCGCGTGCGGTCCCGCGGGCCTCGTCGAGACGGTCCGCGAGGCGTACGTCGACAGCAACCTGTTGAAGGTGGAGTACTTCAAGACCGCGACCCTCCCGGCCGACCCGGACGACGCCGAAGGGGCGGTGAGCTTCACGCGCGCCGGCCGGACCGGCGACAACACCGGCGCCACCCTGCTCGAGCAGGCCGAGGCGCTCGGCCTCACCCCGGAGTACGGATGCCGCATGGGCATCTGCTTCTCCTGCACCTCCCGGAAGTCCGAAGGAACCGTCCGCAACGTCGTCACCGGGGCCACCTCGAGCCTCCCCGACGAGGACATCCAGATCTGCGTCAGCCAGCCCGTCGGCGACTGCGTCGTCGACCTCTGACCCCCCATCGAAAGGACACCAGCATGTCCGAGATCAAGACCCTCACGCCCGAGCAGCTCGAGGCGTTCGGCGCCGAGATGGACGCCATCCGCCAGCGCATCGTCGACGAGCTCGGCGAGGAGGACGCGACGTACATCCGCAACGTCGTCAAGGCCCAGCGCGCCCTCGAGGTCGCCGGCCGCGCGATGTTCTACCTCCCGCCCGCCTGGCCGCTCGCCGTGGCCGCGCTGAGCGTGTCGAAGATCCTCGACAACATGGAGATCGGCCACAACGTCATGCACGGCCAGTACGACTGGATGGGCGACCCCGGCCTGAACTCCCGGATGTACGAGTGGGACAACGTCTGCCCCAGCGAGCAGTGGAAGTACTCCCACAACTACATCCACCACACCTACACGAACATCCTCGGCAAGGACCGCGACATCGGGTACGGCGTCCTCCGCATGGACGAGGACCAGAAGTGGCGGCCCTACTACCTCGGCAACCCGGTCTACGCGACCCTGCTGATGATCTTCTTCGAGTGGGGCGTGCTCATGCACGACCTCGAGGTCGACCGGATCGTCGCCGGCGAGCGCACCTGGGCCGACACCAAGCACCTGCACAAGGGCATGATCCGCAAGGTCCGCAACCAGACCCTCAAGGACTACCTGCTCTTCCCGGCCCTGACCGGCCCGTTCTTCGTGCCGACTCTGGTGGGCAACGCGACCGCCAACCTGGTCCGCAACATCTGGGCGTTCAACATCATCTTCTGCGGCCACTTCCCCGCTGGGGTCGCGACCTTCTCCGAGGAGGAGACCGAGGACGAGACCCGCGGTCACTGGTACTTCCGCCAGCTCCTCGGGTCGGCGAACATCACCGGTGGCAGGCTCTTCCACGTCATGACCGGGAACCTCTCCCACCAGATCGAGCACCACCTGTTCCCCGACCTGCCGGCCCGTCGCTACCCCCAGATCGCCGAGGAGGTCCGCGAGATCTGCGAGCGTTACGGCCTCGACTACAACACCGGCCCGCTCACCCGTCAGCTCGGCAGCGTCGCCCGGAAGATCCTCCGGCTCGCGCTGCCCGACCGGGTCTCCGACCGGCTGCCCACCCCGCCCGTCGCCAGGATGCTCCGCAGGTCTCAGGATGCGTCCTCGGTGGCGGCGGCCCGAGACGCTGCCTGAGACTGGAACCATGAGCCCGAGCGACCACATCAGCAAGGCCGAGATCCGCAAGGACGCCCTGCAGGACACCGTCGAGGCCACGGCGTCGGCGGTGGGCGCGGTCACCACGATCGTCACCAACGCGGTCCGCGACGTCGCCCGGACCGTCGGTGGCCTCGCGACGGAGGTCTTCGAGATCCGGGAGTCCGCGCGCCGTGCCACCGAGGACTCCGAGCCTTCGGAGCAGCCGCCGTCGCAGTAGGGCGCGGGTCGCGCCGGGCGTGCGCTCCTCCCAGGGTAGTTCGTGAGCAATCCGCTCTCGCGGGGGCGCGGGAGCAGCATTCTGCTCACGGACTACCGGCCCGGGGTGGCGCGGCGACGCCGCCCGGGTGGCACGGCGGTACGCCGAGGAGTCAGCTGCCGAAGGTCAGCCGGAGGTCGCCGAGCACGAACGACGCGACCGGACGACGGCCGTGGAGCCACGCGAGGGGCCCGTCGGCCCCGAAGTCCCACTGACCGTGGACGAGCAGGTTGCGTGAGGTCCCCGACACAGGGGTGATGACGGGGGAGCCGTCCTCGCGCTCCTGGCCGACCGTGAAGCGGAACGGCGTCCGGATCGAGGGGACCCGTGCCCCGGTGAAGCGGGCCGCCGCGACGGGTGAGCCATTGATGTTGGCGTCGCACGACGCCCGTGTCGCCGGCCCCACGCCACGAGAGCGGACGTGCAGGTCCGCGAGGTCCTTCGGGAGCTCCCACAGGGACCGGCCGGCGTCGCGCGAGGCCTCGGAGTCCACCCAGATGTCGGTGACGTGCACCCGGGGCACTGCGCCGGCACGCACCAGTCGGGCCACGAGCAGCTCGCGGTAGGTCAGGGCGCTGCCCTCGACGTACTCGGCGAACCCCGCACCGTAGAGCCCGGGTGGACGCTCGGGGGTACCGGTGCGGACGGGGAAGAGGGACAGCCACATGTGGCCCTGCATCGACCAGGGCGGCGACGGGAACGGCACCTGAGAACCATAGACCGCCCGAGGCCTGGAGTATGACAACCTGTTACCCCTCCACGCGGAAGGTCTTCCATATGAGTGCACGGGTATGCATCATCGGTGCGGGTTCGTCGGGCATCGCCGCTGCGCAGGTCCTCAACGCGCGGGGAATCGACTTCGACTGCTTCGAGCTCGGCAGCCAGATCGGTGGCAACTGGCGCTACCAGAACGACAACGGCATGTCGTCGGCGTACCGCTCGCTGCACATCAACACCTCCCGGCAGCTCATGGAGTACCGCGCCTACCCGATGCCGGAGGACCTGCCGGACTACCCGAGCCACTGGCAGATCGCCCAGTACTTCGACGACTACGTCGACCACTTCGGCTTCCGCGACAAGATCACCATCCGCACCGAGGTGGTGAAGGTCGAGCCGCTGCCCACGCCCCCGGACGGTGCTGCGCACGGCCGGTACGCCGTGACGCTGCGGTCGCGCAACGAGCACGGGGAGCCCTCCGAGCCGGAGGTGCGCGTCTACGAGCACGTGGTCGTCGCCAACGGCCACCACTGGGACCCGCGCTGGCCCGAGCCGTCCTTCCCCGGCTCGGAGACGTTCCCCGGCGAGCAGATCCATGCCCACTACTACAAGACCCCCGACCTGTTCGAGGGCAAGCGCGTCGTGGTGCTGGGCATAGGCAACTCGGCCACCGACATCGCAGTGGAGTCCTCCCGGGTGGCCGACGAGACCTACCTGGCGATGCGCCGGGGCGCCCACATCGTGCCGAAGTACATCTTCGGCGTGCCCACCGACCACCTCACCGACTCCGCCCTCGCGCGGGGCCCGCTGAAGGTCCAGCAGGTATCGATGGCGGCGATGCTGCGCCTGACCCAGGGCAAGGTCACCGACTACGGCCTGCCGGAGCCCGACCACGCGGTCCTGCACGCGCACCCGACCGTCAGCGACGACCTGCTCACCCGCCTCGGCCACGGCGACATCACGGTGAAGCCGAACATCGAGCGCTTCGAGGGGTCGAAGGTCTTCTTCGTCGACGGGTCCGCCGTCGAGGTCGACGTGGTCGTGTACTGCACCGGCTACAAGGTGACCTTCCCGTTCTTCGACGAGAAGGTGGTGCGCGCCGAGGACAACCACATCGACCTGTACCGCCGCGTGGTCGACCCCGAGCACCCCGGACTCTTCTTCGTCGGCCTCATCCAGCCGCTCGGTGCGATCATGCCGTTGTCGGAGATCCAGGCCGAGTGGGTGGGGGACCTTGTCAGTGGCGAGGGGGAGCTGCCGTCGTACGACGAGATGCGCGCCCAGATCGCGGAGTACGACGAGGAGATCCGCCGGCGCTACGTCGCGTCGAAGCGCCACACGATCCAGGTCGACTTCCACAAGTACTTCGCCGAGATCGAGCGGGAGCGCCGGGCGTCGAAGGCCCGTGCGCAGGGTCGGCCGGTGACCCGGACGGCGCGGCTCCGCGCGGGTGTCCGCGGGGGTGTGCGGAGCCTCGCCGACACGGCGCGCACACTCCGCTCCTGACGCCGACCCGGCTGGTCTGCCGCGCTGGGTCCCGCCGAGCCGGCTGGTCTGCAGGGCTGGGTCGCGCCGACCCGGCTGGTCTGCCGTGCGGTCAGCGATCCGACTGGACCAGGAGGCGGGAGTACCTGACCTCGGCCGGGTGTGGCGGCCACGGCGCAGCGCGCACGTCGTCGGTCGGCCGCCACCCGAGGTAGTGGTAGAGCCGGCGGGCGCGGTGGTTCTCCTGCAGCACCCACAAGCAAGCAACGGTGGTGCCGCGCTGCTCCATGGCGTCCATCGCCGTCTCGATGGCGGCGGTCGCCAGCCCCTTGCCCCAGTGGTTCGGGTGCACAGCGACATGGCGAAGCGACTCGGCGTCGTACGCCGCGAAGGCGGTCAGCCCCTTGCCGTCGTGGGCGTCCTGGACGAGTACGACGGCCGCCGGGTCGTCGAGCACGAGCCGCCAGCGGGCCAGGACGTCGTCGAAGGGGAACGGGTGGTTCTCGGGCGCGAACACGTGACCTAGGGCGGCGAGGTTCGCATCGCGCTCCAGGCGGGCGAGGTCGAGGAGGTCCTCGGGGTCTGCCTCTCGGAACATGGCCCCATCATCGCCGTACCGCCTCGCCCTGCCCAGGCCCCTCGCGGCAGACGGGACGGGTCGGCGGGATCTGGCGCGGCGGACGGGACGGGTCGACAGAAAAAGTCAGTCTTGACTGTTTGTTCGAGGCGGGGCAGGATGGCGCGCATGACGTCCACCGCGGCCCACCGGGTCCCCCAGGAGGAGCGCACCCGGGCCATGCGTCAGCGGCTGCTCGAGGCCACGGTGGAGCTGCTCGTCGAACGTGGCTGGAGCGGTACGTCGACCACGCTGGTGTCCAAGCGCGCCGGGGTGTCCCGGGGCGCGCAGCTGCACCACTTCCCGACGAAGAACGACCTCGTCCTCGCCGCCGTGGGGCACCTCAGCGAGGTCCGCGGCCGTGAGCTCGCCGAGGCGGCGGCAAACCTCCCGACCGGGCGGCGACGGACCCGGGCGGTCCTGGAGATGCTGGCCGAGCACTTCACGAGCCCGGTGTTCACCGCGGCGCTCGAGCTGTGGGTGGCGGCGCGCACTGACGCGAACCTCCTCGCGAGTCTCGCACCCCTCGAGCAGCGGATCGGCCGGGAGATCCACCGCCACACCGTCGAGCTGCTCGGGGTCGACGAGAAACGGCCGGGCAACCGGGAGCTGGTGCAGGCCACTCTCGACCTCGTGCGAGGCCTGGGCCTGGCCAACACCATCAGCGACGATGCGGCCCGCCGCCGCCGGATCCTCGACCAGTGGGCACGCACGCTCGACGCCCAGATTCACACGTTCCCCGACGCCGAGGAGGCCACTCCCGCATGAGCGACCAACCCACGAGCCGCGGCCGGCTGTGCCGGGTGGTGAGCGACCTCGCGATCGAGGGCGACGTGCTCGACCAGCTCGTCGCGCCGCTCGACGAGGACGGCTGGCGGACACCCACGCCCGCCGAGGGCTGGGACGTCGCCCACCAGGTCGCCCACCTGGCCTGGACCGACGAGATGGCGCTGAACGCGGCCACGGACAAGGAGGCCTGGGACGCCTCGGTGCTCGAGGCGCTCGAGGACCCCGACGGCTTCGTCGACAAGGAGGCCGACCGGCTCGCCGCGATCGACCCCGCGGACCTGCTGGCCCGCTGGCGCACGGGACGGGCCCGGCTGGCCGAGACGCTGCTGGCCCTCCCCGAGAGCACTAAGCTGCCGTGGTACGGCCCGCCGATGAGCGCCACGTCGATGGCCACCGCCCGCTTCATGGAGACCTGGGCTCACTCGCTCGACGTCCACGAGGCGCTCGGCGTCACTCCCACCCCGACGGACCGGATCCGCCACGTCGTGCACCTTGGCGTGCGGACCCGCAACTTCGCCTTCTCGGCGCACCGGCTCGAGGTGCCGGCCGAGGATTTCCGGGTGGAGCTGGCCGCGCCGAGCGGGGAGACCTGGGTCTACGGTCCCGAGGACGCCGCTCAGTCGGTGCGCGGGGCGGCGTACGACTTCTGTCTCCTCGTGACGCAGCGTCGCCACCGTGACGACCTCGACCTCGTCGCGACCGGACCGGACGCGGACCGCTGGCTCGACATCGCCCAGGCGTTCGCCGGCCCGCCCGGCGCTGGGCGCGAGGCCTCGGGCCGGGCCGCAGAGGCCACGGCATGAGCGCGGCGAAGAGTGTGCTGCGGGTCGGCAACTGCAGCGGCTTCTACGGCGACCGGCTCTCGGCGATGCGGGAGATGCTCGAGGGCGGCGAGCTCGACGTGCTCACCGGCGACTACCTCGCCGAGCTGACCATGTTGATCCTCGGTCGCGACAAGATGAAGGACCCGACGCTCGGGTACGCCCGGACCTTCGTCAAGCAGGCAGAGGACTGCATGGGGCTCGCTCTCGAGCGCGGGGTCAAGATCGTGTCCAACGCAGGCGGCCTCAACCCCGCCGGGCTCGCCGACAAGCTGCGCGAGATCGCGAAGGCGCAGGGCCTCAGCGCGCAGATCGCTTACGTCCAGGGCGATGACCTGATGCCGCGGGCAGCCGACCTCGGCCTCGGCGAGGCGCTCACCGCGAACGCCTACCTCGGCGCGTTCGGGATCGCCGCGGCCCTCGACCGGGGCGCCGACATCGTCGTCACCGGGCGGGTCACCGACGCCTCCGTGGTGGTCGGGCCTGCCGCGAGCCACTTCGGATGGGGTCGCGAGCAGTGCGACGAGCTGGCCGGTGCCATGGTGGCGGGCCACGTCATCGAGTGCGGCGCGCAGGCCACCGGCGGGAACTTCTCCGGCTTCCGGTCGTTCAAGCCCGACACCCGTCCCCTCGGCTTCCCCATCGCCGAGATCGGCCCCGACGGCAGCGCCGTCATCACCAAGCACCCCGACACCGGTGGCGTGGTCACGACCGATACCGTCACCGCCCAGCTCGTGTACGAGATCGGCGAGCCCACCTACCTCGGCCCCGACGTGTCGGCGCGCCTCGACACCATCGAGCTCTCCGACGAGGGCGCGGACCGGGTTCGTGTCTCAGGCGTCCGCGGCGAGGCCCCGCCCGAGACGCTGAAGGTCTGCGTCAACGAGCTCGGTGGCTTCCGCAACTCCATGGAGTTCGTGCTCGTCGGCCTCGACATCGACGCGAAGGCCGACTGGATCCGCGCCCAGATGGAGGCCGCTCTCGAGAAGGACCCGCCCGCAGCCGTCGAGTGGAGCCTCGCGCGCACCGACCGCGACGACGCCTCCAGCGAGGAGGCCGCGAGCTGCCGCCTCCGATGCTCGGTCAAGGACAGTGACGCCAACGTCGTCGGCAAGCGGTTCACGGCCGCCGCGGTCGAGCTCGGTCTCGCGTCGTACCCCGGCTTCACCCTCACCGCCCCGCCCGCCCCAGCCTCGCCGTACGGCGTCTATCGCCCCGCGTACGTCGACCGTTCTGCCGTCCAGCACACCGTGGTGCACGCCGACGGGACCGCCGAGGTGATCGAGGGCGCGGCAGCGACGGAGGCCGTGCGGAGCGGAGGGGCCGGCTCGACCGTGGATGGGACTGGCCCCCGAGCGACGGAGGAGCGAGGGTGGTTGGGCGAGTCGGCCCCTCCGCGCAGCGAGGCCGGAGTCGCAACCGCAACCGCAGCCAAGGTCGCCGCACAGGCACCGAAGGACGAGGTCACCCGCCGGCTCCCCCTCGGCACGTTCGTGCACGCCCGCTCCGGCGACAAGGGCGGGGACGCGAACGTGGGCCTCTGGGTGGACCGCAGCGTGCACGGCGAGGCGCGGGTCGCCTGGCTGACGAAGTTCGTGACGCCGGAGCGGATCCGTGAGCTGGTGCCGGAGGCGGAGAACCTCGCCGTCGACATCCACCCGCTGCCGAACCTGGGGGCGGTCAACGTCGTGATCCGAGGTCTCCTCGGTGAGGGAGTCGCGGCCTCGACGAGGTTCGACCCGCAGGCCAAGGCCCTGGGCGAGTGGCTGAGGTCGCGCCACGTGAGCATCACGGAGGACCTGTTGTGAGCTTCTTCAGTCCCGAGCAGGAGTCGTTGCGGGAGAGTGCTCGGGCCTTCGTGCGCAAGGAGGTCCTGCCTCAGCTGCAGGAGTGGGAGGACGCCGGCGAGGTCCCGCGTGAGCTGCACCTGGCTGCCGCGAAGCAGGGCTTCCTCGGCCTCGGCGTGCCCGAGTCGAAGGGCGGCAGCGGCGGGACGTTCCTCGACGCGCTGGCGCTGACCGAGGCCATGGCGGAGGCGGGCGCGAGCTCGGGCCTGCTGGCCGCTCTGTTCACCTCGGGCATCGCCCTGCCGCACATCGTCGACGCCGGCAGCGACGACCTCGTGGACCGCTTCGTCCGGCCGACCCTGGCCGGGGAGGTGATCGGGGCCCTCGCGATCACCGAGCCCGGGGGCGGCTCAGACGTCGCGAACCTCCGCACGAAAGCGGTCCGTGACGGCGACAGCTACGTCGTCAACGGCGCCAAGACCTTCATCACCTCCGGCGTGCGCGCGGACTTCGTGACCACCGCGGTCCGCACCGGCGGCCCGGGGTACGCCGGGGTGAGCCTCCTCGTCGTGGAGAAGGGGACGCCCGGCTTCGAGGTCACCAGGTCGCTGTCCAAGATGGGCTGGCACTGCTCCGACACCGCCGAGCTGTCGTTCACCGACGTCCGCGTCCCGGTGGCCAACGTCGTGGGCGAGGAGAACAGCGGGTTCGCCCTCATCGCCCAGCAGTTCGTCACCGAGCGGCTCGCACTTGCCGTCCACGGCTACGGCATCGCCTCCCGCGCACTCGACCTCACCGTCGAGCACGCCAAGCAGCGAGAGACCTTCGGCAAGCCGCTGGCCGCGCGCCAGGTGGTGCAGCACCGGCTCGTCGAGATGCACCGCAAGATCGACGTGGCGCGGACCTACACCCGCGAGGTCGCCCGGCGCTTCGTCGAGGGGGAGAACCCGCTCGCCGAGGCCCTGCAGGCCAAGGCGTTCGCCGTCGAGGCGTGCAGCTTCGTCGTCGACCAGGCCGTCCAGATCCACGGCGGCACCGGATACATGCACGGGATTGAGGTGGAGCGGGCCTACCGCGACGCCCGGATCCTCGGAATCGGAGGAGGAGCCACCGAAGTGCTCAACGACCTGACCGCCCGACTCCTGGGGTACACGCCATGAGCACCGACACCGCGATCCCTGAGGAGGAGGCGGCCCCGCCGCAGACCAGGAGGGAGGCGATGCTCGAGAAGATCGCCGCCCTCGAGGCCGAGCACGCCAAGGCAGTGACCGGCGGCGGGGAGAAGTACGTTGCCCGCCACCGCAAGCGCGGCAAGCTCCTCGCCCGGGAGCGCATCGAGCTGCTCATCGACGAGGGGTCGGCCTTCCTCGAGCTCAGCCCGCTCGCCGGGTGGGGCTCGGACTACAAGGTCGGTGCCTCGGTCGTGACGGGCATCGGCGTGGTCGAGGGCGTGGAGTGCATGATCACCGCCAACGACCCGACGGTCCGCGGCGGCGCGAGCAACCCGTGGACGGTGAAGAAGCTCTTCCGCGCCGCCCAGATCGCCCGCGAGAACCACCTGCCCAGCATCAACCTGGTCGAGTCCGGGGGTGCGGACCTGCCGAGCCAGAAGGAGATCTTCATCCCCGGCGGCGAGCTGTTCCGGGGCCTGACCAGGGCGAGCGCGGAGAAGACCCCGACGATCGCGCTGGTCTTCGGCAACTCCACCGCGGGTGGCGCCTACGTCCCGGGCATGAGCGACTACGTCGTCATGGTCAAGGAGGGCGCGAAGGTCTTCCTCGGCGGCCCGCCGCTGGTGAAGATGGCCACCGGTGAGGAGTCCGACGACGAGTCGCTCGGTGGTGCGGAGATGCACGCGCGCACCTCCGGCCTCGCCGACTACCTTGCCGTCGACGAGCACGACGCGATCCGGCTCGGCCGTCGGATCGTGGCCCGGCTCAACTGGCGCAAGGCCCGTCCCGACGCAGAGATCGCCGAGGCCTACGCCGAGCCCGAGAAGGACGCCGACGAGCTCCTCGACCTGATCCCGACCGACCTGAAGGAGCCGTTCGACCCTCGCGAGGTCATCGCGCGGATCTGCGACGGTGTCAGCCCCACGAACAAGGTCGTCTTCGACGAGTTCAAGCCGCTCTACGGCCCCTCGCTGGTCACCGGCTGGGCGAGGATCCACGGCCATCCCGTCGGCATCCTCGCCAACGGCCAGGGCGTGCTGTTCAGCGAGGAGTCGCAGAAGGCCGCGCAGTTCATCCAGCTGGCCAACCAGATCGACGTACCCCTGCTCTTCCTGCACAACACGACCGGCTACATGGTCGGCGCGGAGTACGAGCAGGGCGGCATCATCAAGCACGGCGCGATGATGATCAACGCGGTCAGCAACTCCACCGTGCCGCACATCTCGATCATGATGGGTGCCTCCTACGGAGCCGGGAACTACGGCATGTGCGGCCGGGCGTACGACCCGCGCTTCCTGTTCACCTGGCCCTCGGCGAAGTCCGCCGTGATGGGTCCGCAGCAGCTCGCCGGCGTGCTGTCGATCGTGGCGCGCGCTGCCGCGGAGGCGAAGGGCGAGGTGTACGACGAGGAGGCCGACGCCGGCCTGCGGAAGTACGTCGAGGACCAGGTCGAGGCCGAGTCCCTCCCGTTCTTCCTCTCCGGGCGGCTGTACGACGACGGCGTGATCGACCCGCGCGACACCCGCACCGTCCTGGGCATCGCCCTGTCCGTGATCGACAACGCGCCCTTCGAGGGCACCGACCGCTTCGGCGTCTTCAGGATGTGACATGACGATTCAAAGACTCCTCGTCGCGAACCGCGGCGAGATCGCCCGCCGGGTGTTCCGGACCTGCCGGACCCTCGGCATCGAGACGGTGGCGGTGTTCTCCGACGCCGACGCGGACCTGCCGTTCGTGCGGGAGGCCGATGTCGCGGTGCGGTTGCCCGGCAGCACCCCGGGGGAGACCTACCTGCGCGGCGACCTGGTCGTCGAGGCCGCCCAGAAGGCCGGAGCCGACGCGGTCCACCCCGGCTACGGGTTCCTCTCGGAGAACGCCGACTTCGCCCGCGCCGTCATCGACGCCGGCCTCACCTGGGTGGGCCCGACGCCGGAGTCGATCGACGCGATGGGTTCCAAGGTCGGGGCGAAGAAGCTCATGGAGTCCGCCGGCGTCCCGGTGCTCGGCGAGATCGCGCCCGAGACGGTGTCCGCCGACGACCTGCCGCTCCTGGTGAAGGCCTCGGCCGGTGGTGGCGGTCGCGGCATGCGGGTGGTCCGTTCGGTCGACGACGTGGCCGCCCAGGTCGAGCTCGCCGCCAACGAGGCCGCCTCGGCGTTCGGCGATCCGACGGTCTTCTGCGAGCCGTACGTCGAGCACGGTCGCCACGTCGAGGTCCAGGTCGTCGGTGACGTCCACGGCACGGTCCTCGTGCTCGGTGAGCGTGACTGCTCGATCCAGCGCCGCCACCAGAAGGTGGTCGAGGAGACCCCGGCTCCCGGCCTGACCGAGGAGACCCGCGTTGCGCTCCACGGGGCGGCGCGCAGGGCGGCCGAGGCGATCGGCTACGTCGGCGCCGGCACGGTCGAGTTCCTGCTGTCGGGCGACCGGTTCTTCTTCCTGGAGATGAACACCCGCCTCCAGGTCGAGCATCCGGTGACCGAGCTGGTCACCGGCCAGGACCTCGTGGCGCTCCAGGTCGCGGTCGCCGAGGGCCGCGCGCTCGACCCGTCACCGGTGCCGCACCCGACCGGGCACGCGGTGGAGGTGCGGCTGTACGCCGAGGACCCGGCGGCCGGCTGGCAGCCGCAGAGCGGCCGGCTGACCCGCTTCGACATCCCCGGGGTGACCGCGGAGTTCGAGAACCCCTCGTCCTTCGGGGTCCGCCTCGACTCGGGCTTCGAGGCGGGCTCGGAGGTCGGCACCCACTACGACGCCATGCTCGCCAAGGTCGTCGCCTGGGCGCCGACGCGGGAGCAGGCCTTCCGCCGACTGGCCGGCACCCTGTCACACGCGCGCATCCACGGCCTGCGGACCAACCGGGACCTCCTCGTCGAGGTGCTTCGTCACGACGCCGTGGTGGCCGGTGACGTCAGCACGGACTTCTTCGACCGGCACGGTCTCGCCGCCCTGGGCGGGGACGAGCACGGCTGGGGGTCTGTGATGCCGGCGGAGGTCAGCGCCCACGCCGCCGCTCTGGCCCTCGCCGAGCACGAGGCGGTCGGCAGGAAGGTGCAGCGGCGGATGCCGGTCGCCTGGCGCAACGTCGTCTCGCAGCCCCAGCTGACCCGGTTCGCCCCGGGGCACGTCGACGGGTCGAAAGCCCTGGCCGACGATGCGGCCACCCTCGAGGTCGCCTGGCACGGAGGGCGCGACGGTTACCGCTTCGATCACCAGGACCTGCCCGCTCTCGACGCCACGAGCATCCGCGCCGTGCGGGCGACCACGGACCGAGTGGTGCTCGCCGTCAACGGCGTCGAGACCGCCTTCGAGGTCAGCGTCCGCGGCGACCTCGTCGACGTGGACTCGGCGCACGGCCACGTGGAGCTGACGCGGCTGCCCCGGTTCGTCGACCCCGCCGACCAGGTCGCGACCGGTTCGCTGCTCGCGCCCATGCCCGGGACGGTCGTCTCCATCGCGGCGGCCGTCGGCGACCACGTGAGCGCCGGTGCCCCGGTGCTCGTGCTCGAGGCGATGAAGATGCAGCACACCGTGTCCGCGCCCCACGACGGGGTGGTCGTCGACCTCCCCGTGAACCTCGGCGACCAGGTCGCGTCGGACGCCGTGCTGGCCGTCGTACAGGAACAGACCGAAGCCCCCGCAGACCCCGCAGCCGAAGGAGACAGCAATGACTGAGATCGCGTTCACCGAGCCCTCCGAGCGACAGGACCTGCGCAAGGAGGTCGCCAAGCTCGCCTCCGGCTACGGCCGTGAGTACTTCGTGAAGCAGGCCCGCGGCGGCGGCAAGACCACGGACCTGTGGCTCGACATGGGCAAGCACGGCTACCTCGGCGTGGCTGTCCCCGAGGAGTACGGCGGCGGGGGCGGGGGCATCGGGGACCTCGCCGCCGTATGCGAGGAGCTCGCCGCTATGGGCTGCCCGCTGCTCATGATGGTCGTCTCGCCGGCCATCTGCGGCACGATCATCGCCCGCTTCGGGACCGAGGAGCAGAAGCAGCGGTGGCTCCCGGGCATCGCCGAGGGTACGACGACCATGGCGTTCGCGATTACCGAGCCCGACGCCGGGTCGAACTCCCACAACATCACCACCACTGCGCGCCGCGACGGCGACGAGTGGGTGCTCAAGGGCCACAAGATCTATATCTCCGGCGTGGACGAGGCCGACTCGGTGCTCGTGGTCGCGCGCACCGCGGACGCGAAGACCGGCAAGCTCAAGCCGGCGCTGTTCGTGGTGCCGACCTACGCCGCAGGCTTCGAGTACCAGCCGATCGACATGGAGATCGTCAGCCCCGAGAAGCAGTTCACGCTGTTCATCGACGACGTGCGGCTGCCCCTCGACGCGCTGGTCGGCGACGAGAACGCCGGGATCATGCAGCTGTTCGCGGGTTTGAACCCCGAGCGGATCATGGCGGCGGCGTTCGCCACCGGCATCGGCCGGTTCGCGCTCGACCGGGCGACCGAGTACGTCAAGGGTCGCGAGGTCTTCGGCGCCCCGATCGCCACCCACCAGGCGATCTCGCACCCGCTCGCGGAGTCGCACATCGAGATCGAGCTGGCGCGGCTGATGACCCAGAAGGCCGCGGCGCTCTACGACGCCGGCGACGACTTCGGGGCCGGTGAGGCGGCGAACATGGCGAAGTACGCGGCCGGTGAGGCGGCCTGCAACGCGGCCGACCGGGCCGTCCAGGCGCACGGCGGCAACGGCATCACCACGGAGTACGGTGTCGCCGGGCTGCTCGTGGCCTCTCGCGTCACCCGGATCGCCCCCGTCTCACGGGAGATGATCCTGAACTTCGTCGGGTCGCACAGCCTCGGCCTTCCCAAGTCCTACTGACCCCGGCAAACGGAGAGAGACGAGAAGGTATGACTGACGAGCTGGTCCACTACGACGCCGCCGACGGGGTCGCCATCTTGACGCTGGACTCCCAGCACAACCGCAACGCGCTCTCACGACAGCTCGTCGGGGAGCTGTTCGAGCGGCTCGCCCGCGCCGAGGACGACACGGACGTGAAGGTCGTCGTAGTCCGCGCCGAGGGACGGACGTTCTGCTCCGGCGCGGACCTGTCGGAGGCCAGCGACGAAGGCATGGAGAAGGCCGCAGGCGTGCTCGTCGACCTCCAGCGCCGGATCGCCACCCTCGACAAGCCGGTCGTCACGCGTCTGCACGGCAACGTCCGCGCCGGCGGCATCGGCATCGTCGCGGCCTCGGACATCGCGATCAGCGCCACCGACGCGACGTACGCCTTCACCGAGGTCCGCCTCGGCCTCACCCCGGCCGCGATCTCGCTGAGCGTCCTGCCCCGGATGACCGACCGGTCCGCCGCGCTCACCTTCCTGACCGGGGAGGTGTTCGACGGTACGACGGCCGCGGAGATGGGACTGGTGACCAAGGCCGTCCCCGAGGACGAGCTCGACACCGAGCTGCGACAGGTCCTCACCGCCCTCACCAAGGGCAACCCCCAGGGCCTCCGGGAGACCAAGCAGCTCCTCGGCCGGCCGCTCGTCGAACGGATCGACCGTCATGGTGCGGAGCTGTCGCAGCTCTCGGCGCGGCTGTTCGGGTCCGAGGAGGCCAAGGAGGCCATGCTCGCCTTCCTGTCCCGGAAGAAGTGACCGCGATGGAGACCTCCTCCCACAGCGGGCCGTCGAGCTCGGGCATGTCCGTGACCTGGTCAGGCATCTGCTGCGCTACGCGGCCTGGTCCTTGTACGCCGCGGCGGGGGCCATGCTCGTCATGATGGCCGCCATCGTCGGCCCCACCGGGGACTTCCCCGGCCGCTGGATGGCCGCCGTGGCCGGCTCGCCGCCGCCGGTCTCGTCCTACGGCAAGGGGCCCCGAGCCTCCCGGCCGCGCCTCGACTGTCCGCGGCCCCGGTTGAGACCAGACTGACGCACGCAGGCAACCATTCGCAGAGGCCACCAGGTCCTACTCGGTGAGACCGGCACCGGCCGGTCGCCGCGAGGAGGACGGGTGAGCGCGCACGGTGCCACGGTCACGACGCAGGAGCAGCATCCGTCGTCCGGACGGGGGAGACAGATGGGCGTGCGACCTGAGTTCGACGAGTTCGTCGCAGCGCGGTCGAGCCGGCTGCTGCGCACGTCGTACCTGCTGACCCGTGATCACGGGCTGGCGGAGGACCTGCTGCAGACGTCGCTGACCAAGGCGTGGTTCGCCTGGTCGCGGATCGATGGCGACCACGAGGCGTACGTCCGCAAGGTCATCGTCAACACCTACTCCTCGTGGTGGCGCCGCAAGTGGCGCGGCGAGCAGCCGGTCGGGGACCTGCCGGAGGAGCAGGGCGCCGACCACGCCGACGGCTCGGCCGGGACCCACGACCTGTGGGACGCGCTTGGTCGACTCCCTCGCAGACAGCGGGCGGTGGTCGTCCTCCGCTACTTCGAGGACCTCACCGAGGCCGAGACCGCCCGGGTCCTCGAGTGCTCGGTCGGCACGGTGAAGAGCCAGACGAGCAAGGCGCTGGCCAAGCTGCGTATCGACCCGGCCCTGGTGCCCGTGACCGAGGAAGGTGGAGCGCGATGAGGACCGACGAGCTGAGGAGCCTTCTCCACGACCGGGGCGACGAGGTCCACGACGTCGGGGCACCGACCAGGATCGGCGCGGTCCACGACCGGGTCCGGATCGTGCGACGCCGTCGCGCTGCCGTGGCAGGGGGCGGCGTGGTCGCCGCGGTGGCCGCGATCGCTCTGGCCGTCGTACCTGGGGGGACGCCGTCGCCGGGGCCTGCGGAAGCTGAACCCGGACCCACGGTGACCAACGGCTACACCAAGGACGGCGTCACCTTCCCGGCCGAGGCCAACGACCGGCAGCTGCTCGGCGCCCGGGTCGGGGACCGGGGTGAGAGCGAGCTGGTCTTCACCGCGCCCGTGCCCGAGGCAGACCCCGGCCTGCAGATCGCGCCGGTCTGCTTCGGACCTGCCGCGGACGACCACGCGGTGAGCGTCTCGGTCAACGGCACGTTCCTGTTCGGCCTGACCTGCGAGGCGAGCCGACCGGAGCACGCCGCAGCCGAGGGGACCGTTGGAGCAGCGGAGATCGAGGAGGCGGTTGCGAGGCTCGGGCTCACGCCCGGGGAGCCGATGACCGTCAGGGTCTGGCTCCGTGACCGCAGCACCGACAACACGCTGGTCGAGCATCGCGACATGGTGGTCGGTGCCGGCGTGTACGGACGTTCCCCGGCCGAGAGCGCCAGTGGCCACGCCGAGGACGGCCGGGCGGCTCCTGGTTCGGGTCAGCCTCGCTTCAGGCGTGGGGAGAGCCTGAGGTTCTCGTAGACCTTGCCGTCGCGCTGCGCGTCGTCCATGAAGGCCTTCTCGGCCTCCATCTGGGCCCAGAACGACCCGACGCCGATGCGGACCCAGCGTGGGTCGCTGACGCACTTCCGGGGGAAGCTCACGGTCACGACGTTCTTGTCGTAGTCCATGCCGAGCTTGATGTCACAATCGACGGGGTTCCCGTTGGGCCGCATCATCTCGGCCTCGCCGCGCCACATCCCTGGGCTCGCGAAGGTCGTCACCTCGCGGCGGACGCCCTCGTTGGTGACCACGCGAATGCCGTCGCCGCGGAAGCCGACGCGGCGCAGATCGACGAACTTGATGCGGACCGCGATCCGGTGCTGCCGGTGGTGGAGGGCGGTGCGCACGATGTCACCGTTCTTCACGTTGGGAGCCGGTGCCTCCTCCTCGGTCTGCATGGAGTACGCCGTCACGTCGCCGCGGGCGTCGAGGTGGGTGTGGCTCTGCGCAACGGCAGGACCGGCTGCGGCGAGCGTGAGGCCGGCCGCGACCGCGAGAGTGGTGAGGGATCGCCCGAGCGAGAGCTTCACGATGACATCCTTGGTGAAAGAGTGAGAATTAGGTCGAGGCAGCATATGGCGGTCCCGAGGTCGCGCGCAGCGAAATTGTTGACCGAGCCCGGACCGTGACCATGGGCGGGGGCGGTGTGTCCCACTTCCGGCGGCAAACCGCACGAGAGGCGGGCGCGGGCGGGGTAGAGTTGACGACTCGGTTTTCCAACGACGGAAAGCGCACCTAGACGTCTGAGGAGCGGTGGATCCATCTTGTCCGCTGACATCGCTGAGCAGGAGATTGCGCGGGAGCAGGAGTTCGTCGACCGCGTCTACCTCCAGCTCGAGCACGCCGCCACGCAGGCGGAGGCCCTCGCCAAGGAGGGGCACGGCCGTGGCCGGCTCGGCCACGAGGGTGGGCTCGTCGAGCGCGACGCCATGGTCTTCCAGGCCGCGAAGCGTCTCGCCACGCTGAACGCCGCCCACGAGGGACTCGTCTTCGGCCGGCTCGACCTCGGCGACGAGGACGAGGGGCCGCGTTACATCGGACGGATCGGCCTGCGCGACGAGAACCGTGACTCCCTCCTCGTGGACTGGCGTGCCCCCGCGGCCGCGGTGTTCTACCAGGCGACCGCCGCGGACCCCCAGGGCGTTGTACGTCGACGGGTGCTGCGGTGCGCGGGTCAGGAGGTCGTCGCGGTCGAGGACGACCTCCTCGACTCGGAGGACCCGACCGCCGACCGGCTGCCGATCGTCGGCGAGGGTGCTCTCATGGCCCAGCTGTCGCGCGCCCGTGACCGCTCCATGCACTCGATCGTCGCCACCATCCAGGCCGAGCAGGACGAGGCGATCCGGGCCCCCGGCAAGGGGATCGTGCTCATCACCGGTGGTCCCGGAACCGGCAAGACGGTGGTCGCCCTGCACCGGGCCGCCTACCTGCTCTACACCGACCGCCGTCGCTACGAGGGCGGTGGCGTGCTGATCGTCGGGCCGTCTGGCGTCTTCATGCGCTACATCGAGCGCGTCCTACCCTCGCTCGGCGAGACGGCGGTCGCGCTTCGCTCTCTGGGCGAGGTGGTCGACGGCATCAAGGGGGTCCGCCACGACGACCCCGCCGTCGCCGACGTCAAGGGGTCGGCCCGGATGGCCGAGCTGATGCGCCGCACCGCGCGTCAGGCCGTGCCGGGGACTCCGCGGGAGTTTCGGATCTTCTACCGCGACGAGAACATCGTCCTGACCTCGCGCGACCTGTCCCAGCTGCGGCGGCAGCTGCTCTCCCAAAGCAAGCGCAACCGCCAGCTGTCCCGTGTGCCCCAGGCGCTGCTCGACCTCATGTGGCGCCAGGTCCGCGGCGAGCGCGGCCGCGACCGTGGCCGCGAGCAGTTCGACGGCGAGATGCTGGGCAACCCTGCGTTCCTCGACTTCGTCCTCGCGTGGTGGCCGCCGCTCGACGCCACCGAGGTGCTCCGCTGGCTCGCCGACCCCGAGCTCCTCGCCCGGGTCGGGGAGGGCGTGGTGTCTCAGGAGGACAGGGCGCTGCTGACGAAGTCCTGGTCCCACGACGGTGGCGGGCCGGACTGGTCCGTGGAGGACGTACCCCTGCTCGACGAGCTGCGCTACCAGCTCGGCGACCTCCCCGACCGGCACGACGACGAGGATGACCCCCTGGCCCACCTCGTCGACGAGCACACTCGCGAGGTCACCACGATCGCCGACCGCGACTACGCCCCCGGCCCCCGCACCGCCACCCGCACCGAGGACGACTCCTACGCGCACGTCCTGGTCGACGAGGCTCAGGACCTCTCCCCGATGCAGTGGCGGATGGTAGGACGCCGTGGCCGCGCAGCCAGCTGGACGGTCGTCGGCGACCCTGCCCAGTCGTCGTGGCCGGTGCCCGACGAGGCGTCCCGTGCTCGCGACGAGGCATTCGGCGACAAGCCCCGTCACGAGTTCCACCTGTCGACGAACTACCGCAACAGCAAGGAGATCTACGACTTCGCCGCGGCCTACGCCGCCAGGGTCGGGCTCGACGCGGACCTGCCCAACGCGGTCCGCTCCACCGGCATCGACCCCGAGGAGCGGCGCGTCGACGACCTCGAGGCAGGGGTCCGCGCCGCGGTCGTCGAGCTGACCGCGGCCGTCGAGGGCACGGTCGGGATCGTCGTGGCCGCGGCCCGTCGTACCTCCGCGCAGACGTGGCTGGACACCTGGGACGAGCTCGGCGACGACCGCCTCGGTGGGGCCGACGCCCGTATCGCGGTGCTGACCGGCCTCGACACGAAGGGCCTGGAGTTCGACGGGATCGTCGTGGTCGAGCCGTCGGAGATCGAGGCGGAGTCACTCACCGGGCGGGCGACGCTCTACGTCGTGCTCACCCGCGCCACCCAGCGGATGGTCACCGTCTCCACAGCCGACCCGGCGTGAACGCCGCGCAGAAACCCGTCGACCCGGCCCATCTGCCGGGCAGAAACCCGTCGACCCGGCCCATCTGCCGGCCCTCTGACGTTTCCAACCACGCGGCAGACCGGCCGGGTGGGCGGGGTTTCGTGCGGCGGACGCGCCGGGTGGGCGGGGAGGGGGCGATGTAGCGTTGCTGCACCATGAGCACACCCCTCTCCTCCTCGGCGGCGCAGGCGCTCGACGCGTTGGTGCGGCACGAGGCCTGGGCGGCGATCCGCCTGCGTGACGCGGCGACGGTCACGCTGGTCGCCGGCACCCGCAGCGAGGTGGAGAGCCTCGTGGACGTCCCGCTCGAGGAGGGCCCGCCGCGTGAGGGCAGACGGTTCGACCGGCTGCTCGCGATCCCGTTCCGGCAGGTCGCCGAGCGCGGCTTCGAAGCCCACGACGACGGCGCGCCCCTGACGGTGGTGCACGTCGACACGGAGGTCGAGGTGCCCCTCGCCGAGATGCTCGCAGCGCTCCCCGACGAGGAGGTGGAGTTCGAGGATCGCGGCGGTTTCGAGACCTCCGACGAGGAGTACGCCGAGGTCGTCGACCGGATCATCGAGGACGAGATCGGCAACGGGGAGGGCGCGAACCTCGTCGTGGGCCGCCACTACCGGGCCCGCCTGAGGGACTGGGACGCGCGCAAGGCGTTGACCGTGTTCCGCCGCCTCCTGGAGAAGGAGCGTGGCGCCTACTGGACCTACGTCTTCTTCACCGGCGAGCGGTACCTCGTCGGCGCGAGCCCCGAGCGGCACGTGAGCGTCCACGGCGGTGACGTGCGGATGAACCCGATCAGCGGCACCTTCCGGCTCCGGGGCCACGACGACCCGGCCGAGCGGAAGCAGGCGCTGCTCGACTTCCTCGCCGACGAGAAGGAGATCTACGAGCTCTTCATGGTCGTGGACGAGGAGCTCAAGATGATGTGCGACGTCTGCAACGAGGGCGGCCAGGTGCTCGGGCCGTTCCTCAAGCCGATGACGCACCTGGTGCACACCGAGTACCTCCTCGCCGGGCGCAGCAGCCGCGACGTGCGTGAGGTCCTGCGCGACACGATGTACGCCGCAACCGTCACCGGGTCGCCCGTCGAGAACGCCTGCCGGCTCATCAAGCAGTACGAGGCGGAGGGCCGCGGCTACTACGGCGCGGCGCTCGCCCTGCTCGGGCGCGACACGGAGGGTCGCCCCACCGCGGACTCCCCGATCGTGATCCGTACCGCCGACGTCTCCCCGGACGGCCGGCTCACCGTCACCGCGGGGGCCACGCTCGTCCGGGACTCCGTAGCCGACTACGAGGTCGTCGAGACCCACGCGAAGGCCGGCGGGATCCTGACCGCGTTCGGGCTCGTCCCGGGTCCGGGGTCGGCCCCCGACGGGGTGGCCGAGCTGGCCCAGGACGAGGACGTCCTCATCGCGCTGAACTCCCGCAACCAGCGGTTGAGCAAGTTCTGGCTCACCGACCAGGGCGGGTCACCGCCGGCGCCGGAGCTGAAAGGTAGGACCGCGGTCATCCTCGACGGCGAGGACGACTTCGTGAACATGCTCCGTCACGTCCTCGCCGTCATGGGCATGACCAGCGCGGTGGTCCGTCACGACGAGTACCACCCCGGCGCCCTCGACGGGTACGACCTCGTCATC
>DATHVS010000020.1:0-3573 GCA_035461195.1 Nocardioidaceae bacterium
GCGCCGCTGATGCGGGTGCCGTTCGACCACATGTTCTTCAAGGCGGGCAGCTCGGGCAAGCCCGAGGTCGACGTCGTCCTCGGCGAGATCGAGTTCCTCGGCGTGCTGTCCTTCGTCGAGGTGATCAAGGACCTGATCCCCTTCGACGGGTTCAGCGACCCGCCGTACCTCGACGTCACCACCGAGGGCGCCACCGCCGGCTTCACGCTCGCGCTGCCGAGCGTCGCCGTCGGTGTCTTCAACCTCTCCAACATGTCCCTCGGGGCAGACGTCTCGGTCCCGTTCCTCGGCAAGGCCGTCACCGTCGGCTTCAACTTCTGCACGCGCGAGCGACCGTTCACGCTCACCGTGATGGCGCTCGGTGGTGGTGGCTGGTTCCTGATCCGGGTCGCCCCCGACGGCCTCGACGTGCTCGAGCTCGGCCTGGAAGCCGGCGCGGCTCTGTCGGTGGACTTCGGTGTCGCGTCGGGCTCGATCTCGGCGATGGTCGGCATCTACATCCGGCTCGAGGGCGAGGCCGGGTCGCTGACCGGCTACTTCCGGCTCCGTGGCGAGGTCGACGTGCTGGGCCTGATCAGCGCGTCCATCGAGCTCTACATGGAGCTCCTCTACGACTTCCCGACCGGGAAGATGATCGGCCGCGCCACCATCACCGTCGAGGTGGAGGTGCTGTTCTTCTCGGGCACGGTGAGGATCAGCGCCGAGCGCAAGCTGGCCGGCTCCAACGGCGACCCCTCCTTCCGCGAGATCCTCGGCGCGGAGAGCGGGACCTCGCCTGCTTGGGATCAGTACTGTCTCGCCTTCGCGGAGGAGTGACCATGCAGTCGGAGCGGTTCCTGGTCTGCGCGTTGCCGCACTCGGCCCGCGCAGACAGCGACTTCCACGTGTCGCTGTTCGTGGCCCCGAAGCTCACCCCGTCGGCACCGCAGGAGCCACTCGGGGAGTTCCCCACGTTCCGCGACTGGGGCAGGCACGTCAAGCGCGGAGCCCGCGTCGAGCTGTTCGACCAGAACGGACCGATCGACTGCGAGCCGCTGCTCGAACCGGTCGACCCTCCGCTGTGGCGCAAGCTGTTCGGCAAGGCGACGCCGGTGCTCGGGCAACAGGTGCCGCGGTGGGACGACCGCAGCTGGCGCAGCTTCGACACCCGCACCGTCGCCACCCTGGCCAAGGCCGTCCATCTGGTCACGATGTACGCCGACCCCACCTCACCCCCGGCCCCCCGCGACCACCCGCTCACCCGTCCGCTGCTTCAGACGATGGTCCAGATGCTCGACCGCGAGCACCACGGCCGCGGACGGTACGACGAGTCGCAGGTCACCGAGTGGCTGGACGAGATCGTCGAGGGCGCCCCCCTCGAACGGTGGGCCGACCAGCCGCGGACCCTCGGTCTCCAGGGCGGTCTCGGCGGGTTCATGGAGCGGATGGCGGTCGAGCTGCACCGGGTGCGCCGCTTCTACGAGCGCCCCGAGTCCCAGGGCGAGTACCGCTCCCGTCCCGACCCGGAGGCGGCGGCCACCCGACCGGAGGCACCCGAGCCGGAGTTCCACGAGCGGTGCACGATGACCGGCGACCACCCCGAGCTGATGCGCAGGCTGGGGCTCGTCGTCGACCTGCGCGCCGACACGGCCCGCCTCGCGAAGTCGCAGTGGCTCACCGCCCGGATCCTCCTGCCCGGCGCTGCTCCAGCCACCTGCCGGACCACCAAGGTGCGCTGCGAGCAGGCCGCCGACGGCGCGCTGTTCACCCCCGCGTCCGGCTCGGACTGGAGTCAGGGTGCGCTCGCCCTCGGCGACGAGGACCGGTTCGTGGTGCTCGACGTCGACACCGACGGCAGCGCGATCAAGACCGAGCGCTTCTTGTGGACCATCCCGCGGCTGCTCCAGGTGGAGCAGAACGGCGACCCCGTCCACGCCGCCACCGCCGCCCTGCGCGCGAGTGGGTTCACGATCGCCCGCACCGGCCAGGCGCTGAGCACCAGGCATCAGCTTGGTCGGCAGGCGGCGCTCGAGGCGGAGCTGGCCGGCGGCACGGAGAGCACGCTGCGGGCCGAGGACGTGACGCGTGGGCTGCGCGTGGAGGTCTGGGACGACCACGTCAAGCGGTGGTTCTCCCTGCACTCGCGGCTCACCGACGTCCGTGTGAAGGGACACGGCAAGGTCCTCGACGACCTCGCCGAGGAGGGCTTCATCCAGGGCACGACGGCCCACGAGACCACCGGCGTCGTGGACTCGCCGATCCATGTGCACGAGGCGATGTTCGGCTGGGAGGGCTGGAGCCTGTCCGCACCCCGTCCCGGCAAACGGATCCGCAACGACGGCGCCGACGAGGTCGTGGAGGACACCCCCGACAACGCCGCCGCCGGGGAGAAGCCGCCGCACCCGATCACCTTCGCCCATGAGGCGAGACCGGGCACGCTGCCACGACTGCGGTTCGGGCGGTCCTACGCGTTCCGGGCCTGGTCGGTCGACCTGGCCGGCAACTCCCGTCCGCACGACCTCAACCCCGCGCCCACGGCGCCGGTCACCGAGGTCGAGTCGGCCCTCTCGGCCACCGCCCTACCGTCCCTGGAGGCTGCCGCTCTCTGGTCGGGCGGGCTCAGGCAGGCGGCGCACGAGGTGCTCGAGGCCCGCCGGATGGCCCCGGCCCCTGAGGTCGTGGCCGAGGAGCCCCCGGAGCTTCTCACCGACCTCGTCACCGCGCGGCTGCGTGAGCGCCGCGCGGCGCGGCCGGCGCCCGTTGTGGACGTCAGGGGTGCGAGCCGACGGGGACTCGTGAACGAGGTCGCCGCCCGGGCGGTCGCCGACCCCGACCAGCCGCTCGTGGTCGACACGGCGGTCACCGACATCGGGGCCCTCGCGGCGCTGGCCGTGTCACACCTGGCCGCGCAGCCGGTGTCGGGCTCGACCCGTGCCGTGACCGGCTCAATCGCCGACCTCGCAGTGTCGGCGCTCAGGATGGTGACGAAGCTGCGGCCGTTCCTGCGCTGGGACCCGGTGCAGCCTCCCGCGGCGGTCGCACGGCATCGGTTCACCGAGGGCGAGTCGCTGCGCGTCATGGTCGTCCGGTCCGGGGTCACCCAGGACCCCGACACGTTGGCGATCACGGTGACCGACCCGGCGACGTACGCCTCCCAGAGCGAGGCTGCCCACCCGGGCCTCGGCTACGCCGCCACCGCCGAGCGCCACCTCGCGCCGCCCAAGACCAGCCAGGTCCAGGCCGAGCTGCACGGCAAGTTCGACCTCGCGATGGGCACGGCGACGGCCGCGGAGCGGAAGAAGATGCTGGCGTGGGCGATCAGCGAGGACGGGTCGTTCCTTGACGTCGACCGCGCCGACCTGACCAAGCCCGGCAAGCGGGTCGCCCAGCCGGGCGTGCGCCTCGAGACCCAGGCCGACCCGCCGCAGGCGAAGCCGAAGACCCTGCCGCTGCCTGCCGGCGACCCGCCGGCGCCGGGGCAGTACGTCGTGCACGACGTCGACGACCTGACCCTCCCCTACCTCCCCGACCCGCTGGCCCGCGGTGTGTCCTTGGTCTTCCCCGAAGCCGGGCGCGACCGGACGATCGCGTTCC